>NZ_FOJQ01000029.1 GCF_900111795.1 Anoxybacillus pushchinoensis | reverse complement strand
CCGCTTATCTTTGAGCGCATATCGTTTCTTGTCCCGCTGTTCTGCCAATGTGCGGTCGATCTCCTCCAACACCTGTTGAAGGAGATGACCATATTGTTTTTGCATATGTCTAAATAAAGACTGTTCGATCTCTTTTAATGTCAAGCCGTTTGTGATATAATCCTGCATGGGCTCCACTCCTTTCTTTGGTTGTATTTTTTTCACACTTACTACCTTACCAGGAGGAGAGCCCGTTTTTCATCTATTTTGCTTACATATCTGACAGGTTCCTTATTATACCAAATCAGGAACCTGTCTTTTTTTCTCCCACAAACATTTTACTCATACGAAAGGTGGACAACAGATGAAAGCGGCTGGAATCGTTGTCGAATACAATCCGTTTCATAACGGACATGCATATCATGTGCAACAAACGAGAAAAAAAACAGAAGCCGATTGCATAATCGCCGTCATGAGCAGCTCCTTTACACAACGGGGCGAGCCGGCAATCGTGCCGAAATGGCAACGTGCTAGCATGGCGCTAGCAGGCGGCGTCGATCTCGTCGTCGAGCTCCCTTATCCGTTTGCGGTGCAAACAGCTGAGCTTTTCGCTCATGGGGCGATTTCGATTCTTGATGCCCTCCACTGCGAGCAATTATGTTTTGGAAGCGAACATGGAAATATCGAATCGTTTTTACAGACGGCACAACGGCTAATCGATGAACAAGAAAGCCATAACGAGCGAGTAAAGCATTATATGCAACAAGGAATGAGCTATGCAAAAGCGTATGCCCTTGCGCTTGGCGACATTAGTCGTGACGCGCTCGACATATCGCAGCCGAACAATATTTTAGGATTGCATTACGTTAAAGCGATACGAGAACAGCGAAGTCGGATGAAGCCGGAAACGATTTCGCGCATCGTTGCCCATTATCATGATGAAACGCTTCCGACGAATGATCAAATCGCTAGCGCAACGAGCATTCGCCGCTTTTTGCAATCTGGTCGCGCTGAAGACATTATGCGCTATGTTCCACATATCACATATGAGACGCTTCAAACGTATCGAATGTGGCACGACTGGGAGTCGTATTTTCCGCTTCTCAAATATCGCCTATTGACGATGGAAATAGATGACATTCGACGCATCGCAGAAGTGGGAGAAGGAATTGAACATCGGTTAAAACGAGCGATTGTACATGCTACATCGTTTCACGCATTTCTTTCAGCTGTCAAAACGAAGCGATATACGTGGACGAGATTGCAACGTATATGTACGCATATTTTGACGAATGTAACGAAAAAAGAAATGACGCAAGCGATCGAACAGAAGCGTGCGACATACATTCGTCTGCTCGCAATGAACGACAAAGGAAGAGCGTATTTACAAACCGTCAAAAAACGAACGGCATTGCCGCTTATAACGAACATAAAACATATACAACATGACCCGGTATATCATATTGAAAAAAAAGCGACCCAAGCATATTTATCCGTGTTGCCTGAGCCGCTTTTGACGGAAGCGTTGCGCAACGAATATGCAACACCGCCGTTACGATAGTTTTTGTAAAAATTGAACAGCGTCATCGAACGTATCAACAGGAACAATTTTCATGTTTGTGCCGATATGTTTTGCCGTTTTTACAGCTTCCTTATAGTTTGAATGTTTCGCTCCGCGCTCGTTCGGGGCGAAAAAAATGTCCGCCCCCGCTTTATGAGCGGCGATAACTTTTTGAGAAATGCCACCGATCGGACCGACTTCTCCGTCGCTGTTAATCGTGCCGGTTCCAGCAATGCGATATCCTTTCGTTAAATCTTCGGGAACGAGCTGGTTGTACACTTCAAGGGCGAACATGAGACCGGCAGACGGTCCGCCAATTTGATCGGATTCAATACGAACTGGTGGATCAGTGACGATATCGCGGTCGGTCATGACGGAAACGCCGAGACCGACACGCTCTTTATCTTTCGGAAACGGCGCGAGCGTCAATGTTGCCGTTTTCTCTTTTCCTTCTCGTTTATATGTAATATGAACGCGATCGCCTTTTTTCTTTCCGCTCACGTATTGAATAAATTCATCAGCTTCATTGATTCGTTGACCGTCAATCGCTATTAATTGATCGCCGCTTTTTAACTGTTTCGCGGCCGGCATCTCATCCATGACATAAAGTACGTATACCCCTTTATTTTTGTAGGAAAACGGCTTATTTGCTTTTTTGTATGCAACGGCAATCGCTGTTTCTTTTGAGTTTTCCATCATTTTTAATTGGCGATGCGTATATTCTTCATCGCTTTCCCCTTCTTGGCGCACTTCGTCCATCCGATATAGCTCATTATATTTACTCACGTGCGCGAGGACAAAAGAAAAAAGGTTTGCCTGCCCCATTCGAACTGTCGTTAACATCATTTCTCCTTCTTCTTTATAGCCGCCTTTTACTTCAACGAGCGGACGCAACGGCTCAGCCGTCCCCGGCATCGTCACGTAATATGGCAAATGAAAAAAAGTCGCAAAAGCAAGCAATATCGCTATGATGATCGTCGTTTGAATATACCGTTTTTTATTCATTGTTTAAACCCCTTCTCTGCAAGCAATTGGCGAATGATCGGAAGCTGTTGGCGCGCCGCTTCTTCCCCGATCCGAATCATTTCTTTCGCATGAGTGAATGCATACGAACTATATCGCTCAAGTGGCGGGCGGATGACGATATCAGCTTGGGCGATGCGGTGGGACGCGAGCTCCGCTTGAATAATATCTAAACTTTGTAAAATAACATCAACTATCGATGTAATGGCACCGTTCGTTTTCACAGAAGCGACATCGACAGCGATGACAACATCCGCTCCCATGTCACGAACGACGGTAGCTGGCACGCGATCGATTACCCCTCCGTCGACAAGAAGACGGCCGTTCCATCGTTCTGGCACAAAAATGCCAGGAATAGAAATGCTTGCCCTCACCGCATCGGCTATGCTTCCGCTGCGAAAGACGACCTTTTCTCCTTTTTGTAAATCCGTCGCCACGATCGCGAGCGGAATGTGCGCGTCTTCAATTCGTTGTTGCTTTGTCATAACCGAAATGAATTGTTTTATGTCATTTCCAGCAATAAGCCCCATTTTCGGAACGGTCCAATCGATATAGTCGTTGCGTCGAAATACGGACGCTAACCGATATAATCGCTCCGTCGATATCCCCGATGCATACAACGCCCCGACGAGAGCACCGATGCTGCTTCCAGCGATCATATGAATCGGAATATGTTCTTCTTCCAACACTTTAATTACTCCAGCATGCGCAAAGCCTCGTGCCCCACCAGAGCCTAACGCCAACCCGATTTTCATTCTCGTTCCCCCTTCCTGTTCAATACTATGGTCTAAAATGTCCACATATACTCGTATATTAAAACGAGTACGATCGGCAAACGAGGAGGCTTATGAACGATGAAAGAGAAATGGAAAACATTAGTGCTGTCGTCTATTATTATTTGCTTATGTATCGCCTTGCTTCGCTATCCACAGCAATCGTTTGAAGCGGCTGTGCGCGGATTACATATGTGGTGGGACGTCGTCTTTCCTTCCCTTCTCCCTTTTTTTATTGTATCAGAAATTTTAATCGGATTTGGCGTCGTTCATTTTCTCGGTGTATTGCTTGAGCCGTTCATGCGACCGCTTTTTAAAGTGCCTGGCATCGGCGGGTTCGTTTGGGCGATGGGCATGGCTTCTGGCTATCCTGCTGGGGCGAAACTAACCGCACGATTAAAGCAACAGCAACAGCTTTCCGCCGTTGAAGCAGAACGGCTCGTTTCGTTTACAAATTCATCAAATCCGCTCTTTATTTTCGGGGCTATTTCTGTCGGTTTCTTTCACAATCCGAATATCGGCATCATTCTCGCCTTATCCCATTACCTCGGCAACATTTGCGTCGGAATAATGATGCGCTTCCACGGAAAAGACGACGCCGCTCATGTCGCCAAGCAAAAAAAAGGCATTTTCCGTCAAGCGTTTCGCGCCATGCATGAAACGCGCTTAAAACATAGACAAGCGATCGGTAAACTGCTTGGGGATGCCGTCCGCTCCTCCATTCAAACGCTCTTTATGATCGGGGGGTTCATTATTTTATTTTCCGTTTTAAATAAACTGCTTTATGTGACAAATATGACGAACGTGCTCGCAAGCATCGTGCAGAACGGTTTAGCTATTTTTCAATTGCCGAGCGAGTTGAGCGTGCCGCTTATTGCAGGAATGTTCGAAATTACTTTAGGTAGTCAAATGGCGAGCGAGGCGACGAACGCGACACTATTACAAAAAGTCATCGTCACAAGCTTCATCCTTGCTTTTAGCGGTTTTTCTGTACAAGCACAAGTTGCCAGCATATTAGCTGAAGCAAATATTCGCTTCCAACCTTTTTTCATTGCGCGCATATGTCACGGACTATTTGCTGCTTTTTTCGCATCGCTTCTTTGGAAACCGCTTTATGTTGAGCCGTTTGAAGCAGGAGAAACATGGCCTGTATGGCTTCCACAAACAGGGGTACAATGGTCAGTTACGTACGTGCATTGGCTTGAGCAGTACGGTTTTTTCATTACCGCTACGGCGTGTCTCGTCTATTTGCTTATCACTTTCCGACGCGAAAAACCACCTGCTTAAAGGTGGTTTTTCGCTTCAGCAAACTTTTGACGAAGCGCTTCTTCGACGACTTTCGGGACAAGTTCGGAAATGTTTCCGTTATATTTCGCGACTTCTTTTACGATGCTTGAACTTAAAAAAGAGTATTGATTGTTTGTCATCATAAAAAACGTTTCAATTTGCTCGTTCAACACGCGGTTCATCGATGTAATTTGCATTTCGTATTCAAAATCTGACACGGCACGCAAACCGCGCAAAATGGCGCTTGCTCGTTTGCTTCGAGCATAATCGACAAGCAACCCTTGGTAACAATCTACCGTTACGTTATGTAAATCTTTCGTTACTTCTTCAAGCAATTTTACTCGTTCTTCCGTCGAAAATAACGGCTTTTTTGCTGAGTTGTTCAACACGACAACATATACTTGATCAAACACTTTCGCCCCGCGACGAATGATGTCTAAATGCCCATACGTAACAGGATCAAAGCTCCCCGGGCATACTGCAATGCTTGCCATATTCCTATTCTTCCTCCTCTACATAAGCAAAGATGGATACTGCCGTTACGCCGTACGTTTCGTCTTTCACTTTCGTCAATCGCCCAATTTGTTTTGGGAGCTCAACTTCAACCCCATGTTCAGCAACGATAAAACCGTCTTTTTGCAATAGTTGATGTGCATCGATGATCGCGATAAGCGCTTCCAACTGTTTGTTTTTATACGGCGGATCAAGAAAAATAAGGCGAAACGTCAAGCCTCTTTTGATGATCGCTTTTAGCGCCCGCTCGGCATCGTTGCGATAAATTTCTGCTTGATCTGTTAAGCGGCAAGCTGCTACATTTTTTTTTATCGTTTGCACCGCTTTGGCGTCATGATCGACGAAAATGACGCGATCTAATCCACGGCTTAACGCCTCAATGCCAAGCCCACCGCTTCCGCCAAATAAGTCTAGTCCGAGTCCGCCAGAAAAATACGGACCGATCATATTAAACATCGCTTCTTTCACTTTATCGGTCGTCGGACGTGTCGTCATGCCCGGAACAGCTTGCAGCGACTTTCCTTTACATTTCCCCGATATAACGCGCAATACACTTCACCTCACTCGTAATGATAATCGATGAAACGATACAAAGGGAAAAAATATGATGATCATGTATATCATGCAAAATAATGGTCATACTGGTAGTAACAACATCGGTAATGATGTTGTTGCCAACCACGGAGAAGACTTACGTTCCCCATAAGTTCTTCCTCCGGTTTCTCCTCTCCCTTTTTTCCTTCTCTTTTTCGGCTCGTCCGAAAAGGAATGGAAGGGCCCCTGCGGCATATGCCACAGGGATTTTTTTATTATTGACCGACTACATAAATGTTTTTATCCGTCTCGCTAACGTAAACGGAAAACCATTTCGGAAATTCCGTTCGCTCGATATATAACGACCCATCCCATTGTTGAATGACAGCGTTCGTTCCGTTTATAAAGAAACGCCAACGTTCCCCATCTTTTTCAATAAATATTGCCTCTCCTGATCGGTTCACCGTATAGCCGAGCGTGCGCATAACCGGAATGAACGGGAATAGTTGCTGTCCATCTTTTAATAACACGCGCGCATTCGGCAATTGTACATCATTGACGACGAGTATTTTTCGTTCGGTGAAAGTCATATACGGTTTTTCGTCTTGGAAAAATGTCGTATGTCCCCCGTATGCATTTCCTAGCCATTCGTCTAGCTTTTTCATCGTCAACGGCTCATGTTTATGCGTCGTCACAAATGTCCAAAACGTTTGCTGCTCTTCTTTCGTCAACGTCTTTTGCAATTGCTCGAAAGTGCGTTTCGCTTGTTGTGTCACTGGTTCTGTTTTTGTCATATACGCAATAAGCAAATCCCATACCCAATCTGGAACGGAACTGTTCGGAAAGCGCTCTTCTAACTGAGAGCGAACGTAAGCGCGCTGAGCCGTTGAAAACGAGACACGATCCGGGATAATGACGAACGTCGGCGTCATATATTGAAGCGAAAACGGGGTGATGACGAGCGTCTTGACATCGCTTTGTTGCCAAAACGATAACGCCGAATGGTCTATTGGCTTCGCTGCATATACGCTCAGTCGATCATGAAGCGATATTTGAAGCGGCTGAGCTTGAAAATAAAGCGGAACAGCTTTTCCCCCTTCTTTCTCCCACATAAAAAGCGAAAAAGACGGTTTATGGACATAGCCGACAAGCTTTCCGTCCGCAATCCAAATCCCTTTCGGATGAACGGTGTCCGTTAACGAAATCGTCATTTGTTGGGGTTGAGCAGTATGAAAGCGAATGAGCCATTCTTTCATAAAGAGCGGCTCTTTTTGTGCAACCGGCACGCGATATGTGAACGAAAGCTCGTCTGTATGTGAGGCGTCGACAATCGTTTTGCCGTTTTGTCGTTTTACGCATGCTTTTTGTTCGGAACACGAAATATGTTTCACTTCGTTTGGCACAATTACTTCATATGTGCGAGCGACAGCTCCGCGAATACGATGGGTAACTTCCATCTCCTTCCCGCTAAATGTCGCTTCCACGTCATGTTGAAGCACAGACTGTTTCGTCGCTTCTGTACGATATTCGTCCCATTGGTAATATAAAGCTCCTGCGCTAATGCCGAGGAAAAGGAGGGTCGAAATAAAAGCCACCTTCCACATATGATTGCCCCTTATCAAACAATTTATATTATAACAATAACAAAATTTCAATGCGTTGTCATACACCGTTTTCCCTAATTGTCGAAAAAAGTTGAACGTGTTAAAGTTAATGATGGAACAAAACGTAAAAGTGAGGGAATGAACAGATGATTCAACGTTTTATTGAACTAGGGGAAGGATATTCCGACATTTATGAGCTCATTGAAATTGCAAAATCAAACCGTCACCGCTTATCCGGTTTGTTTGCTTTTCATACGACGAAAGACGGAAAAGCGCTCACATCGTTCGTCGTTGTGCTCCATCCGACTGAACCGGGCGATTTTCAACCGCTATACATTTGCCGCGAAGGCATTCCACATCCGTCCGTGAAAATAACGAAGCGATACGAATTGTTCATCGACCTAGCTAAACAACTCAATCAAGAAATTATTCATTTGGACGTAAAACCATCGAACTTTTTTGCCGATTTGCAATTGTATTATCAACATTTAATCGGCATTATGCGCATGAATCGATTCATTCCGCCATTGCAATAAGAAAGTAAAAAGGATGTCTAGCCGCGACATCCTTTTTTGATTATATCCCATATTCATATTCTTTCTCTTTGTCCGCTTTCGATTCAAATTCCACTTTCACATACGGACGGTAAGACGGTTCGACTCGCTTTACAAACGGTAAGGAGGCGAGGTTTTTCATCATCTCTTCCGCTTCGTCCATGTTGCAATATAAGACGGCATATTTAAGCCGCTTCGATACGTAATGAACGTTCCCGTATTTTCGCAACTGTTTACTATGTTTCAGTGAATAAAGCCAAACGATAATTCCTTGTCGCATCGGAAACATAAACCCCATCCCCTTTTTATTTCGTCCGACAGCCGCACGTTCCACCGACACCGCATCCCCCACCGCAAGAGAGGGAGTCGAAATACGGGTTCCCCGTCGGCACTTTAATGTTTTCAGATACAGCGCGACCGATTATTGTGCTAATTTCATCTAAAAGCAATTGCATATCTTTTTCTGCCTTTTTAAAGGCGGCAATCGGCTCATACAAATCGAGCTCACGTTTTGCATCGCGCACTTGCTTCGTTACTTCTTTGTAATCTGGATGATATTTTCCAAAACGCTGCACTTCTTCGTATCGCTCTTTCAACTGAACGAAGCGCGAAATGAGTTGCTGCGCCTTCTCATCTCGTTTCATATAATAAAAGCTGCGGCGATATTGTTCTGCCACATCTGATTGGATGATCATTTTGCCAAGCTCTTCTGCGAAATCTAATATTTGTAAACGTTCAACCGTTGCTACAAGCACGAGCAACACCTCCACAACGGTATCATAACATGATTTAACAAACAAAACAAATAAGTCTGGTTGCCCCAGACTTACGAAATAGTCACGGTAAATTCATGTGATATGTGGTAGCGGCTCGCATCGTTATGGACGAGCTCGAGGCGAATCGAATGCTTTCCGGCAGGCAATCCGCGAATAACGAAAGCAGCTGTTGTCATTTCGCTTACTTTTTTCCCATTGACATATACGTGAATGCGCCCTTGTCCGTTTTTTTTCGGATGTTTTCCTTTCGTAAACGTAAATTGATCGACGATGCACTCGACAAAAACGTTATTTCCTTTCACATGATGTTTGACGAATAACGTTTGCTTTTGTTCAGCAAACACCGTATGCCTATGGTCGCTAACGTGCGTTGAAAACAACAATACGACACATAAAAAAAAGAAACGCAACACTTTCACCATCCTTTCGTAGTGATAGTGTTTACGTTTCCCGTTTAATTATGAGTGTCATTCATCAGTTTCATCATGGCCATCATCATTTTCGCCATTTCAATCGTTTGGACGACGTTTTGCACTTTATGCGGCATCGTTTGTTTATAATATTGACGCGCCTCTTTTTCCATTTCTTTTATATCCATCGGGCGTCTCGCTAACCTTCGATACCATGACGGGTGTTCACGTAAAAATTGATGAAGTTTCGGCTTTACAACAATGTATTCGTACACATCTTTTCTCATCTTTTGTCCCTTTAATCTTTCCGAAACGAAAACGGATCTTTCGTATTTGTTTGTTGCATTTGCCGTACAACTTCTTGAATGGACGTAATCGCTTGTTGAACATTTGTCACGTATGTTTGAAGCTCATTTACATCTACATGTTTTAAATAGTTCACTAATTTTTGAATAAGCGCGCTTTGTTCTTCTTTTTCATTTGTTGATTTATATACATCCCACATTTCATCTTCTTCACCAAACACGTACCAATCGTTGTACAGCTCTTTCCACGTCTTTCTCCCTTGCCGCACTTCTTCAATGATTTTCGGGTGTTTTTTAACAAATTGTTTAAATTGTTCAACGGACATCATCGGTCGCCCCTTTCTAGTTTGTTTGCCTACCATATATTACGACCGAATGAACGATGCGTGCGCCTATTTTGGTTGGGACAAAGGGCGAATGAAGTTTTGTGTGTAATACCGCTTATATACCCCGACACCTAAATGTGTCAGTTCGTTGTTTAACAACGTTTGTCGATGGCTTCGGCTATTGAGCCACGCTTCTACGACGGCAGGAGCATCGGCATATTCGGCAGCAATATTTTCTCCTGCTAATTCAAACGAAATGCCTGCTCGAATGAGCCGCTGCTGTAAGTCGCCGCTCGTTGGAGATTCGTGCGCAAAAAATTTATTTTCCGCCATATCTTTACTATGTTCATATGCTACTTGAGCGACACGCTCGTCCCACGTCAACGGAGAAATGCCGTGACGTGCGCGCATGACGTTTGTAATATCAAAAATTTGTTCCGCATTCGCTCGTTCAATTTGTTTTTCAAGCGTTTCATCGATCGCCACTTCCGGTAGCGGCCCGCGATATTTAAGTTCGTACGGACGAATGTGTACTAACGTCTCGCCATCGAGAAAGCGAACGCTTGATAATGTGCCGGTAAAACGGTCAATATATAATTGCACATATACATCACCAAACGAAAGGAGCGGCTGAATCATTAAATCTTCTTCTGTCAGTTGAAAGCGATATACTCCATCATCGAGTTGCACGTGAATATCATCATGAAGCGGCATCGTTTGTAGCAGCTCATTAATTGAGCGATTGATTTGAAACGGAGCTACGTTCACCTCGGGCCCACACGCATAAATCGTGACGACTCGTCCGTCACGTATGCCGATTTGCATATACGTTTTCGGATCGTTATATACCCACCAGACGTAGCCGTAAGCGGACGGATCGATGCGCGCTGGTTGTCCAAATGTTTGCTTCACTTCCTCCTCCGTTTTGCCGATCCATGCCCCTAATCCTTCTATCACGATGTTATCATGACTTCTTTGTTCCATTTGGAAAGATGTGTCGTTGAACGGAGCTTGTTCATCGGGTGGTGAAAAATAAAAGACTATAATAAAAACTGTAATTAAAACCACTATCCAACGCATGCGTCATTCTCCCTCAGTTACTATCTATATTTCCATTATATACAGTTTGTCCGCCTCACAACACAAAAAAATAAGGCTATGCGAAAACATAGCCTCCTTCAACACGTTAATTAATGATATTGCGATATGTGTGTAAGTGCCTCTCCTGCTTGGTCGTCACTCATTTCATGGACGGCTAAATCACCGAGCGACATCATCCCGACTAACGCATCCCCTTCGACGACAGGCAAGCGGCGAATTTGGTACTTTGCCATCAGCTGAGCAGCTTCTGTCACAGAAGCGGCCGGTGAAATCGTCACGAGCTGTTCGCTCATCACTTCTGTGACAGCGGTCGAGGCTGGCTTTTTCTCAGCAATGCCACGCACAACTAAATCGCGATCCGTGACAATGCCGACAAGGCGGTTTCCGTCTGTAATCGGAATCGCACCGACGTTGTAGTCGCGCATTTTTACAGCCGCTTCGTATATATTATCGAGCGGTGTACAACATTCGATATCCGTCGTCATCATGTCTTTTACTTTTGGCATGTTCACCTCCCCTTTCTCCCTTTAGTTTCACCAAAATCGGAACAATTATGAAGCTCGTCATTGAAAGTTATGCGCTTTCGTACTATTATTAATGGAGGAATGTTTTATTTTACATAAGGGGGAAATGAACGATGCGCTTTGAAAATACAGGTATTGAAAATCAAACAGCGCCATTAACACGTTTAGATGAATTAATGGAAAGCCTCGGCTTCGTACGTGCCGGTCAATGGGATTACGAACGTGTCACATATGACCGCAAATTTGAAATTAAAAATGACGTATTTTATTTGCGTGTGCAAGGGTATGCGATCGAAGGAGACGTTGGGGCTCATCGTGCTGTTATTAAATTATTGAAGCCGCTGTTAGGTAAACATTATTATCCACACGGCGTAGAATACGGTGACGGAGAACATTTCCCTTCGTCATTAGTTAGTCAATGTGAAGCCATTTTAGCAAAAGTGAAAGAAGGCCTCGCTAACATTCAAAACGCATGAGCGCGCTCATGCGTTTTTTCCGTCAATAAGCTTTCGGACATATAGATGAACAGCAAACACGGTTTGCCCTGTCATCTCGTATATGTCGTCAATTACTTGTTTTTGTAATTGTTCACATAAAGTAAGCATATGATCGCACACTTTGAAAGAGACGGTCATATGAATCGTCAGTCCGTTATGCAGGGCATATACTTTCGTTTCTTCTAATATGACATCATCAAATAGTTGTACACTCATTGCAGCAATCGTTATAATAGGTTTATGCATATACATCCTCCATAAGATTTAAGAAATGAAAGCAGGTGTCGTTTCGTTGTTCGAAAAAATTCCAAAGCGTTCCGTGTACATGATTATTGGGCTCATTGCGATCGTCTTACTCACGTACTGGATCGCTCCAATTGCTGTTCCAATTTTGTTCGCTTTAATTACAGCCATTCTTTTAGAACCAGCGGTGAAGGTTGCTCAGCAACGGATAGGTCTCAAAAGACAGGTCGCTGTCCTCCTTGTATTTAGCTTATTCACGTTGTTTATGTTTTTGGGAGGTTACTTTATTATTACAAAAATTGTGACTGAGGCGTTTTACTTTTTCAGAAACTCACCATTGTATGTAAATGAAATGATTGCAGGATGGAATGAACTTGTTGCTCGCTGGTACAAGCAAACGGAAAAATTGCCACCATTTATCTTGGCAGAGTTAACGCACCAAGTCGATTTGTTTTTAACAAAGCTAAAAACACAACTCACTGCCTCGCTCAGCTTAAATAAAGTCAGTGCGCTAGTGGCAAATATTCCAAAGTTTTTAATTAATTTTCTCGTCTATTTGATTACATTATTTCTATTTATGCACGATTTGCCGAAAATACGAGAAGCTATTTTTTCACATTTAACAGAAGAAACGAGAGAAAAAGTGCACTTTATGATGTCACGCCTGTCGTATGTGTTGTTCGGGTTTTGGAAAGCGCAATTTCTCGTAAGCTTAATTATTTTTGCCGTCTCGTTAGTAGGGTTGCTGCTTATTGCGCCAAAAGTTGCTTTATTTATGGCGTTTATTATTTGGGTGATCGACTTTATTCCGATTATCGGCTCCATTATCGTTATGGCACCGTGGGCGATCTTCCACTTCATTACAGGTGACACTGTATTGGCAACGAAATTAACGATTCTCGGTGTGATTTTGCTCATTTTACGCCGAACGATTGAGCCGAAAGTGATGGGTGCCCATATGGGGCTATCTCCACTAGCAACTCTTATCTCAATGTATTTAGGGGTAAAAATTATGGGGGTGCTTGGCTTAATTTTATTCCCACTGCTACTAATTGGCATAAAATCTGCAAAAGAAGCTGGGATCATCAAATTTAACTTTAAACTATAAGGAGGGTGAATCGTTCACCCTCTTTTTTCAAGCGTAACACTCTTCTTAAAAGCCTAAAATCGCCTTAATGATCGATGTCGTTTCACCGCCGCGGTAAAAGACGTATAACAATAAATAGACTGCTACACCTGTCGTTGCCGTAAAAAACCAAACAACGCTTGTGATTGGACCGAGCTTTTTATGTCGCACCCAATTTTTTTTCACTGCAGATAGCAATGTCACGATGCCAAATACAGCACCAGCAGTCGCTAAAAAAATGTGGAAAAACAAAAAGAGTGTGTAGTAAATTTTCAAATGATCCGGTCCACCAAAGCTTGTATTTCCAATGAAAATCGTACGTGATAAATAAATGATGAAAAATGCTAGTGCAAAAGCTGCGGCAAGCCACATCGTTTTTTCATGCTTTTCCACTTGCTTTTGTCGAATGAAATACCAGCCAACTGCTACAAGAATAGCGCTTATGACGATAAAGCTTGTACTAATGGTAGGCAAAATTGGTAACGAACCCATAGTGTCCCCTCTCTAACCTATGATTTTGTCGATTGAATCGCCATATTTTCTTCGTCTCTTTCTTTTCGATACCATTCAATAAAGACATAGAACAGCATGACGCCATACACGATTTCTTGAATAACTTTCATTAATACGCCACCAAGCTGTTGGTCGTGTAACAGAGACATGGAGCTGAACATTTCAGGACCGCTTAATTCGAGCGACGCTAACGTACTTTGTGGCACACAAAGCGCCAAAGCGTTCATCCAAGCAGCTGGATCGTAATATGTGGCATACAACGGTGTATCGGCAAAAATAATAAGCGCACAAGCAGGTGTAAGCAATACACCATCAGCGAAAATATAACCAACTTTTTTCACACCCGATAATCTCGGAAAACCATGAACGTCGTTCACAAGTGGCCACCACATCATCATCGCCGCAATAAAAATAGCTGTCGTCATGAGCGCGTGCAGCCACATATTCGTTTTCACGACATCGAAAATAAGTGGCACATGGTATAACGAAAATATACCATTAAACAAAAACAATGCAATGAGCGGCTTCGTAGTGAAAGCAACAATGGAACGAATCATTCGAATGCGAAATACTGCTTCAAACATCCATGAAGGAATACCTTTAATAAGAAGTGGTGGAACGATTAAATAAAGAACAGCCATTTGCGTCATATGCGCACTAAACATTAAATGACCTAACAAATCGACAGGAGAACCTTTAGAAATATAAAGCAAAACAATCGCAGTCACAAACAACGTTTTTTGTTTCGTCGTCGTTTGTTCTTTTGAGCGATTGACAAGCCAAAAATAAACGATCGTTACAGCGACTAAAGAAACGAAAAAGTACGGACTCCACATCGCTTCAAAACCGAATATACTTAACGGCATCATACTCACCTCGCTTTTTTTTCCGACCTTATTATACTACAAACGTAACAAACGTGAAAAGAAAAGAAGCTAGCAAACGCTAGCTTCTTCTTAAATCCAGACGATTGTTAAAAACGCCCAAATCGTAATAAACGCAACGGCTGCACCGCCATATAAGAAAAGCGCTGGAAGTTCATGCCCTTTATGGCTCATATGCATAAAGTAATACAGTTGGAAAATGACTTGTACGACCGCTAATAATAAGATGAACGGTACAGAAAACCAAGCGGAAAAGCCTTCGTATCCAACCGCAAAAAAGGCGATAAGCGTTAAGAAAATCATTAACGTAAACGAGATAATTTGATGCTTCATCTCTTCCGCATTTTTTTTGCGACGATACGCTACATCTACTTTTGGGTTTTGTACATGTGTATGATTTGCCATACAATCACCCCACCATTCCCATTAAGTATACGACCGTGAAAATGAACACCCAAACGACGTCGATAAAGTGCCAATATAAGCTTGCGACGTAAAACTTCGGTGCATTATATAAGTTTAACCCGCGTTTCGCATTGCGAATCATTAACGTTAAAATCCAAAGTAAACCGAACGCCACGTGGACACCATGTGTTCCGACAAGCGTATAAAACGCTGAAGAAAACGCACTTGTTGAAAATTTAAATCCTTCATGTACGTACTCTGTAAACTCGTAAATTTCAAGCGCTAAAAAGGCTGCGCCGAGCAATACGGTAATGCCGAGCCAAAGCTGCATTTTTTTGAAGTCGAAGTTGCGCATATGATGCATTGCATATACGCTCGTTAAACTGCTCGTTAAAAGCAACATCGTCGCTAAAAAGACGATCGGCATTTGGAACAGTTCTTTTCCAGATGGTCCTCCTGCCACAGAGTCTTTTAACGCCAAATATGTGGCGAAGAGAGAGGCGAACAATACCGTCTCTCCACCGAGGAAAAACCAAAAACCTAAAAACTTATTTTTCCCTTCGAGGGTTGCTTTTTCTGGCTCTGCCGGGAACGTCTCCGGCGTTAATTTTTCTTCCACATGCATTATGCCCCAGCCCCCTTTTTCTCTGCTTCCATTACTTCTTCTTTAGGAATGTGGAAGCCGTGGTCATCAATAATTGAACGGAAGAACATGGCAACTAGCGTGATCAGTAACCCGATAATACCAACAGGTAATCCCCAACCGTAGTCGTTATGGAATAAGAAGCCTAACGCTGAAATGAATAGACCTAACGACATAACGAACGGCAAAATTGTAGGGTTTGGCATATGAATATCGCCAAGCGGCTCTGCTGGCGTTAAGCCTTTTTTGCCTTCCATCTTTTCAATCCAATATGCATCTAATCCGCGCACAAGCGGCGTTTGCGCAAAGTTGTATTCTGGCGCTGGCGAAGATACCGCCCATTCAAGCGTACGTCCATCTTCCCACGGATCGTTGCCTACTCGTTTTCCTTTTACTGTGGTGATGACAACGTTTGCTAATAACACGATTGTACCTGCTGCCATGAAAAATGCACCGATTGTACTAATTAAGTTTCCTGTTTCAAGTCCTTGACCAGGCAAGAATGTAAATACGCGACGTGGCATACCCATTAAGCCAAGGAAATGTTGAATAAAGAACGTCAAATGGAAACCGATAAAGAACAACCAGAATGTCACTTTTCCTAATTTTTCATCTAACATTTTACCAAACATTTTTGGCCACCAGTAATGAGCACCTGCTAGTAGCGCGAAAACAACCCCACCGACGATAACGTAGTGGAAGTGCGCAACGACGAAATAACTGTCATGATATTGATAGTCTGCCGCTGCTGCAGCGTTCATAACCCCTGTAACCCCACCGATAACGAACGATGGAATGAACGCGACGGCATACATCATTGGCGTTGTAAAGCGAATGCTTCCACCCCACATCGTAAGCAACCAGTTGAAAATTTTAATTCCTGTAGGAACGGCAATCGCCATCGTTGCAACTGCAAAGATCGCGTTGGCAATTGGACCTAAACCAACTGTAAACATATGGTGCGCCCACACCATGAAGCCTAAAAATCCGATTAATACTGTCGCAAATACCATCGAAGAGTAACCGAATAAACGTTTACGTGAAAACGTCGCAAAAATTTCTGAGAAAATACCGAACGCTGGCAATACGAGAATGTATACTTCTGGGTGACCGAAAATCCAGAATAAATGTTCCCAAATGATCGTATTTCCACCAAGCGCTGGATCAAAGAAGTTTCCACCGAACAAGCGATCCATCATCATGAAAATTAAAGCGACTGTTAATGGTGGGAACGCGAATAAAATAAGCGCAGATGTGACAAACGTCGCCCATGTAAACATCGGCATGCGCATATATGTCATTCCCGGTGCACGCATATTGATGATTGTCACAAGGAAGTTAATTCCACCGATTAACGTTCCTAAACCGGAAATTTGTAATCCTAATACGTAAAAGTCGATCCCGTGTGTTGGTGATGCAAGCGATAATGATGCATACGATGTCCAACCAGCATCAGGTGCTCCACCTAAAAACCACGATAAGTTTAAAAACACACCACCGAAGAAAAATAACCAAAAACCGAGCGAATTTAAAAATGGGAACGCAACGTCACGCGCACCGATTTGAATCGGTACAACGGCGTTCATCATCGCAAACACGAGCGGCATCGCCGCAAGGAAAATCATTGTCGTTCCGTGCATCGTCAGCACTTCGTTATAGAAACCTGCACTAATGAAGTCGTTGTTTGGTACGGCGAGCTGAATGCGAATAATCATCGCTTCCAAACCACCGAGCAAGAAAAAAAACCCGCCGGCGATTAAGTACAAAATCGCAATCTTTTTATGGTCTACTGTCGTTAAGTAGTCCCAAATAACTGCGCCGACACCTTGTTTCCGAGCTAACGTACTCACAGTTTAACCTCCCTTTATCAATAATCCCCTTACTCAACAGACAATGTCATTAAGTATTTTGTTAACGCTTCTAACTCTTCATCAGATAATGCTGGATAAGTATCTGTCATTTTGTTGCCTGGCTTAATTTTTTCTGGGTCTTTTAACCAAGCTTTTAAGTTTTCTTCATTATGTTCTAAAATACCCGCAATGCGAGAACGATCTGCAAAGTCCGCTAAGTTTGGCGCGATGCGCGCTTGTTCAGGACGACCATCAATTGGTGTGACAGCATGACAGCCAATACAGCTTTTATTGAAAATTTCTTCTCCTCGTTGCACAACTGGATCTGTTGAAGCAACAGGCTTTGCATTTTTCATTTTTTCTACCCATTGATCAAACTCAGCGCGAGGAATGGCCTTTACTTTAAAGTCCATCAATGCATGTGACGGGCCGCAAAGCTCCGCACATTTCCCGTAAAATAGACGCCCTGCCTCTTCGGCGCGTTTTTCATCAAATGTAAGGAAAAATTGGTTTGTATTATCTGTATTTGTATCCATTTTTCCTCCAGCCGCTGGAATCCAGAACGAGTGCTTGACGTCGGAAGCTTTTAAGTTGAAATACACGCGTTCGTCTGTTGGAACAACTAAATCTTGGCTTGTAATAATGCCATAATCCGGGTACTCAAACTCCCACCAGTACAAGTTCGCACGAACGTTGACGACAACGACGTCGCGCTCTTTTTTGTTCATCGGTTTTACATCCGCAAGCTTAAACGTGTATAAAACCGTTGGAACAGCTAGAATGATTAGTAAAATAATCGGAATAACTGTCCAAATGATTTCAAGCGTATGGCTTCCTTCCACTTGTTTTGGAATTTTGTTTTCCTCCCCTTTACGGCGACGGAAGCGAGTCACAACGTAAAGGAAGATGATCGTTACAACCGCAATGACGATGACCATGATGGCCGTGCTGAGCAGCATAAGGTCGTACTGCATGTCAGCTACTTCTCCTGCTGGTTGAAGCGTCGATAAAAACGGCTTGCCGCAACCAGCTAGCAAAAGCGCCATGGCGGAGATAAGAGAAACCAAGCGCCAATTTCGTAGCCACTTTTTCATAGCCTAATCAAACCCCTCTTTCGATTATGAAGTAAAGTGAAATATATACATTCTTTCTTTACAAAAAGAAAGAATTGTAAACCTTTTAATCAATGGTGACAATGACCATCGTCACGAACAAAATCGTTAAATAATTCAATGAATAAATGAACATCCATTTCGCCCATTTCATATCATCTTTCATCTTAAAGCCTGCTAATCCAAGCGCTAACCAACCGACATTTAATAGCGTGGCGATAACCATAAACGGAACGCCTAGTGAAAATAAGTAAAACGGCAACGGCAATAGCGCCACGATCCAAATGACGATTTGCCGCTTTGTCACTTCAAATCCGTGAACGACCGGCAACATCGGAATGCCCGCTGCACGATACTCTTCACACCGCCTCATCGCAAGCGCTAAAAAGTGCGGCGGCTGCCATAAAAACATAAGTAAAAATAAAATAACCGGAACGATGTGGAACGCATCATCAATCGCTGTCCAGCCAATGACGGGCGGAACTGCGCCAGAGACGCTTCCGATGACCGTATTGAACGTATTGCTTCTTTTCGACCACATCGTATATAAAAAGACGTACGTCACGACGCCAACTAATCCAATGATGGCGGCGGTGACAGTCGTCATAAGCAAACTGATCGTACCGGCCGCGACAAGAAGAATGCCAAACCAGAGTACGCGCTTCGGCTCTACGCTTCCGCTTACCGTCGGGCGACCTTTTGTCCGCTCCATCAAATGATCAATATCGCGATCAATGAAATTATTTAACGCACATGAACCTGCAATGACGAGCGCAGATCCAATGAGCGCAAAAAACACCGTATGCAAGTTGCTTAAAAAACCTTTCCCAGTAAAATGAAGGGCTAACCAAAGTCCCGTAAATGTCGTAATTAAATTGGAATTGACGATGCCAATTTTAACGACCGCCAACACATCTTTTAAAACACCTGTTTGTATTTTTGTCGTTTTTACATTTTTGACTACATCCGCCATCTGCCGCTACTCCTCTCTTAATGCCTTTGAAGGCGTTTCCATTATATACACGATAACGATATGTCGTCTCCGTATATTAAAGCACATTTCTCCATCAAATTGTGAACTTTTTTTGTCTTAATTGTGTCGAATTTGTGTCAAAATGATATTGCTACAATGAAGACGTTAAAAAATAGCCTCTCTTATATTTCTAGAAAACTCCGTCCAAATATTCAACTACATTTGTCACGTTTGCTATATTGTAAAATAATAAAACTTTGCGCTTTTCGACATTTTCCGCTAATATGAGAATAGAATTTTTTTGTACGTATTTCCCATTTTTATTATACAGTTTTTACTAGATATTTGCTATATAAAATTTTATGTTAAGGAAGTGGATACATTGCAACGGCTTTTGAAATGGTTTGCAGTAACGACAACAATCGGCATGCTTTTCGTTTTAATCGGCGGCGCACTTGTGACGAAAACGGGATCAGGTCTAGGATGCGGACGCTCATGGCCGCTATGCCATGGCGAACTCATTCCATCGAACATTACGGCTGAGCTTTTAATTGAATTAAGTCATCGCGTCGTCTCCGCTGTCGTCGGACTGATGGTGCTCATTTTATCCGTTTGGGCATGGAAAGCGATCGGTCACATTCGTGAAACGAAATTTTTAGCCATCGTTTCGTTCGTCTTCCTCGTTTTACAAGGACTCATTGGAGCAGCTGCGGTCGTATGGGGGCAATCTCCCGTTGTCCTCGCGCTTCATTTTGGCATTTCGTTAATTTCATTTGCTGCCGTCTTTTTATTGACGCTATTTATTTTTGAAGTCGATAAAAAATTTGATGCCGCGTCCGTCGTGCTTGATCGTACGATGAAAGTTCATATTTACGGCATTATCGTGTACTGCTACATCGTCGTCTATACAGGGGCGCTCGTTCGCCACAAACATGCAAGTCTAGCGTGTCCAAGTTGGCCATTTTGTGCACAAACACGCTTATTCCCAACGCAATTACATGAATGGATACAAATGGGACACCGATTTGCAGCTGGACTGTTGTTCATTTGGATTTTGTGGGCGACGATATATGCTGTGAAACGGTATAAACATCAGCCTGTCATATACTGGGGATGGCTAATCGCGCTCGTTCTCGTCACCTGCCAAGTTGTAACAGGAGCGCTCGTCGTCTTTACGGGACTAAATTTATACATCTCTCTAGCCCATGCGTTTTTCATCTCATGTTTGTTCGGTGTGCTTAGCTATTTTGTGCTATTGGCGACGCGCAGTAAAAAAGAGCACGACGTGCCATCTACCGCTCTAAAATAAAAGAACGAGGCAAGCCTCGTTCTTTTATTTTTCCGCTAATTCAATTAACAAATCGCCCGTTTGAATGGCGTCGCCGCCTTGAACGTAAATGTCTTTAACGACACCTGAAAACGGCGCTTGCACTGTCGTTTCCATTTTCATCGCTTCCGTAATCATGAGGTGATCGCCCTTTTTCACCTTTTCCCCTTTTTCAACGAGCACTTTTACGACCGTTCCCGGCATCGTCGCAGCAATATGGTTCGGATTGTTGCGATCGGCTTTCACGCGCGCGACAACTGTTGTTTTAATGCTTTCATCTTTAATGACTATTTCGCGCGGTTGACCGTTTAATTCAAAGTATACGATTCGCGTACCGTCCGCTTGCGGCTGACCGATGGAGACGAGTTTGACGATTAACGTTTTCCCTCTCTCAATTTCAACTTCAATTTCTTCACCAAGGCGCATGCCGTATAAAAACGTCGGCGTATCCAAAACAGATACATCCCCAAACTGCTCAACGGTGCGCGCATATTCAACGAACACTTTCGGATATAGCGCATAAGCGAGCACGTCGTAGTCTGTCACTTCGCGCTGGGTGAGATGATACAGTTCTTCCCGTACCTTTTCAAAATCGACAGGCTCTAACAGCTCTCCAGGACGAACGGTAATCGGTTCGCGCCCTTTTAAAATGATGCGCTGCAACGTTTCTGGGAATCCGCCGTGCGGCTGACCGAGATATCCTTCAAACAGTTCAACAACCGAATCAGGAAAATCAAGCGTCTCCCCACGCTCATAAATATCTTGTTCCGTCAAATTGTTTTGCACCATATATAACGCCATATCGCCGACAACTTTAGACGATGGCGTCACTTTCACGATGTCGCCAAATAAATCGTTGACGCGACGATACATTTCTTTTACTTCGTCCCAGCGGTCACCTAAACCGACCGCTTTCGCTTGTTGTTGTAAGTTACTATATTGTCCGCCCGGCATTTCGTGCATATACACTTCCGTATGCGGCGCGTTCATGCCGCTCTCAAAATCGGCGTAATATTTGCGCACATCTTCCCAATAGCGCGATAGTTTTTCAAGCGATGCAATGTCGACTTCCGGTGCGCGTTCCGTCCCTTCAAGCGCATAATAAAGCGTGTTGGCGCTCGGCTGTGACGTTAAACCAGCCATCGCACTTACCGCTACGTCGACAATATCGACTCCTGCCTCGATCGCTTTCGCGTACGTGTAAATGCCGTTTCCGCTCGTATCGTGCGTATGCAAATGAATCGGAATGTCGACTACTTCTTTCAAAGCAGAAATAAACGTATAGGCAGCTTGCGGCTTTAATAGCCCTGCCATATCTTTAATGGCTAAAATGTGGGCGCCAGCTTGTTCAAGCTCTTTCGCTAAGTTTTTATAGTAGTCGAGGTTATATTTTGTACGAGCTGGGTCAAAAATATCACCCGTATAGCAAATAGCTGCTTCAGCAACTTTTCCTGTTTGACGTACCGCATCGATCGCAACCGTCATTCCTTTCACCCAGTTTAAGCTGTCGAAAATGCGGAACACGTCAATCCCTGCTTCGGCTGATTTAGCAACAAACTCGCGAATGACGTTGTCTGGATAGTTTTTATATCCGACAGCATTCGACGCACGAAGCAACATTTGAAACAGGACGTTTGGAATTTTTTCACGCAATTGAATGAGCCGCTCCCACGGGTCTTCTTTTAAGAAGCGATACGCGACATCGAACGTCGCCCCACCCCACATTTCCATCGAGAAGAGCTGCGGCCATAAGCGTGCGGTCGGCTCAGCAATGCGCAACAAATCGTTTGTGCGCACGCGCGTCGCTAACAGCGATTGATGAGCATCACGAAACGTCGTATCCGTAAGCAATACACGGTTTTGCTCTTTAATCCATCGCACAAGCCCGTCCGCGCCATGCTCATCTAAAATATGTTTCGTCCCTTTCGGCATCGGTTCGATATAGTTCACTTTCGGGATGCGAGGAGGGTCAAACACCGGCTTTTTCTTTTTCCCGATGCCCGGAAAGCCGTTGACTGTCACCGTTCCGATATACGACAACATTTTCGTTCCGCGGTCTTTTCGTTTCGGGAAAATAAATAGCTCCGGCGTCGTATCAATAAATGACGTATCATATTCGCCTTTTAGAAACTTCGGATGTTGAACGACGTTTTCTAAAAACGGAATATTCGTTTTAATGCCGCGAATACGAAACTCGCGCAAGTTGCGCAACATTTTTGCCGCCGCTTGTTCAAACGTGAGCGCCCACGTCGTCACTTTAACTAATAACGAATCGTAATATGGCGTAATGATCGCCCCTTGAAAGCTATTTCCTGCATCTAAACGGACGCCGAAGCCGCCGCCGGAACGATACGCCATAATTCTTCCTGTATCTGGCATGAAGTTATTTAACGGATCTTCCGTTGTCACGCGCGATTGAATCGCATAGCCGTGAACAAAAATTTGCTCTTGCTTTGGAATACCAACTTTTTCACTATGTAGCGCATGTCCTTCCGCAATTAAAATTTGCGCTTGAACGATGTCGACGCCTGTAATCATTTCCGTAATCGTATGTTCGACTTGAATGCGCGGGTTGACTTCAATAAAGTAAAATTCATCGCCAGAAACGAGAAACTCAACCGTCCCTGCGTTCACGTATTGCACGTTTTTCATCAATTTTACTGCCGCTTCACAAATTTCTTCGCGAAGCTCCTTCGAGAGCGACACGCTTGGCGCTACTTCAACGACTTTTTGATGGCGACGCTGCACCGAGCAATCTCGGTCGTATAAGTGAACAATATTGCCGTATGCATCACCTAAAATTTGTACTTCAATATGTTTTGGACGTTCGATTAATTTTTCGACATATACTTCATCGCTACCAAATGCCGCTTTCGCCTCTGATTTGGCGCGCTCGTACGCTTCTTTCACTTCCGCTTGCGAACGAACGATGCGCATCCCACGACCGCCGCCGCCTAACGCAGCTTTAATGATCATCGGATAACCGTATGTCTCACCAAAGCGCAACACGTCCTCCAAGCTTTGCACAGGGTCATCGCTTCCCGGAATAACCGGAATGCCCGCTTGTTTCGCTTGGTGGCGCGCTTTCACTTTATCGCCGAACATATCTAAATGTTGTTGGCGCGGTCCGATAAAAATGATACCTTCCTCTTCACATCGTTTCGCAAATTCGATGTTTTCCGATAAAAAGCCGTAGCCCGGATGAATAGCATCTACATCATGCATTTTAGCAATCTCGATGATCCCTTCAATGTCTAAATAAGCTTCAATCGGCTTTTTTCCTTCCCCAACTAAATACGCTTCATCCGCTTTGTAGCGATGATACGATCCGGCATCTTCGCGCGAGTAAATCGCAACGGTGCGAATGCCGAGCTCGTTGCACGCGCGAAACACGCGAATCGCAATTTCCCCACGGTTTGCAACAAGTACTTTTTGAATACGCCTCATTATGCATCCTCCCCCCTATCGTTCATAATAAAAACTATAACGAATTTTCTGTATTTGTAAATAGGATTACAAAAAAGAAATATCATTTTTTTGAATATTGTTTTCTTTCTTCGTTTTATGTTTTTGTTCATACGTTGTGACAGCGGAAATGTTCGCAAGCACGCCTGCAGACATCATAAGTAAAACGAGCGACGATCCGCCGTAGCTGACAAACGGAAGCGGCACCCCTGTAAGCGGGATAATACCTGTCACCCCACCGAGATTAATGAACGCTTGAATGCCGATCATTGCGGAAATACCGATAGCTAATAAACTGCCGAACGCATCTGGACATCTCCTTGCAATGACAAAGCCGCGCAATACGATAAACGATAGTAAAATAAGGACGAATGAAACGCCGAATAAACCAAGCTCCTCTGCGATGACTGCCATAATAAAGTCGGTATGCGCTTCTGGCAAATAGCCGTATTTTTGAATGCCTTGTCCAAGACCGAGACCTTTTAGTCCCCCGTTTGCGATTGCGAAATATGAGTTAATGAGTTGATATCCTTCTTTTTGTGCGTATGCAAACGGATCTAAAAAGCTGTACAGCCGCGCCTTGCGCACTTCAGTAAAAACTTTATCATATATGAACGGAAGGGATAAGAGAAAAACAATCCCGAATAATACGCCTTGTTTAATTAATAGCCATTTGCTTGTTGCTGACGAAAGAATAATTGTTAAACAAATCGCAACGATAATGAGCATTGTTCCAGCGTCTGGTTGAAGAAAAATAAGCAAGCAAATAAACAGCATATAATAAATGGGAAAGAGCGCTTCTTGTGGCGATGTAAGCAATTTTTTTTGCTTGTTAGCTAAGACGCCGCTTAAGTAAATAATTAAACCGATTTTCGCAAATTCAGCTGGCTGAACGCGAATGAGACCGATTTTAATCCAGCTCGTCGCGTTGTTTGCTGTATGTCCAAATAAAAGGACGTAAAGGAGCGGCATCGGCATCGCAAAAAAAATAAATTGCAAAAACTTTTTGCGCGCATAATGTTTGTACGGAATGAAAGCCGTGAGCACAAACATGCACGCCCCGATCATCCATGCCCATTTTTGCTTTTGGAAAAAATAATCGCTTGGAGTATGAAAGCGGACGACCGCTGTAATCATGCTTGCGCTATATACCATCACAAGCCCGAACAACGATAATAAACATACCGCGAGGATGAGCGGATAATCATGGTATTTGACGAACGTTTTCAAACGCATATACTCCATCTTCCCTTTTCTTCTTTGCTCTCATTGTACTACAAAATAGAAAAAACCCAAACGAAATTCGTTTGAGTTTTTGTCATTTTTTCTTCTTTTTCGTGCACGCTTCATGCAATGCCGAAAGCTCGCGCTCAAGCCGGTCTAAAATCGCCTTCCCGTCTTTTTCATCGACAAGACCTAACCGAATCGCAAAATCGATTTCACGGGACAAACCGAACATTTGCGTATCTAACACTTCTTCGTATAGCGGACATTGCGGCATCGTTAAATGATCCATTTGTACTTGAATGAGCTTGACGATTTTTTCCGCATCCGCTTGCAATAGCGAATAGGCTCTTTCCCGAAAGTTTATCGCCACTTCAGGCGTCACGCTGACCCCTCCGTTCCGTACGTTCCTGTTCCTTCATCTTATCGTGAATGCGAGAAAAATGCAAGCATGACGTCTTGCTGTACAATTTTACAAACAAGCGCTTTCATCATATAATGAAAGGTAGATAGGGGGAATAAATATGGTAATCGTCATCAAAGGGAACGTGAAATTTACAATTACACTCGATCCGAGCGTATGGATTTTCGATGATCGAAAAGTAGATGTACATACTTATTTTACAAACAATGATGAAGTAACACAACAGAAAGAGACGGACGATATTCAAAAAATTTCAGCATATTGGGATCGTGAAATTCAAGAGGGAGCTGTCTCCCCACCAACGCTACAGACGGAAAAACAATTTGAAAAAGAAAAAATATTGACAGGCACATTTGGTATGCCGTTTGCCCCGTTTTTGCGCAACGCCGAACCGAACGATGACGCGGCGCGCGTCGTCATCGTGACAGAGCACGGTGATACGACCATTTCCATTGCGGAAGCATACGAACTTTTATTATGTTTCTCAAAAGATGGTAAGCCGTTAAAAGAAGACGGGCCTGTCCATATTTATTTCGGCGATGGCTCGAACCGCGGCAATCCGATCACACACGTGCGGGCGTTTATCGTCGAGTAAAAAGAGGCTTTTCGCCTCTTTTCGCGCTTTATAAAAGATCGGCGGCAAGCTGCGCAAGCGACGAACGCTCTCCTTTAATTAACCGCACGTGTCCAGCGACTTTTTGGTCTTTAAATTTTTCAACGACGTATGTGAGCCCATTATTGTATTCATCCAAATACGGATGGTCGATTTGGGCAGGGTCACCCATTAACACAATTTTACTTCGTTCCCCTACGCGCGTTAAAATCGTTTTCACTTCATGTTTCGTTAAATTTTGCGCTTCGTCAATAATAATGAACTGCTCCGGAATGCTTCGTCCGCGTATATATGTGAGCGCCTCCACTTCAATCGAACCCATTCCTGATAAAATGGCATCGAGTTCTCCCGGCTTTTTCGTATCAAATAAAAAGTGCAAGTTATCGAAAATCGGCTGCATCCACGGCCGTAATTTTTCTTGCTTCTCCCCCGGCAAATAGCCGATATCTTTCCCGACAGGTACGATTGGGCGAGCAACGAGCAACTTTTTATATAGCCGCAAATCTTCCGTTTGCATCAACCCCGCTGCTAAAGCAAGCAACGTCTTTCCTGTGCCTGCTTTTCCGATGAGCGTCACGAGCGGAATATCGGTGCGCAACAGCAACTCACATGCCATCGTTTGTTGCACGTTGCGCGGACGAATGCCCCAAATGTGATCGTAATGAAACACGAGTTTGCGCACTTTTTTTCCTGTATGATCGACAATGCCAAGCGCCGATGAAGAGCCGCCAAGCGCGTCTTTCATAACGATAAATTGATTCGGGTAAAACGGATGGTTTGTAATTTCAGCAAGCACAAGCTCACCTTTTTCATAAAAGCGCGCCAAATGATCTGAACTTATGTACAAATCTAAAAAGCCGGTGTAAATATGGTCAATTTCCACGACGCGATCGCTTAAAAAATCTTCTGCTTCAAGCCCGATCGCATCTGCTTTGACGCGCACGAGCGCATCTTTGCTCACTAAAATGACAGGTCGGCCATTTTCTTTCGTCTGCTCCTCAAGCAATAAATTTTTAGCGACCGCCAAAATACGATTGTCGTTCGTTTTTTCAATGAAAATTTCTTGCAGTTGGTGAAACGAGCGATGGTTTAATTCAATGCGCAGCACACCGCCGTTATGGAGCGGAATTTTTTCATGGAGTTTGCCGTTTTGGCGCAATTGATCAATGAGTTTGGACACTTGGCGCGCGTTTCGTCCTACTTCGTCCATATATCGTTTTTTCGAGTCCACTTCTTCTAATACGACAGCCGGGATGACGACTTCGTTATCTTGAAAGGAAAAAATGGAATACGGATCTTGTAAAAGAACGTTTGTATCTAATACGTATATTTTTTTGCTCACGTTTTCTCCCCCTTGACGACCGTCGGTGGACGGGATTGTTGTTTATATATATATGAATGGACGCATAAAGATAGAAGAAGTTTCGCAAAATAAAGTTAAAGACGGAAAGGGGTGGAACGATTGAAATATATAATTGTTTTTATTTTGCTTGTTGCGAGCGCCTGCGGACAGCAAGCGCAGCCAAATGACCGCCAATCGCTCGTTCATGTAAAAAATACGACAAACGAACAAATTGTCAATAAATCAGGACAACAAATTGCCCGTCATCTTGCGGATCTTGCCAGCAGCGTGCCGAACGTAAACGATGCGACCGTTCTCGTCGTCGGAAAATACGCGTTAGTAGGCATTGACGTGAACGCAAAACTTGATCCATCGCGCGTCGGGACAGTAAAATATTCCGTCGTCGAAAGCTTGCAAAAAGATCCGTACGGGGCGAACGCGATCGTTATTGCCGATGCAGATTTAAATGAGCGGCTGAAAGCGATTCAAAAACAAGTAGAAAAAGGAAAGCCGATTCAAGGATTTATGGATGAACTGGCGGCGATTGTCGGTCGCGTCATGCCTGAAATTCCAAGCGACTTTTTACAAACGACAAATCCGCGCTCAACAAGACAAAACGATAAGCAGCTAAATGAAGGGGAACAGCAGCAGTTAGAAAACGAACAACAAGAGCAATCAAACGACCATATGAAATAAGCCGAGCGATCTCGCTCGGCTTATGCTTGTTTTAACGCGCTCATTACTTGTTGATCGAGCTTGGCAGCAGCTTGCGCATCGTACGTTTTTTCATATTTCGGCTCAACGGAAATTTTCGCTCCGTAAAACATGACATCACGCACTTCTTCAATATCGACTTGAATAACAGCCAATTTGAGCGGAACGTTTTCTAGCTTTTCTACTTTCACATGCGCTTTTCCGCTAATGGAGTACGTCGACTCATTCGCGATGAGCACGATGGAAATAGCGCTGTTGGCACGCACGTTCGCAACGATTCGGGAACGTTGATCGACCGCAAAATACAATCGGTCAGGTGTTGGGGCATACACCCATGAAATCGCACTTGTATTTGGTGCACCTGTTTCATGGTCGATCGTGCATACGATGACAAATCGTTCTTTTTGCAGCGATTGGAATAACGGCTCAATTAATGTCGGTTCTACCGCATTTGGCATATCCATCCCTCCTTGCTTTTATCATACCTTTTTTTCACACACTTTCAAATGATATGATATACTATTTATCAAAAAACATGTGAGGTTTGACGATGAGAGTACGTTGCATTCTTTGTGAAAAAATAGATACGTTAAACGATGAATCGCTGTTTGCAAAACGTTTGCGCAACCGGCCGATTCATACATATATGTGCGAAACGTGCTATGCACGCATTGAGCGAAAAACGAAAGAGCGGCTCGCAACCGGCAAGTTTCGCTTTTACCGCTCGAGCAAACATGAAACGGAATGGTAAGTCAAATACTGTCGTCCCCCCAAAAACTTTTGCAACATTGGTGGGCGACGACAGCTATGTATGAAAATAAGAAAAAGCACCATGCACGAGACATGGGCGCTTATTCATAATTGATATATTTTTCTGGCTCGCGATTGATTTGATCAAGCATTGTTTCAACAAGTTCCGCTGGAAAGCGAAACGTGCGCACTTCATTGTTCACAGCAAAAGTGACAGTATAGACGTCGTCTTCTTTTGTATATGCGATTTGTTCAACTGCATGATCCTCGCGTAACAAGTCGGCAAAAAATTGTTCCGTCTCTTGTGCTGCCGTATCATCTGGGCGCGCATGTGCAACCACTTTAATTGTCAGCCAATTGTACACCGCATCTTGTAGCTTCATGCGCTCTCCTTCCTTTCTTGACGCAATCGCCATTTATAAATGATTAACACGACCGCTGCGACAAGCAATCCTTCTGCCACCGGTAAAAAAACAGCAAAAAACGTTAAAATCGTACAGCCGAGCACAAGTAGCGTATAAATGACAACGTTTTTTAATAGTGGCAGCTCGCGGGCAAAGCCAAGACGATACACGATAATTGCTAACACAACAATCGTTCCGTATAGCAGCCACATTCCTTTTTCCGGTTGTTCATGCACGTGATATAGCGAAGCGAAAAATGACAAGCGACCGATCACATCCATGACGACTCCTCCTACTTCTTTTGTTCAGCGAGTTTTTTCTTTTTCGCGATTTTTTCGCGTTCGTTTTTATCTAATATTTTTTTCCGTAAGCGAATCGATTGTGGCGTTACTTCGCAATATTCGTCGTCGTTTAAATATTCGAGCGCTTCTTCTAACGACATGAGGCGCGGTTTTTTCATCGTCACCGTCTGTTCTTTCGTTGAAGAGCGGACGTTTGTAACGTGCTTCGTTTTGCATACGTTAACGACTAAATCGTTGTCGCGGCTATGTTCGCCAACGATCATCCCTTCATATACTTCCGTTCCCGGCTCGATGAAAATGACGCCCCGATCCTCCACTTGCATAATGCCGTAAGCGGTCGCTTTTCCTGTTTCCATCGAAATGAGCACACCTTGATGTCTGCCGCCAATTTGACCTGCCATGACCGGCTGATAGCTATCAAATGAATGGTTTAAAATGCCGTATCCGCGCGTGAGCGACATAAATTCTGACCGATACCCGATTAATCCGCGCGCAGGAACGAGGAAAATAAGGCGCACTTGCCCGTTTCCGTTGTTGATCATATCGACCATTTCCCCTTTGCGCGCACCGAGCGACTCCATAATCGCCCCTGTATATTCTTCAGAAATATCAATTTGCACGCGCTCAACCGGCTCACACATGACGCCATCGATTTCTTTCATAATCACTTCCGGCTTCGACACTTGCAGTTCAAAACCTTCACGGCGCATATTTTCAATTAAAATCGATAAATGAAGCTCCCCACGACCTGACACGATCCATGCATCTGGCGAATCGGTCGGTTCGACGCGAAGCGATACGTCCGTTTCTAACTGGAGGCGAAGGCGCTCTTCAATTTTTCTCGCTGTGACATGTTTCCCTTCACGTCCGGCAAATGGGCTATTATTGACGAGAAACGTCATTTGCAACGTCGGCTCGTCAATGCGAAGCGGCGGCAACGCTTCTTGCACGTCGAGCGGACATACCGTCTCACCTACGTTAATATCTTCCATTCCGGAAACGGCGACTAAATCGCCAGCTTTCGCTTCTTCAATTTCGATGCGCTTTAAGCCGAGAAAGCCAAACAGTTTCGTGACGCGAAACGTTTTTACTGATCCGTCAAGTTTCATGAGCGCCACTTGTTGCCCTACTCGCATGCGCCCACGGAAAATGCGCCCGATGCCGATTCGGCCGACGTAGTCGTTATAGTCAAGAAGCGCCACTTGAAATTGAAGCGGCTCATCGCTATTGTCCATAGGGGCAGGAATATGTTCAACAATCGTTTCAAATAGCGCTGTCATATCATCATCTTGTTTATCGGCATCTAAACTTGCCGTCCCGTTAATCGCTGAAGCATACACGACCGGAAACTCAAGCTGATCTTCCGTTGCGCCAAGCTCAATAAATAAATCGAGCACTTCATCGACAACTTCGTGCGGTCGAGCAAATTCGCGGTCAATTTTATTGACGACGACAATCGGGGTTAAGTTTTGTTCGAGCGCTTTTTTTAATACGAATCGCGTTTGCGGCATGCATCCTTCGTACGCATCGACGACGAGAAGCACCCCATCGACAAGCCGCATAATGCGCTCGACTTCACCGCCAAAGTCCGCATGTCCCGGTGTATCTAAAATGTTAATGCGCGTCCCTTTGTATTGAATGGCTGTATTTTTTGCTAAAATGGTAATGCCTCGTTCACGTTCAAGATCGTTGCGATCAAGCGCCCGTTCTTCTACTTGTTCGTTCGCCCGAAACGTACCGGACTGGCGAAGCAATTGGTCGACTAACGTCGTTTTTCCATGGTCAACGTGCGCGATAATCGCGATGTTGCGAATATCGTTTCTCAATGGTTTCAACTCCTATTTTTCAACATTGCGCGTCTATTATAGCACAAACATAGTAGAAAAGCGGAATGTTTTGTTGTAATCTAAAGGAAAGAGGAGGAAAGCATATGAATAAATTTCAACCGCTTTTTTTTATAATGGCGCTACTTGCGACGATAACGTTAATAGGCACCGGCATTGCGATCGCTTATCGACATGTGCCAGCGATCGTCGGTTCTCTTATTGCCTTTTTTGGCGTGATGGGGCTTAGTTTTTCACTAAAAAAAAGAAAAAGCGCTAACGAGCGATAGTTAGCGCTTAATAATCGAAAGTACTTCTTCGTGCAATCCCGGTTTAGAAACGAATACGGAACTTTTTTCGATCATATTGAGCGGTTCGCCGTACAAGTTTGTCACGACACCGCCAACTTCTTGAACGATCACCATGCCACCTGCAATATCCCAAGGGGATAAACGAAGCGTAATGTACGCATCGAGCTTCCCAGCGGCAATGTACGCCATTTCGAGCGCAGCGGAACCGTACGAGCGAGTGCCGCGCGCTTTTTTTACGAGCGGGGCAAGCACATTCGGATCGATGCGGCGGTTTTCCGTCACCCATGTTGCATTTAATGAAATAACGGAGCGATCAAGCGTCGTTTTCTCAAGCGGAGGAAGCGGCGTACCGTTTACAAACGCCCCTTTTCCTTTTTGGGCATAGTACAGTTCGTCAAATGCGACGTCGTAAATGTAGCCGAGCATGCCTACCCCATCGTGAAACACCCCAACTGAAATGGCGAAATGACGCTGCTGGTGGACAAAATTCATCGTCCCGTCAATCGGATCAATGATCCAAACGGTGCCGTCTAACGCCTCGAGCTGATCGCCAAATCCTTCTTCCCCTAAAACGTGATGCGTCGGATATGTCTTGCGAATGCGCTCAATAAAAAATTGTTCAATTTCCCGATCGACGTTTGTAACTAAATCGGACGGACTTGACTTCGTTTCGATGTTTAGTTTCGTTTGGAACGCATCTCGAATGCGCTCCCCTGCTTCGCGAATCCAATGCTGCATATGTTGATCAATTTCGTTCCACATATTCATCCTCCTGCATATACTTATGTAGAAAAGGCGGCGCTTGCCGCCTTCTTCTCGCGCCCGTTTCATTTCGACAGACGAATCAGTTCTTGGCGTAATTTTTCTAATTTTCGTTTACATTCATTTTTTTTCGCTTCGTTATTTTCCAACATCGCTTCATAAAGGGTGGCTAATTCGTAGTCTACTTCGAGCTTTAATACTTTGATTCGTCGTTCTCCATCCATTCTTTTCAATCCATCGGCAGTTTTTCGCATATCGTGCACCCCTTCCGTTTTGAAGTCTTTTTTTGAATATTTTCTTTTTTTACATACTATGTAACGGAAATGGGATATGCAACTTTACATTTTCACGAAACTCACGCAAGGAAGCCCCTGCCTTTAGGCACGGGGAGGAATTGCGCCTTGTGCAAGTTCCGCTTCCTCCTTTCTGTAAGTATATCCATCAAATCGCTGAATGACTTGAATATATTTATAGCTGATTCCTTGTGCGATACGTTTACCGTCTTTTCCTTTGATGTCGAAATTTCCAGTCTTCCTGCATGCCACTTCACCAAACCACACGCCTTTGTATTTTCCTCTTGGAACAATAGCCTTAACCATGTCTCCTGTTTG
>NZ_FOJQ01000078.1 GCF_900111795.1 Anoxybacillus pushchinoensis | reverse complement strand
TTTTTTGGTTCGTATACCTAAAAAAGAGATTTGTTCCATTTTCGGAAATAGAGATGACATAGGTCATAAGCATAAAAAGGGTTTTATGGATTATCAATCCATCAAAATTACAACAAAATCAAAGTCGATTTCAATTCATCACGGATTCAGGTTATATTCATTTTAACATAAATTTGATACAAACTGTTCATCAGTAGTTCTGAGTTTGAGTCAAGACTTTGTGGGAGATTTTTTTGATATTTCGATTCTCTGGATATATTTGGTTTAAATAACCTAGCTTTTGTAAGCGTTTTCTAATCCTCTCATCCTGTTTTCGTGCCCTTTTTTCGCTTTTTTAAACCCTTTCAATGCTTTTAACGCTTGATAAATAGGCGTTCCTGACGAATGATCGAAATAACGGATATTCCCTCGCACCAACTCTGCTACCTTTGTTCCTACGTGCTTCATCGCCTTTTTCACGATCGTTTCTCGTTCCGTTTCTCTTTTCTCCTCCTGCGCAAACACCTCTCCTTTCCATGTCTGAATCGTTAACCCGTCTTTCACGGCTACCATCACGTGTAAAAACGCTCGAATCCCTTCTTCACACCAACTCCGTCCATTTTTTACTCGCTTCGCAAAGACGTGCATCGTTCCCTCTGCACTTCCCATCGGGCGCATTCCGGTCGTATCTATGCCTTTCTCCCGCAACCATTGACGGTAATCACTCAAGCATCCTGGCATCGATTCGATCCGTTGAATCAATCCTTCCAATTGCTTTTCTTTCTTCTCATCCCCTAGGGTGCCTACCGCACTATGCAGTTCGGTTAATAACCCATTTTCATCGAACAAGGCCAGTTTTTTCCGAATCGTCCGGTACTGTGGGTGATCTTTTAAGCATTCACGAATCTCTCGCGCTACGTGGAACCGATCTAGCTGGAAAAACGCTCGCTTCCCGAAATATTCCCGACAAGCCGTAATCCACGCAGCTCCATCGCCATTGATCACCACCCAATCCCTCGTGGGGTCATAGCCGTATTCCTCGATCAAAAATTGTTCTAATCCTTCCCACACCGGCTCGTTTGTTTCGTGTACATAGTGCCGTTTCCCAACCAAGGATACCCGTTTCCCGTTGGCTTTCCATCCTTGGTGCACTGCCAAAATCTTTTCTTCTTTCCCTCTTCGCCGACTTCGCTGCCGTTTCACGTATAATCCGTCCGCCTCCACGAACAACACCTGTCGCTCCATTTCCATCGGACGATGTCTATCCACCGTTGCTTGTAACACGAGCTGCCGAATCGTTTCATGGCTCATCACCGCATAACCTACCATCTTCTCTAACGCTTCGGCGGCTTGGCGATACGAAGGGCCGGTAACGGCTAATTCGATGGCGGTTTCCTCCAATAATGGACTCACTCCCTTTGCGCCATCGAACCCGGGGAAGGGATCTAATAAGCACGTATACACGCCTTTTTCTCGATCCAAATAGTAATTGCGCCGAACCTCCACCTCCCCAAAGAGCGTCTGGATGCGTACCGTTCGTTTATCTTTTAGGTAATAGCGTTTTTTATCTCGTTGGTTGGCTAGCTCTTCATCCAGCCGTTCTAGTACCTGTTGAAGCATTGCTCCATAGGTTTTTTGCAACATCGAAAACAATTCCATTTCTATCTCTTTTAATGTTTGCCCATCTGTGATAAACTGTTGCATAGGACTCTCTGACCTCCTGTTGTGGTTTGGTTGCACTTATCAACATACAGGAAGAGAGTCCTTTTTGCATCTATTTTGCTCATCCTCCTTCTTTTATCAAGGGAATTCCCCCTTGAACCACATGAAAGAGGATTTAACTTCCTCCCACAAACATTTTACTCATACATTTTTTCGTTCAAGCGATCGTCTACAAAAGAAGAGTAAGCATACATTCGAACTAAAAAAGTTCCATCCTCTTCTTCGCTATGTTCGTTTCCATCTCGGGGATTCATATTTAAGGCTTTCAACCACTTTCGAGCAAGATTATATTCCGTCCCGATTCTGTCAATAAACGTTTGGTGAGTTTGCATAATTTAGCCCCCTCTAATTTTCTGTTTAATTTAAACTTGTTCCCAAATTGCTAAAAAATGCACGGATGAACCTTGTATAGATATTTTTTGGTCATTTACATTAAAATCTGGTACAATTAAATTTCCTTTTTTAACATTCAATACTGCCATTTTCGTACCTTCTGGACAATCATCACGTAAACAATCGAACATCAAAAATGCAATATTTGCTGACCGACTTTTCGTCAAATTTATCTCCGCCGGAGTAGTCGTCTCTTTAAAGTATAGTTTAATAAGATAAGGCTCCCCGTCTATAAATAAACCAAGTTCCGGGTTAACACTAATAGCCAAGTTATCATACACCCATAATTTACTTTGTACATCAAACCACTTAAAATCTTTATACCGTTTCAAAAATCTCCGATACCCTTTAATAGCTTCTTTATAATTGTTTATACGATTAACTGGAATATCATGAAGTAAGTTATCCAATTGTGAAAAGTCGTTATTCATTGCGTGAATGTTTACAATTTTGTCGCGTAGTTTCTTCCAATAATCTTTTCCAGGACTATATTCGTTATATTTTATTTCTTTTACTTTACGTATCTTTTGACTATCTGGCATTAAGGTAAAATCTAAAAAAGAAGTCATTGATATTTTTATAGGACGAGTTTTCAAAGCTCATCACCTCTAGTCTAAGAAAGTATTAGATTACTAAAAGAAGAAGGCCAAAAATAATAGACCCTCTTACAAAGTACGTAAAACCGTAAATTCCGTTTTTAATTTTGAGTTAGCTCCACTTGTTTTCACCGTTGTTTTGTCAAAAGGAAAACATGACTTATATTCAACATTCACAGGGGGTTTATGTTCATAGATAAGCGCCGCTTCTACTCTTTCCCGATAAGTTGATTCGACATAGCCAAAAGAAAAACATAGCTCTCTACCTAAACCTACGTATTGTTTCCACTCATCCCATTTCTCATGGTTTTTGATTCGTTCATTCACATTATCTGATTCCCCAATATAAATTAAGCGATGGATGGTGACTGTTTTATTTGAAACATTGTGTTTACATTCATAGACACAATAAACTCCTGATTCTTCCGAAATCCCTCTGATATTCGGCTCTCTCCAATAACCTTCAAAATCAACATTAAATATTTTTTCAGCCAATTTTATCCCTTCTTTCTTTGCTAAAATTTATAGATTTCTTCAAAAAAGAAGGAATTGGGGACTTGACTATCTAATACTTTATAATCAACATAAATATTTGAAGGTAATTTTTTAGGGAAAATTTATAGAAGTCCCCAATTCGTGAAAAGTCCGTTGTTCTGCCAAACAACGGGCTTTTTAATTTGGAGTAGAACGCCGATGGCCACGTACTTTTACACTTTTGCCTCTTACTTTTTTAACGTATGGCTTAACAGGAACAATTTTCTTGCCATCTTTCGTTTTAGCCATAAGCTCGTCCCTCCTTTCATCAAAAAAGAAATATTTACCTATTTACAATTTTTATTATAATCTGTATTTTTAACCGTGACAATATTTATTTAAATAGAATATTATTTTTTCAGCATTTAAACTTTAATAATCCGTGTGTATTATATTATAATTTATATTAACATTACTGTGACGAAGGTGATTCGATGAACAATTCTAGGATTGGTTTTGAAGTTATGAAAAAGATCCTTGAAAAATACGGACCTCTATTAGGAAGTGAATTAAATCAAAAACTTCGGGAAACTATGGATATTTCGTCCGCATATGCTCGAAAAATAATTCAAAGGGCAACAGATAACGAAGTGATTTTTTCCACTAAACCAGTATCGTTCGGAAGAGGACAGTATTTGTATTATTTACAGCACCATAATATTTCAGATGCATTGCAGACAGCATTACAAAAACAGCGAAAAGGATTACATCGAATTTTTCAAAGCCTGGTTCATAATAAAGGAAGGATTTTAACTTCGGAAGCCATCAAAATATCAGCAGCGGTTACCAACCGCAACTTTTTTCCAGCAAATGAGCCAAAAGAGAAAGTGTTAGATAATCTATTACAACTTGGGATTATAAAAGATATATCAAATTATAATGAGATTTCTTATATCATTGCCAAAATGCAAAATATCTCATCCGAAGCTGAACTTTACCCATGGTACAGAAGACATATGGTCAATCGCCTTTTTGCATTAGAGGCTGCTACATGGTTAGAACGTTGTAACATAACAGCGTGGAATCAAACTCATATATTTGATTCTGAGCAAAATCGGGTAGATTTCAATGGACATTTATGGGATGCCGTTGGATTTACCTATCTATATGGCTTTTATGAATCGTATTATGAAAACGAAGAAAAGAAAAAAACACCGTCTTTTGTATTTATGGAAATGCTCTTCCATAGGCAAACTTATTTAGAAGATGTAGAAGGATTTGTAGCCCGTATTGAAATGCAAAGTGCCAGAATGAAAAACTACAAAACAGGAACACGAATCATTCCGATCTTATTTTATCGAACCATTGAAAGAGAAGCATTTGAAATAGCTAAAGAGAAAGGAATTCTTCTTTATTCCATGAGGGACTGGATCGGGGAATTTAGTGTTGAATTATTTGAATACCTCGTTAATCCTTATTATATGGATAATGATTTCTCTAAAAAGTTAGAAACATATTTAAAATCATTACAATTGCTAGGTGGTCAGTATTATAACATTTATCGCGAACTTTTCATTATCAAGCATTCAAAAGCATATTTAGAGCGTGGCTGGAACATAAGACGTCACATTCACTATAGGGTGGGAGAAGATAAATTCTATGCAGATTGGTTAATGTTCGATCATGCAGATACTCCTGTACTTTGTACCTTTATATCCAAATTTTTACCTAAAAAGGAAAAGGAAATGTTGTCATTCTTAGAAAACACTTTCTCAAAATATCAATCCATTTACAGTGACGTAAAAGGTGATTTCATAAAACCAAAATGGATGATTTTTGATGAGGATGGATTGTATCTTCAATCCCCTAATTCATAAACGGAATGCTATAGACTCATTAATAATTAAGAATGTTTTTATGTAAGTGACTAATTCATTCTAGATGAATATCGGATCCCTTCCCATTCTCAATAACCTGTGTTTCGCCAAACTATCGAGGAACCTTAGATTTCACATATAATTAACATAGGATTATTGATACAATAATAAAAAGCCTCCCGTTAACACTCATTTAGCAACAGGAGGCTTTTGACTTTTTAGCTGTACCATTTCCACGCGCTTTTGATGATTTGTTCCAACGAATATTCCGCTTTCCAGCCGAGTTCTTCGTAAATTTTTTGCGATGACGCGACAAGGCGCGCCGGGTCGCCCGGACGGCGGTCGGTGTATTCAATGACGGCTTTACGGCCGGTTACTTTTTTTGTTGACGGAATAACCTTCGACAAGTGACAGGCACTCATACAAGTTATTTTTTCGACTGACGGAGGCAAGTCACAGACTTGCCTCCGTCACGCCTTCGCGTGACAGAGGACCGACAGTCGAAACATACCGATTACTCCATATAAAGACGAAAACGTTAAAGTTCCAAATGGCATTTATATAGAAAATTATTATTCCCTATGTAAATTGAGGGGGGACACACGGCTGTGGATGATCCAAAATTAGGCACCTTTCTCCCATAAATTTAGGCATACTCAAACAAGGCAGCAGCCATCTCCGATTCCCAATCAAGAGGAAATTGCCCAAATAAAAAACGATGAACGAAAGAAATGAACGCGGCAAGAAGAAAAAAGTCAATGAGCGCTCGAAGCTTGAATGTTCGCGATGAATCTTGATAACCAACGGTTTCTGCGATTAAACGAATGTTTTCATCTGACACAATTTTTTTCAACAAATTTAGGAGTGTGATATGCTTGTTCATAAGAGCACCTCCTGAGTATATTGGTATGGTCACTTACATCTACAGGAAAGGTGCTCTTTTTTCTATGTTTCTTATGGATATTATTGGTTAATCAACACTCGTGTTCTATTAATTTTCTTACTATTTCGTATCGTCATCAACCGCTAATATTTTTTCATTATACCCCATCCCTACACTCGACAACTTAACACATATGCTGGTGGAACATTCAGCCAAACCTTTTTAATCTGTATTTCATTAAAATAGGTTTTGAAAAAGTTCATTTTTACTAAGGAATATTGGAAAGCAATAAATTGCCCGTCATTCTTCAATATCTCTTTCACATCGTTTAATATTGTTTCTGAAATATTGGAAGGTAAAGATGCGAAAGGAATACCCGATACAATATAATCCACCTTTGAAATGTTATATTGCTCCATATATTTTTTTGCATGTTCCGCACCATCGTTTATTATTTTAACATTTTGTTTATATTTATATTGACTGAGCATTCCTTCATAAAATTCCTTATTATTCTCGAAAATTATTAACAAAGTGTCTTCTTTTTTTCTTTCAATAAGCTTTTCTGTAAAAACACCAGTTCCCGGACCGTATTCTACAATACATTCACATCTTTCAAAGTCTATATTTTCCACCATTTTTTCCGCCAGATATTTGCTGCTTGGACACACTGCCCCAACAAACCGTGGACTTTTAGCAAATTCTATGAGAAACTTCACCATTGTTACACCAATCCTTGCCCTATAAATGTTTAAGATGATTTTAAATCAGGCGTGTTGATTAACCATTAAAAACCAGTTGACATCGCTCTATTCCTAGCTTTTCTGCCGTAGTCGGCAAGCGGTTCGCTTGCCGACTGGGCATGCTGTACGCATGCCCTCCTCGAACAATGAACGCTTTGCGGGCAAATTACATTTGCCCGCCGGCGTTCTTGTTCGAGGGAAGAGGCAGAAAAGCTTGTGTTCAGCCATATGATTCTGTGTTTTTTAGTAAAATAATGGATAATCAACACTCGTGATTTTAAATAAACTTGTTTAAGACACACTATATAAATACAACTGGGAGGTTTAACTTATGGCTGACGAAAAAGTAGACTCCCTATTTTTTCGAATGTCGGAGGCAAGTCACAGACTTGCCTTCGTCACGCCTTCGCGTGACAGAGGACCGAACAACCTACCGCTTCACAGACAAATGTATTTGTCTAGAAGCGGTGTTGTTCGGTCACCCGACAGTCGAAACATGCCGATTACTCCATAAAAGACGAAAACGTTAAAGTTCTAAATTGCATCTATCCTGAAAACAAAATTTGGCAAAAAACAACCCCCACCTAGCCTTTGGAATATAATTTCTAAAGGAAGGTATTAAAGTTTATATATGGTTTAATTCCTTTATGCACCCATTTTTTCTAACTTCACTTCGTACCCTAACCCCTCTAATTTCTTCACCGTTTGACGCACGATCTTTGCTTCCCGTTGACGATCCCAATAGTCTGCCCCTAATTCTTTATACGGTTCCTTCCGAGTTAACAGGTAATAGATGATTTCTAATATCGTTCGTCCAACTGCCATACTCGCTCGATTCGCCCCTCTTCTTGCGGCTATGCGGTGATATTTCGCGGATAAATACGTATCCTTCTTTCTCGCGGCGGCACGGGCACATTCTACTAAACACGCTCTCAGCTTCTTGTTCCCTTTCCTCGTTCGGCTTGATAACCGTTTCCCCGCACTCTCGTAGTTTCCTGGTGCCATGCCT
>NZ_FOJQ01000006.1:35042-71996 GCF_900111795.1 Anoxybacillus pushchinoensis | reverse complement strand
TGAACATTCTTAGTATTTTGAATCATCAGATTTAATTACTGCAATGCTAGTGTCAGTTAATAATATCTTTACTTTGATTCTTTTAGTTTTTCCATTAACAAAAACAGGAAAACTTAAACAATCAGCGATTTTATAATTTTGATTGTTCCAAATACATACTGGCTTCTTTAAAATTGGTAACTTGTTTGTCTTTTTGTATTTCTTATAAACACTCTTAGCATCTTGTATAGCTTGATTTTTTACTGCACTTGGTAAATTAGCTTGAATATCTTTTGATGTGAATTTCACACATTGAGTATCAATCATGGCCTGAACGATACTATTTACTGTTAAAATATACTCATTTAAAGTTTCTTGTAGGTATTTTTCTTGTTCCTTTGTTGGGAGAATCTTAAATTTTACTGTAAGTTTCATATGTTATCACCTCCTTCATACATTTTTTTGGCTTTCAATGTATTTCTTAATTGCTTCTTCTGAAATATGACCAATTGTGCAACAGAAATAACTTCGTGTCCAAAGAGAAGGAAGTCTGCTTTTTAACGAAGGATATTTTTCTCTTAGTATTCGACTACTTTTTCCTTTAAATTGCTGTATTATTTTATGGATATGTTGTCTTGGATCAAACGAAATAAACATATGAACATGATCTGGCATGATTTCTAATGCTTTAATTTCTACATCATTTTCTTTTGCTACCCCATAAAAGATTTCTCTTAAATCTTTTTCAATATCACCAACTAATACTTTGCGTCTATATTTTGGACAAAATATAACATGATATTGATTCAAATAAACAATTCCATTTTTATGAATATACTTATCATTAGACATTAGATAAACACCTCCTATCTAATATTTATTATACAAAATATTAGATAGAAGTCAATTATCTAATATTTTTGTTTCATTTCATCCCAACGACTAAAGTCGCGGGCTTTCACGAAACGAATTTTGTAAGCGAGCGATGAAAAGCCGGTACCAAAATCATCAATTGCCACTTGAACTCCTAGCTGCTTTAATTGTGTTAAAACATGCTTCCCTGTTTCAATATTTTCCATCAATCCGCTTTCAGTTATTTCTAAAATTAAATATGTCGGTGGAAACTGTGTTTCTTGCAAAATGTTTTTTACGTGCGTCACAAATTGTTTTCGATTTAGTAAAAATGGCGATAAATTCACCGCGAGCTTTAACGTCGGAAAATGATGTTGCCATTGTTTTACTTGTTGGCACGCCTCTTTTAACACCCAAGTCGTAATTTCAATTTGTTTAGACACATATCGTCCATCAACCATTCGCTCATTTCCAATACAATACCATTTCCCATCTACTTTTCCTTCTATTCCACTTCCTGTTCGCGTCTCGATTTGATCTGATTGTTTATATGCAATATCGTGTTGCTTTTTTGATGATCGCTTGAGCTAGCGGATGAGAGGAAACACTTTCTAAGGACACTGTAATATGAAGCAGCTCATGTTCATCGATATATGACGTCCGTAACATGAGGCTTCCCTTTTGTAATTGTTCCTGTTTTGTCAAAAGCAACGTTGCGTACACGACCGAGCGTTTCTAGATGAACGCCGCCTTTCACGAGCACACCTTTTCCCGCGTTGCGCGTCATCCCAGCTAACAAAGCAATAGGTGAAGATAAAATAAGCGCACATGGATAACCGACAATTAAAACGGCTAAACCTTGATATAATGAATCATGCCAAGGCACGCCAAGCCATAAAGGTGGAATCGGCATGACTAATAATGAAACAATCATAATGAACGGCGTATAATATTTGGCAAAACGATGAATGAACAATTCCAGCGGCATTTTCGCCTCCTATGCTTCCTGTACGAAACACATGCTCATCGTCATGCGAATAATATAATGTCGTTCCTTCCCTTCGGTACTTCACAAGACGTAAATTTTTTAAAAATCGAAGTTGGTGGGATACAGTTGATTGTAAAAGTGACAAGCGATTCGCAATTTCTGTCACCGAAAACTCACCGGATGAAAGTAAATGTAAAATGCGGATACGCGTTGGGTCGCTTAACGCTTTAAATGTTTGAGATACGATAAACAGCGTTTCTTCATCTAAAGGCTCATACCGTTGATCCATCATATCCCCCTCTTTCAATATATGAATATATGTTCATATAAGTTAATGAAATTTTATAATCTTTCATAAAAAAGTCAACATTCTTTTAAGAACATTGACTAAGCAGCGCATACAGGTCATGCAATGTATCGATTTTCATCTGCTGTAATTCGGCAAAAACACGCTTCCAAATCTCAAATAAACTCATTACATCCCCTAGTGCTGTGTGACGGTTCACAGGGAACAAACCGTAAAAAGAAAGGGCGTCATCAAGTGTTGGGAATGTGTCGTGATGGATGCGTTCCATTATTCTTCTCATTTCGATTGCTGTTTGTTGTAAAGATGTACGATAATTTCGTGATAAAAATTCATTCAAAAATGCAATATCATGCTGAATGTGATAACCGAGCAAAATACTGCGATTCAAAAAAGGAAGAATGCGATGCATCTCTTGTTGTAGCGACGGGGCATCGGCCACATCTTCATTCGTAATGCCAGTAAGTATAACAACTTGTTCTGGAATGCTTCGTTTCGGGCGAAAGTGGGAACAATACAAATCTAACGCTTCCCCCTTTTTTGTTTTTAAAGCGGCCAATGAAAAAATTTCGTCTCCTCTTTGCGGGGAAAATCCTGTCGTCTCTGTATCTAACAAAATAAATATAACATCAGAAAGTGGGGTGTCGAGTGAATACGTATGCTTTCTCGCTTCGCGCATCGTTTTTCGAATCCATACCTCTTGTTGAAAAGCTGAACCGACTGCTGTTGCTTGATCATGTCGAAGCCCAAGCGATAACAGACGATTGATCCATTGAAACGGACGCTCCATCGCTTACACCCACTTTCTTGCAGCGCGCTGCACCTTTTTGGCTACAACCATCGCTTTTTTTAACTGCTTTCGCTCTTCTTTTGATAAACGCTGCATCAATATATAATTATGTTCTCCTTCAAGCGAACAGCGTAAACGAAAATATAAAAACGTTCGAAACGCCTCGTCTATACGTTCAAATAACGGTTTTGAACAGCCGTTTTTAGCATACCAACACGCTAGCCGCTCAAACGTAGACATCGAATGAATAAATTGTTTTCGGACGGCAATCCACTTCAGTATATGGCTTAGTTGAACATATCCCCCTTGTTTTATATCAATCATCCCACTTTGTGCCCCCCATCGTTCTACGTACACGCGACGAAAAGGGCCAATGGGCACGGGAGGCGTATGAATACTGTCAACGATTCGATTACGTAAAGAAACCGTCGTTGTCATTTTGTTATATAACGCCTCCTTTAGTTGAGCAACTAAAGATGGTTCCCCATGAATTGGTCGCATATCAACTAACATGGACAAATAACGAATATCATCTATATGCTCGTTTTGTACATATTTTTGAATTTGCTCGTTCCAATCTTCCTTCTCTTTCAGCCATCTCTCATTTGTCGCCATCACATGTCCTGTGCAATACGGATAGCCAACTTCATTCAAAAAAAGAACACCAATGCGGGCATACTCGCGCATATATGCATAACAATCCTCTTTTTCGCTACTTAAACAAGAAAAAATGACCCCGTTGTCTTGATCTGACCAGACAGTCGCTTCCCTCCGTCCGCTACTTCCCATGACAAACCAGCAAAAAGAAGATGGCTTTCTCCCTATTCCCATTCGATCAACTTCCCGCTCAGCCAGCAATAATGCTTGTTTCATTAATACATCATGGCATGCACTGAGCGCATCGTATATTTCAAGCATGCGCTGAAAAGAGAAGGGGAAAGAAGAGAGAACGAAAGCAACTTCATCATGAAGTTGCTTTAGTTCTGTCGTACTACTGCATTGTTCTACTCGAACGATAATCGTTTCCAAATGATTCATGACATCACCATCTTTATTAAGAACGAGTTAACGTCGCTGTTTGTTGATAGGTTGGGTCTAAATGTTCTGGATACCCGTACGAACCATGTTCGCTAATATCAAGTCCAGAAATTTCTTGTTCAGGCGTCACACGTAAACCAATCGTCTTTTTCAAAGTGAACAAGATGATAAACGAAACAACTGCCACGTATACAGCGGCCCCTAGAACTCCTACCGTTTGCACAATAAGCTGATCGAATCCCCCGCCATAAAACAGCCCTGCTTTTCCGATTCCCGTTATTTCAACGAGGCGCGGGGATGCGAAAAAGCCAGTCGAAATCGTACCGACAATTCCGGCGATACCATGAACAGAGAATGCGTAAATCGGGTCGTCAATTCCTTTTCGTTCAAAATATACGGACGTCCAAAATGTAAATGATCCTGCTACTGCCCCGATTACAGCTGCCGCCCACGGTTCAACGAATGCACATGCGGCTGTGATGGCAACAAGTGCGGCTAATACACCGTTTACCATGGCCGGGATATCTGCCTTGCCAACAAGCCATTTCGCCGTCAAAATGGAGGCGATCGCTCCAGCCGCAGCAGCAATATTTGTCGTTAATGCAACATAACCAAAAAATCCGTCTGCTGTTCCCATCGTACTTCCTGCGTTAAAGCCAAACCAACCTATCCATAAAACAAACCCACCGATAACAGTATATACTTGGTTATGTCCTGGAATGAAGTTAGGTGTGCCGTCTTTGTTAAACTTACCGATGCGTGGACCTAATAACATCGTTGCGATTAATGCAGCAATTGCTCCTTGTAAGTGAACAACGGTAGAACCCGCAAAGTCTTGCATCCCCATTTCACCGAGCCATCCACCACCCCATACCCAATGGCCGATAACAGGGTAAATGGCAACAGTAAAAATGGCTCCGAAAATAAAGTAAACAGATAATTTCGCTCGCTCGGCGAATCCTCCCCATGCAATTGCTAAAGAAACACCAACAAAAGCGAGTTGAAATAAAAATTTCAGTTCAAGTGGTACATTCGCCCACGAAAGAGAAGAAAACGTCTCTTTTCCTTCCTTCAAAAACCACCCTTCCATTCCAATCAACCCATTTCCTTTTCCGAATGTAATCGCAAAGCCTGCCGCCCAAAATGCGAGGGAAGCGATCGCAAAACTTAATATTTGCTTTCCAGCGACATGACCAGCGTTTTTCATTCGCGTCGATCCCGCTTCTAACAAAGCAAATCCGACTTGCATTCCAATAACTAAAATCGCCCCTAACATCACCCAAAGTGAATCAATTGCCAAACTCAACTGTACCTCATTCATTCTCATCTCTCCTTTATGTCATTTTTTATAACATTTATGGTTATAATATATTACATAAATAAAAAGAAATGCAACAGTTTTTTGAAAGTTTTTTATCTTTTGTTGCGTTTTATAACATAAAAAGGGTGTCAAAGGGTGTCTCCATAGAGACACCCTTTTTAATTAAATGAGAAACATTGCAACGATTGTCGTCACGACTAACCCTGTAACAACTGGCACAACATTTCGTCTTGCTAATTCGAATGGGCTAACACCACAAATGGCTGCCGCTGGAATGAGCGCCCAAGGGACTAGCGTTCCACCCCCAACCCAAATGGACGCAATTTGACCAAGTGCTGTTAGAGTGGCAACTCCTGTACCGATCGCTGTTGCAAATAAATTCGCGATGGAGCCGACAAGGGAAATACCCGAAAATCCAGATCCATCCAATCCAGTAATAGCTCCTACCCCTACTAACGTAACTGCTCCTACTTCTTTGCTTAACGGAACAACTGTCGATAAGGCAACACCTAAATCATTGACAATACCATGCGATTGTTTTGGTAAAAAATCTCCCACAATCGTCTGAAATCCTGAATCCCCTAAATAAAAGAAAGCAGCAATTGGAATGACTGGACCGAACACTTTAAAACCAAATTGAAATCCTTGAATCAATAAATCTGTAATTTGTTCTAAACTCTTCTTCTTATATGCTGTAACTGAAAGAAGAGATAAAATAAAAATTGCTGTTCCTCCAATTAATGCAGTTGCATCTCCCCCTTGCAATTGAAAATAATACATTGCGACAACGTCCAATCCGAACAGCATAGGAATGAGAAGCGCGAATGCGACTTTCATCCGCTTCGTTAATAGATGGGATTGCACTTCATTTTCTTGAATGGCAACGACTTCACCTTGTTGAATATTTCCCCTCTTCATGTCACGGCGCAGGAAGAAAAATGCCGTTGTTACCGTGACGATTCCCATAATGAAGACGAGCGGGACACTTGCTGAAATAACTTCAGACACCGGAATACCTGCTGCATCCGCCGTTAGTTTCGGTGCCCCTTGAATAACGAAATCACCTGATAGTGCAATACCGTGGCCAAACAAATTCATCGCCATTGCCACCCCTAGTGGCGGGAGGCCTACACGCACGGCAACCGGCAACAATACCGCTCCGAGCAGCGCCACTGCAGGCGACGGCCAAAAAAACCAAGAAATTATCATCATTAATATTCCAATCATCCAATAAGCTAACGAAGGTGTACGAATCAATTTCGCAAACGGCGCGATCATTACCTCATTTACTCCTGTGCCTGTAAGAAGTTTACTCATCGATACGATAATAGATATAACAAGAATAGTCGGAAGAAGTTCAGTTATGGCATAAATAAAACTTTTAAAAATGGTGCTAATAGAAATCGGCAACGATCCTGTTGCTGTAACCGCTAACAAAAAGATACCCACCATACAAACTAATGATGTATCTTTACGCCAAACCATCAACGCGATAATAATACAAATAAACGAGACGTAAATCCAATGTAACGCTGTTAGCTCTACACCCATCGTTCTCTTCCCCTTTTCATAAACTGTAATACAGCATATGAAAAAGAGAAGAATATGTGCGAACGCCTATCTGCTTTTACGCCCAATTAGAAAATAAAGCTGTTCTGCAAGATTTGGTTTATCGATAAATGGGTTGCGATTTCCTTGAATTCGAAAAATCGCCGCATTTCGATGTCTTTCATACATTGTAACAGGAAAGCGTTTATGCCATTGAACAAGAAGTGGAATATTGATTTGATCGACAAATGGATGTTTGATTGCACGCGGATAACGAACGAGAAAGTACATCATCGCCCGAGCTACCGCCCCTTTCCCGTGTTCCGGTTCAAAATGCTCCTCGTGTGCGACGCCGCAATCATTTTGAACGACTTCATCAGGAGACTCTGGTTCATAAAATGGAAAATCGGCATACGGAAAATTCGAGCGAATCGAATTGCAACGCGGTTCACAAACAAATAAGTGATGCAAGTCTCCTTTCATCGGCTCCTTGGTCCCAAACCACGATTGCGGAACAACATGTTCTGCATTAAATTTAAATTGTTTATCAACCATTTTTATCTTTTGATCTAGATCAAGTTCACCTTTTTTTGCTTTTTTCACAAGTTGAATAAATTGCTCATATCGCTTTTGGATTGTCTCATAATCTTGTAAAATCACCGCACGTGGGTCTTTCTTTTTTCCTGAATAAATGCTTTTTACTGTTCCATCTGGTTGTAAATCGACCCACGTGTACAAATAATAATCTTTACTCAAAAAATATGGAATGCGGCGTATGTGCGTCCGCTTCGTTAAGTCATGATACGTTTGAAATAACAACTTCCCGTCCATTCGGTCATCTATACGATCATAATATCGTTCCATAATGCGTGTCTCTTCATTTTCGTTATAATATAACGCGTTTTGTTGCTGAATCTTTTGTTGATTTTCAATTAGTTCTTGGAAAATATCTTTTTGTGTTTCTTCCCACCGCTTCAACTGCTCCGCGTGTTGAAGGATAACATCTTCCAACGCTCTTCTCCCCAATCATTTTTTACTATAATATATTCATCTATTGTTCATCACGACGCGGCCATATTCCCTCTTCTTTATACATCTATTATAGTCAATATGAAAAATAAAAAATAGAACTGAGCACATGTTATGCCCAGTTCTATGTTTAATGCACATGTTTTTTATAAATACGGATGTTCATGCATCGCTTTTAAACGACGCCATCTCCTCTCTACTTCTTGTTCAAAAGCAGCCCAGTAGCTCACGATTTTCTTCTTTTAGTAAATGCTTTGCTTTTCCCATGTATTTCAACCATTATTTGCTCCTAGTCCCCCGATCGATCTTAAACGTATCTCGAAAAAGCCTAACTCATTTGTTTTTGGTAAAATAGACATCGTATCCCCCCTCATCTGTCAGTTGCTCTTTCATTTTATAAAAAATTTCAAAAAAGAGATGTGACAAAAATCAAACACAACCATATTTTTTACTTATACAAACAAAAAAAATAATGAAATTATGTTATATAACAACAAATTTTTATATATAACAGAACGTCATGTTCGAATGAAACAGAGTTTTGGGAGGAGAAAAATGAGAAAACGGTATGAAAATTTAGATGGGATTACTACAACTAAGTCATTTGCTGATTTGTGGCGTTGGTATGCGGAAAGGAGACAAAAAAAGAAAGATTGGTCATATACTTTGCCGCGCGAACATATTGATCCTTCGCGGCTACATGCGAATCAGGATCAAACATTACTCACATGGATAGGGCACGCTACGTTTATTATTCAAGTAAACGGACTAACGATTGTTACAGATCCCGTATGGGCAAAACGATTAGGAACCATTCGTAGGCTAACGGATCCAGCTGTTTCGCTTGACGACGTACCTCCTGTCGATATCGTACTTATTTCTCATAGCCACTATGACCATTTGCATTTTTCCAGTATAAAAAAATTGAAGGGAACTCCACTTATCCTTGTACCGAGCGGATTACGCTCATCGTTTCTCAAAAGAGGAATAGAGCGTGTCGTACAATGTGATTGGTGGGAAACCGTTGTGGAGCGGGATGTTTCATTTACGTTTGTCCCAGCACAACATTGGTCGAAACGAACACTATTTGATACAAATGCATCCCATTGGGGAGGATGGGTGATTGAAACAGAAGGAAAACCAACGTTTTACTTTGCCGGGGATAGTGGATATTTTCGTGGGTTTCGTGACATTGGAGCTCGTTTTCATATTGATTATGCTTTGTTGCCGATCGGTGCGTATGAGCCCGAGTGGTTTATGGCACCCCAACATGTAACGCCTGAAGAAGCGGTACAAGCATTTATCGATTGCCGCGCCAAAACATTTATTCCAATGCATTACGGCACATTTCCGCTTGCTGATGACACGCCGAAAGAAGCGCTAGATCGCCTTTATGCCGAATGGAAGCGTCGTCATCTCCCGAACGAACAGCTACGCGTACTAAAATTAGGAGAAATTATTTATTGTCAAACCGCCACGTGAATGGGTGGCGGTTTAAACAAATATGTTCACTTATGTACATACATCTTCTGTTAATCCATTTTGCAGGACGTACATGCGGTAATATAACCCTCGTTTCGCAAGTAGTTGTTGATGTGTTCCACGCTCGACAATCTCCCCTTGATGCAAAACGAGAATTTGATCGGCATCTTGAATGGTCGATAAACGATGAGCAATCGCGATCGTTGTCCGTCCTTTTCTCATTTTTTTCAGCGCTTCTTGAATCGCTTCTTCCGTTTCTGTATCAATATTTGCGGTCGCTTCATCAAGCACCAATATTTTCGGATTCATCGCAATCGTGCGAGCAAAGGCAATGAGCTGACGTTGACCGCTCGAAAACGTCGTTCCTCTCTCTGTTACAGGATGATCATATCCTTTCGGTAGCTTTTCAATAAACTCATGCGCTTGAACAAATTTCGCCGCTCGTTCAATATCGCTCTCCGTTAAATGTTGGTTATAAAGCCGAATATTATCTCGCACCGTTCCATAAAACAAAAATGGATCTTGAAGAACAAGGCCGATATTTTTTCGTAATTCCTTTTTCGGATAAGCTTTAATCGACTTGCCGTCAATCAAAATATCTCCACGTTCAAACTCATAAAAACGCATAAGCAGTTGAATAATTGAGCTTTTTCCACTTCCGGTATGACCGACGAGCGCAACTGTCTCTCCTGGTCGAGCAACAAACGAAATGTTTTTTAACACATCGCGTTTTCCATCATAACTAAACGACACGTTGCGAAATTCGATCGTTCCGCGCTCAATGATAAGCGGCTGCTCGCCTTGTTTCGGTTCTTCTTCTTGTTCATCTAACAGTTGAAACACGCGAGAAGAAGCAACGAGCGCCTGTTGAAACATGGATAAGCGCATCATCATTTGATTAATCGGCTCAAAAAAGCGCTCTAAATAGTTGACGAAGGCGTATAACACGCCGATTTCAACCGGACTTTGAAACGAAGAAATACCAAAGTAACTTAAAACGACAATGAGTGAAAAAACATAAACAACGTCTGTTGCCGGACGTAACAGTAAACTGTCTAATTTAATGTTTTTCATCGCTGCCATATAATGCTTTTCGTTAACCTCTCCAAATTGCTCCCGCATTCGCTTTTGTTGGCGGAACGTTTGAATGATGGACATCCCTTGCAACGATTCATTTAACTTCGCATTCAGCTGGCTTAACCGCTCGCGCAAATCACTATAAAATACGGAACTATATTTACGATACGTGCGAATAATAAAATAAATAATCGGTAAAATAACTAAACAAAAAGCGGCCAAACGAACATCGAGCAAAAACATCGCAACAAATACTCCAACTAAGAAAAATGCGCTTTGAATAAACGTAACGAGCACTTCAACAAACATTTCTTTAATCGCTTCCGTATCATTGGTCACTCGCGATACGATGCTTCCTGCTGGCGTGCGATCGAAGTAGCGCATACCTAACGATTGTACTTTCGCAAACACATCAATGCGCAACTGTTGGATAATTTTTAATGCAATTTCTTGAAATTTTAGTAATTGAAAGTAAGAAAGAACTACTTTTCCAATATGAATCGCTACGTAAGCTGATGCTAGCCCAATCATAGCTTGAAGTGGAAAAGTCATATGTGTTAAATAGTTATCAATAAAAATTTTCACGATGATCGGCCCAAGCACTTCCCCTGCAGTCGTTAACGCTAAAAGAAAAAAAGCAAACAATAGCGATTTTCGATGCGGTTTTGCATAGCTCATCAATCGCATAAACACTTGCCGCTCGTTCATTGTACCCCTCCACGTTCCACAAGTTGTTCAAGTTGTTGGCGAACATACATATCGCGATACCATCCGTCTTGTGCAACGAGCTCATCATGTGTGCCGCGCTGAACAATTTTTCCGTCCTCAAGAACAATAATGAGATGTGCGTGCTGAATGGCACTTAATCGATGGGTTGCAATCATCGTCGTCTTCCCTGCTCGATTTTCTTTCAACGATCGCAAAATGCGCTCCTCCGTTTGCGCGTCGACAGCCGATAGCGAATCATCTAAAATAAGCACTTCTGGATCAAGCAATAGCGCACGCGCGATGGATAACCGTTGCTTTTGTCCGCCCGATAAAGACACGCCTCTCTCCCCAACAACTGTTTCGTATCCTTCAGGAAACTGTAAAATATCATCATGTACTTGGGCGAGTTTAGCAACATGTTCTACTTCTTCTTCGCTTGCATCCGGTCGCGCAAATGCAATATTGTCGCGAATAGACGCTGAAAAAAGAAAATGGTCTTGTGGCACATAACCAATTGCCTCACGCAATCGTTCTAATCGATATTGTGTAATCGAATGCTCGCCAAAATAAACGTCCCCATCCATTCCAACAAACTCGCGCAACAACACTTTCAACAGTGTCGTCTTTCCTGCTCCTGTCTTTCCAACAATACCTAACGTTTCACCTTTTCTTAACGTAAATTGAATGTGTTGTAACGTTGGCTCTGTTTCATTCGGATATGTAAAGGAGCGAATATCGTAAGTGATATCGCCTGTCGGTACTTTATCAAGCACCCCTTCATCTTCTTGTATATCTGGTTTTTCCTTTAATAACGATGACACACGATCGTACGAAGCCCGACCGCGCTCAACGATGTTGAATAACCAACCGAAAGCCAACATTGGCCAAATAAGGAGACCTAAATACATCGTAAACGAAATTAGCTGTCCGATTGTCAATTCTCCTTGCACAACAAAACGGGCACCAAAAACAATAGCTAAAAAAAACGACACACCGACAATGAGTGAAATCGTTGGATCAAATAATGAATCAACGCGAGCAACGGCCATATTTTTTTGTACAACATCATCGGACTGTGCTCGAAACGACTCAATTTCTTCTTTCTCTTGACCGAACGTTTTAATCACTTTAATCCCTGCAATACTTTCTTGCACTTTATCGTTTAAGGAAGAAAACGCTTCTTGTGCATGATGAAACCGTTGATGAAGTAGCGAACCGTAGTATTTTGTTAAATAAGCCATAAGCGGCATCGGCAATAAACAAATTAACGTCAATTTCCAACTAATTGTAAAAGCCATCGTCGCAATGACAAGGCCCCCGATGCATAACGAGTCGACAAGCGTTAAAACACCGACGCCCGCTGTTTGCTGAATAGCTTGCAAATCATTTGTTGCGTGTGCCATTAAATCACCGATGCGGCGATTTTGATAAAATGACGGAGACATCTTTGTAAAATGTCCGTATAGCCGATCGCGCAACAATCGGGCAAGCTTGGCTGCCGATCCAAAAATCATCGTCCGCCAAACATAACGACAGCCGTACATACAAATAGCCACACCTGCAAGCACACTTAACCATATCGTGAGTTTTTCTGTCGTTAGTTCCCCTTGTTTGATCGCATCGACAACATGCCCAATCACTTTCGGCGGTACAAGTTCAAGCAACGAAACGATCGCAAGCAGTATAATACCGATGACATACGCCTTTTTTTCCTGCTTAAAAAACCACATTAAGTCGAAAAACACTTTCATTCCTATCCCTACTTTCTTGCACACCCATTGTCGTTTCGATTTATTTTATCAAATATTCCAAAAATAAGAAAGCTTTTTGCTATGTCAATATATAAATGTTGTTTTTCTCCTCGCATACTTTTACATATGCAGGTCAATCTAAAAAAGACCAAAACAAACGTGAAAGGTAGCTGTCACTATAGATTTGCAAACAGGAAAATTATACTGGCCAACGACATTTCCTGATGCTCCTTCACATCCACCGCTTGACGAGGATATACAATGCGACGTACTTATCGTAGGAGCAGGAGGATCGGGGACTTTATGTGCTTATTATTTATGCGAAACAGGTTTGGACGTTGTCGTCGTCGATAAACGAAAAGCAGGATACGGAAGTACGATGACGAATCCCCCCCTTATTCAATGTCTCGGCGATAAAATGTTTTTTGAGCTTGTCAACAGCTTTGGCGAAACGTATGCCGCCCGTCATTTAACACTTTGCCGGCAAGCGGTCGATGAGCTGGAGCGAGCCGCTAATCAATTACATATCGACGTACAATTCCAAAGAAGAGATAGCTTGTATTATGCGAGCGTTGCTGAAGATGTAGCAAAACTTGAATGGGACACATGACGATCTCCCGATGATCGGCGTATACGACTCGTTTCCAAACTGCTATTTTGTTTATGCTTATGGGGATAACGGAACAGTGTATAGCACGGTACTTGCTCAAATTTTACGTGATGTGATAACAGAAAAACAAAGTGACGACTTTTATTTATATATGCAAACGAGACCGAAACCCCCACAAGCGTAAGTGGGAGTTTTATGTCGTAATCGCCCACACGAATGTTTTTTTCCTCTTCTTGTTTAACACTACTTCTTCTTGAATTGGTTGTGAAGGTTGTAAAACCGGCTCGGTCGGTTGTTTTTCAACGACTTGCTCAACCATTTCTTCAACAGAGACAGTTGCTTGTATTGGAGAAAGATCAGTTTGTTCGACATGTTGCCATACATGTAGTACATCTGACGCCACGCGCTCCCAACGGTAAAGCGACGTTGCTAGCTTACGTCCGTTTTCCCCCATTTTTTTCATAAGTGTTCGATTAGATAAAACGTGCGTCATTTTTTCAATAAAGTCTTGAGGGTCTTCCGGTTTCTCAACAACGATACCGTTTTCATTCGGGACAATAACTTCTGCATTGCCGCCACGGGCAGTTGTAACGATCGGAAGCCCTGCCGCCATCGCTTCGTAGTGAACACGAGCAAGCGGCTCTTGCCACTGAGATGTACAAACGAACAAATCAGCTGCGGCAAACCAGTTTTGAATTTCGTTTGGTGGTACGAATCCTGTCGCTACAACAGGGACTGGCAATCTTTTGGCTAACGAGCGAACGTAAGCAATATAATCGGTTGTTCCTTCTTCACTAAACCATTTGCTTCCAACAATGACGAGCGCTAAGTCGTTAAATCGTTTCGCAAGCTCCGGCAACGCTTGGATCAGTTTGTCGACCCCTTTATTTGGCGATAAACGTCCAGCATATAAAATGACCGTTTTTTGATCGATTCCGTGCGTTTGGCGTAGTTGTTTCCGAATGGATGCCATATTTGGATGGTTCCCCGGCAAAAACCGCTCGGAGTCAACGCCAGAGTAAATCGTCCGCAGTTTTCCTTCCGCTTCTGGATATAGTTCACAAATGACTTGACCAATATAGTTGCTAATTGTCACAATTGCCGACACTTGACGGACAACTTCTTCTCCTTCTTCCCGATTGATTTTCGTTAGTTGAAACATGTCGTTATGCATGCTAAGTGTTATTTTGGCATGAGGGGCAACTTGACGGATCGGCAAAACAAGGCGTGGACGATTAAAAATATGAATGAGGTCAAACGTATGATCTCTCACATATTGAACGACGTGATTGCAATACGTATCAAATACGCTCCCTGGAACACGTACGTAGTGGATACCGTCGATCGTCTCTTCGTTTGGCAATGTTTCGTGTTGTACACCTAGCACAGTAATGCGGTGTGCGTGCCGAAGATGAGGAAGAATGCCTGCAATATACGTTTGAATCGCACCACCAAGTACGGGAGGAACAGGTAGTTTTTCTGTACAAATCATTAAAACGTTCATATATTTCTATTCTCCTTCCAGTCGTTTTCAATTTCTGCAAGCACTGGCCATTTTGTTTCATCTGTAGCAACGAGTATGTCGATAAGTTGCGTTGTTTGCCCCGTTAGAAATAACTCTGGGTCATATACTACTTCTTTTATATTTTTGTAAAATTCATTCGGAAGTGACAAATCGATCATCAATACATCATATAATGAAGCGTCAATTGGATTCGCTTCGTGGTATGCTCGAATCATTTCACGCACCCAATGAACGTCCCAACGATATAAATCAGCCATCGTACCAGAGATGAGTTTTCGTAAGTCGCGGATCGGTAAATCAAATGCAACACCATCTAAATCAATAATCCACATGCCATTTGCACCCATTTGACCGTTCGACCACCCATAATCTTGATGCACGAGCCCCCATTCGCTATGTCCGCGCTCAACGAGTTGGTTGTATGGCGATTGTTGAAGTCTTATAAAACTGTCACGCGCTTGAGCTTGAAAGCGATCAACAACTTGCAACAGCTTAGTGCTTGCTGGCATTTCTTTATACACGTTAGCTAATTGACGAAACCAATCCATTTTAATGATTGTTTTTTCGTACGTCTTCGGCCATTTATACAAACGTGAGGCGACTTCTGCGCCTTTCGGGGGAACGTACCCTTTGCTTAAACGGTGAAATTCACCAAGTGCATAACAAAGCTGCTTCGCTCCTTGTAAATCTTTTGCTGCTGGGAATAGCGGCTCAATCCATTCCGCTACAAACCATAGTTTTCCACCCATTTCCACATAATCCATTCCTTCTTTCGTTTGTACGATCGGCGGAACGTTAGCTTTTTGTACATCGACTAAATAACGTTGTGCACCGAGGCTAAACAAACTTCGGGTTGGACGACGGTGAAGCAATTTTAAACTTTTTGGACCTTTGTTCGTTTCTAACTTCCAAATAGCTCCCCCTTTATCCGGTTTCGTCGTCACGACTTGCCTACTTTGAACAGATAAGTCATAATAACGCAACACATCTTCTGCCATCTGTTCAATATAGTCTGGCACGAAAAATTCAGGCATCGTTTCATCTACGATCCACGGTTCAACGAACATATAACCCCTCCTATTTGACATCAATCCTACTATCTCAACATATGCACTAAAACATTTTTCGTATAGACGTATCCATTACGCCCAACAAAAAACCGCCTCTTTTCATTCAGAGACGGTTTCACTAAGCAATTGTTCAATATGTTGTTCTAGTTCCAACGGCTTTGTCGTTGGTGCAAAACGTGCAACGACTTGCCCGTTTCGGTCGACTAAAAACTTTGTAAAATTCCACTTCACCGCTTTCGTTCCTAACATGCCTGGCGCTTGTTCAGCTAAGTAAACGAAGAGTGGATGAGCATTCGAACCGTTTACGTCCACTTTCGCGAACATCGGAAACGTTACACCGTAATTCAATTGACAAAATTGTGAAATTTCTTCTTCAGATCCCGGCTCTTGATTTCCGAACTGATTGCACGGGAAACCGAGCACAACAAAACCACGATCTTTATATTTATCATACAGCTGTTGTAATTGTTCATATTGCGGCGTCAATCCACATTTACTTGCCGTATTAACGATCAATAGTACATTTCCTTTATATCGTGCTAGCGATTGATCTTCACCACGGATCGTGCGCACATGAAAATCGTAAACACTCATTTGTATCTCCTCCTTTTTATCGCTATTGTAGCACACATATCGTTTTTTCTATATAAACAATGCTTTCACTCAGACAAAATAAAACATATTCGCTATAATGGTGAAAAATCGGCTTGGGAAAATGGCTTATGCAGTCGATGTATGAAGTTGTCGTTCATGAAAAACTCGAACGGTTATTAGGTGGCAGTCGCATGCCAGCATATTATCAATATGCAAATGAAATGACGGCCGAACAATATGTAGATGCGGTTATTAAAGGGGTACTAAAAGACCCTGTCATTACATTTTTACTTCGTTGCGGTCGCACACCTGTGAAGGTCGTCGCCAATTACTTAGAAGATGCCCAGTCGTGCAACTACGCCTTGCTCATGGAATGGCGCAATCCGTTTTTGTAAAAATAAATCAAAGGGTGTCTAAACTTGCACAGTGACACCCTTTGATTACGAAATATGCTTAGATATGATCCGACCTACCTATACATTTTCCTATTTTAATTTTAATGAATATACGTTTTTGTTATTGGTTGCTCATCGGCTGCTAGTAGTCGTTCAAGAAATTCGGTTCGTTCACGCAGTTGGGCTACTTCTTTTTCTATTTCTTCCATTCGTCGTTCCACTTTCGTTACGCGCGCTTCGAGGTTCCACGTCTGTTTTTCAAGGGCGATCATATAGTTCCATATCAGCATAAATTGTTCATCAGACAGCTCATGGGGCGCCTCAAACTGAATAATCATTCGTTTGCCGCAAACTTTTTCAACTGCTTGTTCAATGTAGGATGCATACAATGCTTTCAGCCAATTTTTTTGTAACGGGTTTGTACAATGGACAATTACTTTATCGTCTTCTACCGTCGCTGTCGTTCCTTCAATCCATGTTTGAAAAGAAAGCGAGGACAGCGTGCGAGATAACATATGTTTAACTTCTGACCACATCATTCTCCCCCCTTCGTACATGAAATTAAACGAAAATGAAAAAATTCCTGCTTATTTTTTTCGAAACGCCCACCATTGTTTTGTTATTTCATAAGAAATGCGATCATACAATTCATCCGTTGTCTTCGCTTTTACAACTTCACCATCGAGTAAAATAAACGGACAATGTTTACACGTTTTACATTTGCCCACACAATCTTTCCTTTTGATTTTTACATGCTTGAACGTGTTTTTTAAAAACGTATATAACGTTTTTGTTGCGAATTTATTTTTCTTGCAAAAATGCACTTTTTTCATTTTGCCACACTCCAAGTATGATAACTATAATCATTTTCAATTCTATCATACTTGGAATAGTTCATTCCTTCAATCATTTTTACATCGCATATCGTTGAAGTTGCTCAAGCGAACGGATCATGTACGGAATCATATGTAATAAATCATCGATATGACTTTCGTTAATCGTACGCCCGAAATCAATCATCACTTGATGAGTGTACCGTTCCTCTGTTGGATATGTGTACGTCAGCGTTTGTATAACCGTACGGTGTTCCCCCCAAATATGCTTTAGCGTCTGTTCAACTTGTACGCAATCGACGTTTATTGCTGAAAAAGAAAACGAAACCGTCACGGTGCAACCAGCTCGCGCGACATCTTCATATAGCAACTCGTTCGCAATATGTTGAAGCGTCATTTGAAGCGAAACGGTACACGTCACTTGGTGGGCATGGCGCAATTGAAAAGAAAGGGCGTACGCGCGCGTAAATTTTGCTAAGTCAACAACGTCTGAGCGATCCACGACAGCGATGCTTTCATCGCTTATATCTAAGTCGTAAATTGCCCCTTCTACCACCGTTTTTAAATTATCAAAAATCGTCGGGTCAAACATATGATCATCCTCTCGAACGTTTACATATTTTTAAACGAACTGTACGCTTTTCGACTTCTGTCACATCAACTTCATAGCCAATTCCGAACTCATGTCGAACGAAAATTCGCCCATCACGGACAGTCACTTCGGGGGTAATGAAATCACGTTCCCAATAATTTGCCGATGCAGCTGTATCGCTAGGGAACGAGAAATATGGAAGTGTCGCTAAAGCGATGCTGTGCGCTCGCCCAACCCCACCTTCTAACATCCCACCGCACCATACAGGAAGATGATGTTGCTGACATAAGTCATGAATACGTTTTGCTTCCGTTAATCCACCTACTCGGCCAATTTTTATGTTGATGACGCGACAACTTTTTAGCTCAATCGCCCTTTTTGCATCTTCATATGAACAAATGCTTTCATCTAAACAAATCGGCGTTTTTAGCTTCGCTTGTAATTTCGCATGGTCAACAATATCGTCCACAGCAAGCGGCTGCTCAATCATAAGCAATTCATAATCATCAAGCGCTTGCAGACGGGCGATGTCTCGTAACGAATAAGCACAGTTCGCATCAACCATAAGCGGCACATGGGGAAAATGATGACGAACAGCGCGAACGACATCTATATCCCACCCCGGCTTAATTTTTATTTTTACACGTCTATATCCTTCTATAAGCGCCTGCTCCATCCGTTTTAATAAATCCGTTATCGGTTGAATACCGATGCTTACGCCGACTTCTACTTCTTTTTTTTCGCCGCCTAATGCTACGTGTAACGGAATATGATGCCGCTTAGCAAACAAGTCCCATACAGCTCCTTCAAGCGCCGCTTTTGCCATATAATTGCGACGAACGATCGAAAACCGTTCAAGCAATTCATCCGGATGATGAACGGGAGCTTGGAAAAGAAGGGGGATTAAAAAAGCTTCAAGCATATGCCACATCGTTTCGATCGTTTCTTCCGTATACCAAGGTGCAGCAAACGCAACACCTTCTCCCCATCCACGCACACCATGTTCATCAATTACTTCAACTAACAGAACAGGTCTTCTTTTCATTGTTCCGAAGCTTGTTGTAAACGGTGATTTCAATTCCATTTCTAAGTATCGTAAAATGACTGTATTTATTTGCACATATATCCCTCCAAACATCATTATACAACAAATAAAAAAGCCGACCGCATTACCATATGCGATGGAAAGAAAGTATGTATATTGTACACCGAGCATTCCTACTAGACTAAATAAAATAAGCAACATCCAACTACTCCGCTCACGCCAAATGTGAAACAGAGGAACACCTCGAAACGATGCAAAAGCTAATAGACAAAGCCCTGAGATCATCATTCTCACACAAACAAGCTATTCTGTCCCTACATGTTTTTGTTGGAACACCCATTGTGCCGCTGTTCCTGAGAGTCCCCACATCGTTGCCGCGACAATGACCATCCATAAACCTTTTCCGCACTTTGACATTATACTCAACCTCTCATTCGTATATATCCCCAATATAAAAAAACGAAAAATTTTGTAAATACAAATGTTTCTTGATTGAAAAAACAGACTTGCATTCCTTTTCACCATTTGTCAAAATCAAAATATGTTTAAAACGAAAATGGGCGAGGGAGTAAAGCTGTGAAATCTCGAAAATTATCGCGTCTGTCAACCGTCCAGCTTATTGTTTTATTTTACTTTACAGCTGTTTGTATATCGACATTTTTACTATGGCTTCCTATTTTTCATCAACCTGGGGTAGAACTTCATTTTGTTGATGCGCTCTTCACGGCAGTAAGCGCCATCAGTGTGACAGGGCTAACCGTCGTATCGACAGCGGATACGTTTAATACGCCGGGTGTATTTGTATTAGCTTTTATTCTTCAATTCGGTGGAATTGGGATTATGGCACTTGGTACATTTATTTGGCTTATGTTTGGAAAAAAAATCGGCTTTCGTGAGCGCCAACTCATTATGACCGATCAAAATCAATCAACATTTTCAGGATTAGTAAAGTTAATGAAAGAAATTTTAACGCTCATTATCGCGATTGAAATGGTTGGTGCCGTCATTTTGGGGATTTATTTTCTTCGTTATTTTCCATCGTGGCAGGACGCTTTTTTTCAAGGCTTTTTTGCATCGGTGAGCGCAACGACAAACGCCGGATTTGACATTACAGGACAGTCGCTTATTCCATTCGCTAATGATTATTTTGTTCAAACCGTACATATGATTTTACTCGTGTTAGGAGCCATCGGGTTTCCTGTGCTCATTGAAGTTAAAGAATTTTTATTTCATCGTCAAAAAAGACAATATCGTTTTTCCCTTTTTACGAAATTAACAACCGTTACATTTTTTCTTCTTGTTTTATTCGGAACATGTTCTATTTTATTGATTGAATCGCATCGTTTTTTCGCAAATAAAACTTGGCATGAATCACTCTTTTATGCGTTATTTCAGTCGATCTCTTCTCGTAACGGCGGATTAGCGACCATGGATGTGCATGAATTTTCTGAACCGACATTGCTTGTTTTAAGCGCACTTATGTTTATTGGTGCTTCCCCAAGCAGCGTAGGAGGAGGGATTCGGACGACGACGTTTGCGATTATCGTGTTAACTATTTTCTTTTACGCGAAAGGAAAAGATTCCATTAAAGTATTCCAACGTGAAATTCATCATGAAGATATATTAAAATCGTTTATTGTGTTTGGAACAGCTTCCATTCTTTGTTTTTTAGCTGTCCTACTCCTTTCCTTTTCGGAGCCTTTTACCATGATAGAAATTGTCTTTGAAGTATGCTCCGCTTTTGGAACGACAGGTTTGTCCATGGGCATCACATCACAACTAAGCACATTCGGGAAGTTAGTTATTATTGTTTTAATGTTTATCGGACGGATTGGTATTTTATCATTTTTATTTCTCATTCGTGGCAACAATCAAAAAGAAACGTATCATTATCCAAAAGAGCGCGTTATTATTGGTTAAAAAGCGAAGGCATTTATACACCTTCGCTTTTTAATATATGTTCTTTTTTATGGAACATCGTATACATAATCAACAGAAACGAGAAGATTCCGAACAAGACGACCATATGTTCTAATCCAATCGTATCTAACAAAAATCCAGAAATCAACAATACAATTTGAAAGGTTACACGATCAAACATATTTTTAAACGAAAAAAAGCGACCATGATACGTTTTTGGAACGTTTGTTTGAAAGATGGTCGCAACCATTGGGAAAAAACAACCGACACATACCCCAAACAACCCAAAAGAGGCAAGCGACACCCATTTCATATGGGCGAAATGTAAAGATAATTGTGCGAAAGCAATAAAACAAGCTAATCCGTACATCCATTTCACATATGCGTGCTCACGAGCGACATACTTAATGAAAAAAGCGCCGCACAAAAACCCGATCCCTTCAACAGTATACAACCATCCTTTAATTGACGGATCGTGCTGCAATTCACTAATATTAATGACCATTAAGTTAAATCCACCAATGAACAGCTGCGGTACAATCGTCAAAACGATGGCAATATACACAATCGGCAATTGGCGAACGATAGGGAATATGTCTGTAAACCGCTGTTTTTCTTTCTTTTCATCGCGCGTTTCCCGTCTTTCCTCCTTGATATTGATAAAAAATGTAAGCAAAAAAAGCAAAATGTACGCAATCATCGCCCCAATATATAGCGCCCATAAGCTCGTAATCATAAGAAGCGCTCCACCAAATGCAGTGCCGGCAATGCGGGACAAAGCGGAGATATTCATATGTATACCATTTATGGTCATTAGTTGTTTCTCATCGCGAACAACAAGCGGAATAATTGCTTGTAATGTCGGAAAATAAAACGCTGCCGCTATTTGAATCGAAATCATAAAGCAAACCATAAGAAAAATAGATTCATATGTTAAGGCAAATAACATAAATATGACGCTACATATACGTCCGATACCCGCATAGAGAAGGATACGCTTTTTCGCATATGTATCGATCCATCTCCCCGATATCGGACTGACGATAACACTAGCAAGCAAACCAGAAAATAAAATGAGCGATTTTACAAAATCAGAAGGAACGTGCTTCTGCATAAACTCTAAATTCCCGATAATTCCAAGCCATAAACCGACTCCGACAACAAACTCCCCAATAAAAATGAGCATGACATTTTTATTTTTCCACATCGATCTTTCCCCTTCTCCTGTCTCTAACTTCCAATGTATGTATTCCATTTTACAATAAAACGGAGAAAGATGCATAAAAAATAAGACTGGCGCATCGCCAGTCTTATGCCACTTCCCCTTCCCAATTCAGCATGCCACCAACCATGTTTTTCACACGAAAACCTCGTTCAGATAGCCATTCGCATGCTAATGCGCTTCTGCCTCCTGAATGGCAAACGACAATGTATATTTTGTTTTGGTCAAGTTCGTTTAAACGAGCAAACAGCTGTCCGAGTGGAATGTGGCAAGCACCCGGAATTTTTCCTGCTGCTACTTCATGTGCTTCACGAACATCTAAAACTTCAACATTTGTTTCATGACGTAGCGTATCCGTTTCTGTTGGCAAAATATTTTCAAACATCTTTATTCCCCCTGTTTCACACTCGAATACAATTTATAACCACCGTCTAAATTTTTAGCTTTAAATCCATGCTCTTGTAAAATGCGCGTTGCTAAATAGCCACGTAAACCAACTTGGCATGTGACGTAAATCGTTTGATCTTTCGGCAATTCATGGAGACGATCGCGCAAGTCATCAAGCGGAATATTGATGCTGCCCGGAATTGCTCCTCTCGTTTCTAGCTCTTTCGGTGTGCGAACATCAATGAGCAACCCACCGTCAGCGACGATGTCGTCAATTTCATGCCATTGTACCGTTTCAACCATCCCATCAAGCACGTTCGATGCCACATACCCAGCCATGTTTACTGGATCTTTCGCCGATGAAAACGGTGGAGCATATGCCAGTTCTAAATCAGGTAAATCATATACCGTTAGTCCGCCTTTAATCGCTGTGGCGATGACATCAATGCGCTTGTCAACTCCATCTTGTCCTACCGCTTGCACCCCGTAAATACGCCCTTGCCGATCGAAAATTAACTTTAACGTCATTTGAGTAGCACCTGGATAGTAGCTAGCATGGCTCATTGGATGAACGTGAACAACTTCATAATCAATGCCGTGATGTTTCAATACTTTTTCGTTCAGTCCTGTTGCCGCAACTGTCATATGGAAAACTTTCACAATCGATGTACCGAGCGTTCCATTGTATTTGACATCACGACCGTTAATGTAGTCAGCGACAAGTCGACCTTGACGGTTGGCTGGCCAAGCAAGTGGAACGAATGTTTCAAAGCCATAGACGTAACTTTTTACTTCAATTGCGTCGCCAATAGCAAAAATGTTCGGATCAGATGTTTGCAAATGCTCGTTCACTTTAATGGCACCTCGAAAACCAAGTTCTAATCCCGCTTCTTTCGCCAACTGGCTTTCTGGCTGAACTCCAATCGCTAAAATAATCATATCTGTATCGATCGCGCGACCACTTTTTAATACGACACGTCTTCCTTCGTTTTCAAACGCTTGCACACCATCTTCTAAAATTAATTCCACCCCATGCTCCTTCATGTGCGTATGCACAATAGCTGCCATTTCGTAATCAATTGGCGCCATTACTTGATTGGCCATCTCTACAAGCGTTACATGTACGCCTCGCTCTGTTAAGTTTTCAGCCATTTCTACACCGATAAAGCCTCCACCAATGACGACAGCACGTTTCGGCTTTTCATCGTCAACAAATGAACGAATGCGATCGGTATCCGGTACGTTGCGCAACGTAAACAGCGCTTTCGCTTGATCTATTCCTGGAATAGGCGGAACAATTGGCTTCGCTCCCGGTGATAAAATAAGGACATCGTATGGCTGTTCATATTGTTCATTTGTTTGTAAATTCCTTACTGTTACCGTTTTTCGTTCACGATGAATAGCTGTCACTTCACTTAAATTGCGTACATCAATACGAAATCGTTTCGACATGCCATCGACCGTTTGTACGAGTAGCTTACTTCTTTCTTGAATAACATCCCCGATGTAATACGGAAGTCCGCAGTTTGCAAACGAAATATATTCACCACGTTCAAACATAATAATTTCATCTTTCTCACTTAACCGACGTAAACGAGCGGCGGCAGAAGCTCCCCCGGCTACACCGCCGACAATAACGATTTTTTTCATCATATATCCCCTCCATATACAGGTACGTGTAAGTGTATTATACCAAATAAATCTTCGGCAAAGTTTGAACAGTTAGTGACATTCTACCATATCCCATTTATGAACGTTTCCTTTTTCTTTTATATAATATCCTTTGACAGAAAAACGATAACGTCTTAACAGGCGAATAGCGACATTTTTCTCTAAAGCATCGTTCGCAATGACAATAACTTCACGGTGCGGGATCGTTTCATAATAACGTTTCAAATACGCAACTGGAATGCGATGTGCCTTATCGATATCATCTGCTTCATTGTAGTCGCGCACATCGAGTATTGTAACATGTTTATGTGTAGGTAACATTTGCAGTTCCTTTACACCCCGAACAGGTACGTATCGATAATATAAAGCATATAACACGAACATCAAAATAAACGCATAAGTCATGTTGTCTACCTCCTTTACACATCATACCCTAATAGGTATATAAAATCAATAAAAAAGAGCTGATTTTACTCAGCCCTTTTTAGTGTAAGTAACCGCTGTTTTAACTGCTCCTCCATCTCAATCAGTTCCTGTTCCACCTGTTGACGTTTCATGCGCCCTTCTTGTTGAATTTTTAACGTTTCTTCAAGCGTCACTAACAAATTTTCCTGTGTTTTTTTCAATGTTTCAATGCTGACAAGTCCTTCCTCGTTTTCTTTTGCTGCTTCAATCGTGTTCATTTTTAACATCTCTGAGTTACGCAACAGCAATTCATTCGTCGTTTTTGTTACCGCTTTTTGCGCTTCCACCGCCTTCTTTTGGCGAAGCAACGTTAATGCGATGACGAGTTGGTTTTTCCAAAGCGGAATGGCGGTTAAAATGGACGATTGAATGCGCTCGACTAACGTTTGATTGACATGTTGAATCAGTCGAATTTGCGGTGCTGTTTGAATCGTAATTTGACGGCTTAATTTTAAATCGTGAATGCGCTTTTCAAGACGATCAGTAAATTGGATCATATCATTAACTTCTTGTACATCCATTTGATTTTGTGACTGTAACGCCTTTTTCTCTAGTTCAGGAATCGTTTTTGTTCGCAGCTGTTCTAGTTTTATTTCAGCGGCGGCAATGTAAATGTTTAATGCATCAAAATATTCTTTGTTTTTTTCATATAACGTTTCTAACATCATGATGTCACGAAATAACATTTGACGATGTTTGTCGAGTTGATCCGCAATTCGATCAATTTCAACGCCTAGCTTTTGATATTTAGATAAAATATGTTGAACAGACTGTGTGACAGATTGAAACATGCGTGCTAAAAAACTTTTTTTATTTATTGCAAAATCTTCTACATTTACTTCTTTCATCTTTGTCATCAGCTCATGAATAATTTCCCCAACAGGACCAGCATCTTTTTTTTGCACATGATTTAAAATAGAATGCGAAAAGCGTGACAACTCTGCCTGTGCGGCTACACCGTACTGTAAAATCGCCTGGTGGTTGCGCGGATCAATTTGCTCTGCAAGCGCTAGCGCTTTTTGTCGATGTTCCTCTTTTAATTGATCAATTAAACGCGGAGATGGTGACTTTTCACTCGCTTCTATCACTTCTCCAAATGGATTGGCAAGTAGCGAATCGATCGAACTTGTCCAAAGTACTTCATCGTTCTTGTTCATGCTTTTTCTCCTCCATCATTGTTACTGTATGTTTCGTTGGCAAAGAAAGAGATTCTTCTGTTGCAATCGTATGTTTCACAAGTTTTACTTCCGTTTGTAAATCAAACAAGTCTTCTTCAAGCATGTCCAATAGTTGATTTTCTGCTTTCGTCAGTGCAAGGTCAAGCGCTTGTTCTGCTTCACTGATCGCTTGGCGAATATCATCGTTTTTCACCGGCTGCTTCATTAAATAAATATATTTATCAACAATTGTAACAATTGAATCTAACGTCGTGTTAAAAAACGGTTGCGCGACAGCTAAACGATCCGGTTGTTTTTCAACAATTTCAACCATTTTTTGACAGATGGAGTATAAACGAGAAAGCTTAGAAAACATCGAAATCGAACGAATTCGCCATAAATTTTGCCCGATTTTCCGCACCTTTTTTTTCGCGTCTTTCAACCGCTCATCTTTCGAACGATGAGATACATGTTTCTTCTCTTTTTTCTTCATATAAATTGAATACATCACCCCTATACTTGCCCCGATCAAAAATGAAACAGGAAACGGTAAGCGAAACGCCAACAATGAAATAAGGGCGCTAAATAAACCAACGTTCCATGATACAAACCACCGCCATATCGTCCGAATGAACCGTTTCATTGTTGTCCTCCCATCGTCTATGATCCTTTATTTTACTATGATTTTTTATGAAATGGAAATGATGATTATATTACGTATCGACAAAAAGAAGTGTTTCAATTGTTCATAAAAAAAGACGCAACATGTCGTTGCATCTACTCATTCGAATAGAAATGAACGATACGAATCCGCTCTCCCCCAAAAAGCAATAGTTGCTTCGTCTGTTCGTGTTCATCTGTAACTAATTTTAGCTCGTATAACCCCGGAATATATGATCCTACTTTCGTTAATGATACATTTGTCTCTCCGACATCCGTATCGTTAATAAAAATGCGAGCCCCTTTTTCATTTGTTTGCACATATACGTGATACAATGCCGGCTCAAATTTGTACACTCCTTGCGACAATTTCATGAGAAAAACTGGAGGAGTTGACGTTAATCCTTTTATGTAAACTCGATCGTCTTGCTGTTGCTTCAATTCTTTTCTAATTTGCTCATAACCTTCAGGATGTTTGCGCAAATATGCAAACAACGGTAAAAAAGTGTCATCACTTTCCAACGGAATATCGATGAATTGTCGCAACGTATGTACATCTTCTTGGCGTAGCGCTGTCATAAATTGCTCAATTACTTTTTGCTCACCTGTCTCTTTTTTTGTCATTCCCCATATACTGACGACACACACGCTTACAACGAGTAATAAAACGGAGACAATATGTGTCCGCTTTCGTTTTCGTCGTTCGCTTCGTGTCATCGCTTCGTCTTGTAATCCCCCTTGTTCACTCACACGTATTTCCCCTCTTTTTCTCATTATATTTACATCATCATATGTATGAAAAGAAAAGGGAAAATATGAGAAAAAGAAGGGACTTTACATCATATATGTACATCAGTAGTCACGTGATGTCAATGACAACGTGACCACTTCTCTATACATCGTTTGTTTCAATTACCCACTAACAAGATGACTTTCCTTCCATCATTTGAAACATAACAGCATACAACCATGCACTACATATAGCGAGTAACATTAAAACAAAAAATGTCCAATGATACGCAAACGGCAACGTTAAAACGAGCGGAGCAATCATACGACCAAGCGTAAAACGCAAGCTCGCCGCTGCGAAATATTGTCCTCGCATATGATCAGGGGCTAATCTAGCGACAAATGTTTGCTGTAAACCAACCGTCATAAGTTCCGCAAGTGTAAATATACCGATTAAAATGACCATAATCCAAAGCGATGTCGTTTGACCGAAAAAGAAAATAGCTAGTCCATACAAAAGAGAGGACCATACAAATACCGACTTTTCTTTGTAGTTTCCCATCCATTTCGTTACCGCCACCGTAAATAAAGCAACAAGCAATCCATTTTCAGCAATAAGTACACTAAATGCTTTTTCTCCGCTCAACGAAAGTGACCAATGATCGGTAGAAATTAACGTTTGCTCTGAAACAACGTCTTTCACATACACAGGGATTAAAATATCAAGTTGCATAAACGTTTGAGCAACGAGGACACCAGCAACGATAAACAAAAGAAACGTGCGGTCTTTCGCAATAAGACGATAATTTTTTAATTGCTCAACAAAAAAAGTGTACCATGTTCCTGTCGTTTTCGCCCACAACGGTGCCGTTTCCTCTAAGTAAATGAACAAAACGATAGCAACAATTGCACAAAATGCCCCGGCAACGAGCAGTAGGTAAAAAAAATGTTGTGGATAAAAAATTCCTCCAAGTAGCGGACCAATAACGACCATTACATTATTCATCGTGTAAAATACAGCAAATACACTACTTTGATCCTTTTCTGCCACGACATCGGCAACCATCGCTTGACTAGCAGGCCAATACAGTGAACCGCATACACCTACGAGGGCAAAACAAATAAAACTCATCACAGGTGATGAGAATAGTGGAGAATTGACTAATGCAAATAAGAAAAAAGCAACTGCTTGCCCACACGCAGCGAGCACCATCATTTTTTTTCTTCCAAAGCGATCAGCAAAATATCCCCCAAGCAAATTCGCAACAACAGAAAAAAATTGCGAAATAACAAGCAATATCCCAGCTTTTTCTCTACCAAACATGTCAGAAAAATATATCGCGATAAAAGGGAATATCATCCAAAACGTAACTCCGACTAACGACTCCCCAATTAAACGAATACGTAAGTTCCGATCCCACTCTCGTATTCGCATCGTACCCCCCCTTCAAAGCAACTATTTTGTTATTATATCATTTTCGCACCAAAATTTCGCGGACAAAAGTATTGACAAAAATACAGAAAAATAAGAAAATACGGTTGTGGCCATTATTGCATTACTTCCTGCTTTTCTAGTTACAAATGATGTAAGTATTATTGATTCGTTTCTTTCCGCAATAAAAGACTAAATCTCCTGCCTAGGCAGGAGATTTTTTCATCCATTTCCGCAATAACCCATGTTTTGGTGCAATCCATAAAGAAACAAAGAAGATGACACCGGTTGATACAGCAATTGCTCCAGAAATAGAGACGTTGAATGCTGTCGCTCCCACGTAGCCGATCACCGATGCCAATACACCGATAAAAGCACTACATATAAGCATCGTGCTAAGTCGATCCGTCCACAAATAAGCTGTTGCACTTGGTACAATAAGCATCGCTACAACTAAAATGGCACCAACACTATCAAATGAGGCAACAGTCGTTAACGACAACATCCCCATTAATACGTAGTGAATCAGCACGACCGGAATTCCAAGCGTAATTGCCATTTCACTATCAAATGAGCTAATTTTTAATTCTTTGTAAGCAAAAACAATAACGAATATATTGATCGCTAAAACAAATCCAAGCAACCAAACGGCTTTCGGTCCAATACTTCGTCCGCCAACTTCCAGCACATCCCACGGCACAAATGCAATTTCACCCATCAGCGCATGTTCGACATCTAAATGAACACGATCTGCGAATAAGGAAATGAGGACAACCCCGATCGCAAACAAGCATGTAAACACAACCCCGATGGCTGCGTCACTTTGCACCCCCTTTTGATGCAACAATTGGACGAGAAATGTTGTTAGCAATCCGACAAGCAAAGCGCCGATGAGCATAGACACCCCTTGCAGTTGATGGCTTACCATATACGCCCCCACAATTCCTAGCAATACGCTATGACTGATCGCATCAGAGAGCATCGACATTTTCCGTAATACGAGAAATGTACCGACTAATCCACAGTTAATCCCGACAAGAGTTGCAGTAAGCAAAATCCAAATCGTATAACTCATAACTGCTCCCCTCGCTCATACATTAGTTGTTTCACGCGCAATTTTTTTCTTTCTACATGCCGACGAATGATTTTGCTACATAAACCACGTTTCGGGGCGAATAAAAACGAGAAGAGAAACAGAGCCGTCGCAAAAATAATAACGAGTGGACCGGTAGGCACATAAGCAATCAAACTCACATATGCCCCAGCAACTCCAGATAAAGCACCAAATACGCCGGCTAACAACGTCATCCATTCTAGTTTTTCTGTCCAATATCTTGCAGCTAACGCCGGCGTAATAAGTAAAGCAGACATTAACACGACACCAACCGCCTGTAAACCAACGACAACAACAGAGACGATTAAAAACATAAGTACACCGTTCAATAATGATACCGGTACACCAATTCCTTGCGCAAACGCTCGATCAAATGTAATGATCTTAAATTCTTTAAAAAAAACAGAAGTGATGATAATCATTATTATCGTTGTCACAGCAAGCACGTTCACATCACTTCCAGTCAATGACGCTGCCTTTCCAAACAAAAAGTCGTTAATTCCACTTTGATTTCCACCTTCATGTTGATTGATCCATGTCAATAACACGATCCCTAAACCGAAAAATACAGACAACACAATGCCAATTGCTGCATCTTCTTTAATGCGCGTATGTTTAACAATAAACTGAATACATGCTGTAGCAACATATCCTGAGCAAGCGGCACCGATGAAAAAGAAAAGGAGCGATTTTTGTCCATATAGAAGAAAAGCGATACAAATCCCCGGAAGTGCAGCATGCGCCATCGCATCCCCTATTAAACTTTGTTTTTTGAGCAGTACAAACGTACCAATCATTCCGCTCGCTAATCCGAGCAGTGCCATGCTTGTAAATACCCATTGAACATTGATGTCCATATTATTCACCCCACGATATGTGTGGCAGAGAGAAAAGTCACTTTTCCACCATACGTGTTTTGAATATGATCATACGTGAATGTGCGTTCCGTTTCACCAAACGCTATGACACGTTTATTTAACAATAAAACATAATCGAAATAATCTCGCACCGTTTGCAAATCATGATGGACAACCAATACCGTTTTTCCACGCGTTTTTAGTTCATTTAACAGTTGAATAATCGCTTTTTCTGTCGCGGCATCCACTCCAACAAACGGTTCATCCATAAGATAAATAGAAGCATCTTGTGCGAGTGCACGCGCTAAAAACACGCGCTGCTGCTGTCCACCAGATAGTTGGCTAATTTGCCGTTTCGCATAAGGCAACATGCCGACTTTATCTAAACATTGCATTGCAATCTCTACGTCTTCTTTTCGTGGTCGTTTCCATAGTCCGATATGACCATATCTCCCCATCAATACAACATCAAGCGCATTCGTTGGAAAATCCCAATCAACAGAATTTCGTTGCGGAACGTATCCGACAAGATGTCTTTGCTTCTCATACGGTTGGCCATATACGAAAACATTCCCGTGCATACGCGGAATAAAATTTAACATCGCCTTCATTAATGTTGATTTTCCTGCTCCGTTTGGACCGATAATCCCTACTAACTTTCCTTCTGGAACAGAAAATGATACATCTTCTAATACAAGTTGCCGATCATACGCAACTGTCATTTGGTCAACAACTAGCGGATTCATCGTCCTTCCCCCTTCAATGCTTGTGCAATCGTTTTAACATTGTAACGATACATACCAATGAACGTCCCTTCTTCAGTCCCCTTTTTTCCGAGCGCATCTGAAAATAGTTCTCCACCAATCGAAACGTGATGGCCACGCTGTTTTGCTCCTTCAACAACCGCTTCAATTGCCTTTTTCGATACACTGCTTTCCACAAATACAGCTTGAATATTCCGGTCAACAATCATATCAACAAGTTCTTGAATATCTTTCAATCCGTATTCTGCATCTGTACTTAACCCTTGTAGGCCAACTACTTCGATATCATACGCACGACCGAAATAATGAAAAGCATCATGGGCTGTAATTAAAACACGCTGTTTTTTTGGAATGGCGTTCATCTCTTTTTTGGCTTCCTCTTTTAACTGCATGAGTTGAGATTCATATGCTTCTGCTCGTTTTTGATATATTTGTTTATGTTTCGGATCCACTGCACTTAATTCGTCTCTTACCTTTTGCGTTGCATATCTCCACAAATCAAGATCAAACCATATGTGCGGATCATACACTCCGTCTATTTCAATTAACTTCTCTTTCGGAATCGCTTCACTTACTGCGACGACTTTTTTCGTTTTTGACATTTTTGTGAATATTTCTCCGAGTTTTCCTTCTAAATGAAGCCCGTTATAAAAGATGATGTCTGCTTGACTCAACTTCTGAATGTCACCTTGTGTCGCTTTATACAAATGCGGATCTACCCCTGGCCCCATCAACGCTTCCACATGAACATACTCTCCCCCGACATGTTCAACTAAATCTGCAATTTGCCCCGTTGTAGCGACAACGTAAATAACGTCTTTTTTAGGTGCTTTCGTTTCACAACCGAACAACAATAATAAAACGGTCCATACAACCAACCATTTTTTCATATACATCCTCCTTCAAAAGTTGTATAAGGATATAAAAGTTTCCTCAATGCAACATAAAGCCAAAAAAATTTGTTTGCCGCCCATTATATGCATGAACAAAAAACGTGTGACATGTGGAACAAGCAAACAATAATGATTAAGGTTAAAAAAGTTTCTTTAGACCAAATTTAATTTTATCTTATTCTTTTCTTTTCTCCCTGTCAATATTTTAATTTTCAAAAAAAGAAGTTTTCATTCATCTCATGCTATAATATCGATTGTCCGACACAAAAAAACAACTGTTTTTTAGAGGTGAACAACATGACGAAAACAGAATTGAAACAAAGCATCGGCTTTATTACAGCAACAGCCATCGTCGTTGGTACTGTGATAGGATCCGGTATCTTTATGAAACCCGCTGTTGTCATTGAAGCAACTGGAAATTCAACATTTGCTCTTCTCGCTTGGATTATCGGGGGAATCATTACGTTAGCTAGTGGGTTAACGATTGCAGAAGTGAGCTCAAAAATTCCTGAAACAGGTGGATTGTACGTATATATTGAAAAAGTTTACGGGAAGTTTTGGGGCTTTTTATGCGGATGGGTACAAACCATCATTTATGGGCCTGCCGTCATCGGTGCGCTAGGCTTGTACTTCGGGGCATTATTTGTAGGAGTTTTCGGTTTGCCGAAAGAAAATGAGCTTTGGATTGGCATCATCGCTGTTTTATTTTTATCCATCGTAAATACGCTCGGCTCACAGGTTGGTGGAATCGTTCAAAGTGTTTTAACAGCGGCGAAATTATTACCTATTTTTCTTATCATTGTCTTCGGGGTGTTCAAGGGTAATGTACCTATTTTCGGCATGGACAGCGGAAGTAGTCAAACGATTAGTATGGGGGCAGCCGTTTTAGCAACGTTATGGGCATATGACGGATGGATGAACGTTGGATTTGTTGCTGGGGAAATGAAAAACCCTGCGAAAACATTACCGAAAGCGATTATTACTGGTATTCTTATCGTGATGTTTGCCTATGTAGCTGTCAATATCGCATTGCTTCACGTACTTCGTGCCGATGAAATTGTAGCACTCGGACCAAACGCAGCAAGTGAAGCAGCGACAATGTTATTCGGGGCATTTGGCGGAAAATTAATTGCCATCGGTATTTTAATATCCATCTTTGGTTGCTTAAACGGAAAAGTTTTGACGTTCCCGCGCATGCCATTTGCAATGGCAACGGATGGGCTGTTCCCGTTTTCCCGTTACTTCGCCCATCTTCACCCAAAATGGCGCACACCTGTATTTGCAACACTTATGCAAGTGACGATTGCCATCGTGATGATGTTGCTTGGCAACGCCGATCGTTTAACAGACATTGCCATTTTCAGCGTGTTTTTATTTTACGGTTTTGCATTTTTTGCCGTATTTTTATTACGAAAATCAACCGAAACGAACGAGCAGCTATATCGAGTTCCTTTTTATCCAATTACGCCAATCGTTTCTCTTATCGGAACAGCCTATATTATTATGAGCACGGTACTTCATGCGCCGCTAGACACGTTTTTATCAATCATTGTTACCTTATCTGGTATTCCAGTGTATTACGCCATAACAAAAAAGCGACATGGGTAACCCTTGTCGCTTTTTCAATAATCCCTTCCTTTTCCTGAGTCCGTCACGTCAAGCAACGTCTCTGGATAGGGGTGAAAATACCGCTGCTTGAGTAAATAATCATTTTGGTAGCGAATAGCCCACCGAATGACCGCCGTCACACTACTTAACGGTAGCTTACCAGCACGATATTTTTCTAGCAACTCATGGACATAACGTTTCTCATCGCCGCTTAACTCGTGCTTAAAATAACCAATCATATGTTAACAAACATTAATACTCGAATTGCGGCGTGGGCGACATGCAAACAGTTCATACTGCAAAAACACTTCTTTTATCGGTAAACGGTTACGATTAGCAACAATGTTGCCAAGTTGTTTTAACTTTTGTTGATGATAAGCCATAAACAAATATTTATGCTTAGAAGGAGAAAAACCGAGACATTCACTAACAACGACAATCGGCTTTGCGTAGTACTACATTCGTTATTCCCCTTTTCACATTTTTGTTTATCATACCGCACAAGCAAAAAGATACACGCATCGATGTGTTAAGAAAAACAAAAAATTTCGAATTTGAACGTTTATACATAAAAATGATTGATTATATAATCGTTTTGGTTTATTATGCTCTATGTTACCTATTTTACAATAAATAAATTGTTATTGATTCATATTTTTGTATTTATATAATTTTATTTCTTCATATTTATACACCGAGTATATTTATTTATATTTCTGAATTGTCTTGTTATATTGACTATTTTTATTTTTATATTACGATAGTAGCAATGTTATGTATCCGTTTTCAAAACATAAATGAAAGGTGGTTAAACAGATGAGTAAGCATACTCCATCGTACACATTTGCTGACACTATGAAGTTTCTCATTCCATCACTCATTGGTGTGTTTCTATTTATGTTACCTTTTCCGTACAAAGGAGAAATGACAATCCCTGTAGCGATATTAGCCAAATGGGTTGAAGGACAGTTTCATTCAATCATTCCAACAATTTCAGTGTTGTTTATGTTTGCCGCTACAATTGGTACGATCGTTACAAAAATAGCTCAACCTTCTTTTATTATGGATAGCGCTTTTCTTCGTCGTCTATTTGATGTAAACGGTTTGTTTGTCGGCGCTCGCGTTGTTGGATCCGTTTTAGGGGCGATGACCTTATGGAAAATTGGTCCAGAATGGGTTTGGTCCGAAAATACAGGGGCCTTGCTATTGTATAGTTTAATTCCAATTTTATTCTCTGTGTTTTTATTCGCCGGCTTATTTTTGCCGTTACTTTTAAATTTCGGTCTACTTGAACTGTGCGGTGCACTTTTAACAAAAATTATGAGACCTGTATTTAAGCTGCCTGGTCGCTCATCGATTGACTGTATCGCCTCTTGGCTCGGCGATGGAACGATTGGTGTATTATTGACGAATAAACAATATGAGGATGGCTTTTATACAAAACGGGAAGCGGCTGTCATCGGAACAACATTTTCCGTCGTATCCATTACATTTAGTATTGTTGTCATTACGTATATGAAGCTTGAACATATGTTTGGTGTATACTACTTTACAATTGTTGTTGCTGGTCTTGCGGCAGCGATCATTATGCCGCGCATCCCACCATTATCTAAAAAGCCGGATACGTATTACTATGAACATCATGTACCTGTTGACGAAACGATCCCTGCTGGGTATACACCTTTTCAATGGGGATTAAAACAAGCGACTGAAGTTGCCCAGCGCAATAGCCATATAGGAAAATTATTAAAAAACGGTTTGCAAACCGTGATTGATATGTGGCTAGGTGTATTACCTATTGTCATGGCAATCGGTACTGTTGCGTTAATTATTGCAGAAACAACCCCAGTATTTGAATGGCTCGGTAAACCGTTTGTACCAATTTTAACTCTTCTTCAAGTGCCAGAAGCCGCTGCGGCTGCTCAGACGATGGTCGTCGGCTTTGCAGATATGTTTTTACCAGCTATTATCGGAAGCGGTATCGAGAGCGAGTTCACACGCTTCGTCATCGCCTGCGTATCCGTTACACAACTTATTTACATGTCTGAAGTTGGCGGATTACTGCTTGCATCAAAATTACCAATTACATTTAAAGATTTAGTGATCATCTTCCTTCTCCGTACACTTATTACATTGCCAATTATCGTTTTCATGGCACATTTAATCTTTTAACAAAAAAAGGGCGAACATCTCGCCCTTTTTTCTATTTTTTTCTATTTGTCCAGCCGCATGACACGTTCCGTTCTTGAACTACCGCTAGGCTAAAGCCATAGCGGATTCCTACGAACACCGAAAGTTTTTTCGGTTATTTAGTAGGCGATCCCCACAGTTCCTGCGGTTAAGAAGCCTAATCGCTTCGTTTTTGATATTGATACTTGCGTTCACATCTCGGTCGTGATGAGTATGGCACACAGGACATTCCCATTCACGCAAAGCAAGATGTTTCACGTCTTTGTTTTGATAGCCACAGCACGAACAAAGCTGACTAGACGGAAAGTTTTTTGCTACGGTTACGATCTGTTTCCCATACCATCTAGCTTTGTA
>NZ_FOJQ01000006.1:0-34192 GCF_900111795.1 Anoxybacillus pushchinoensis | reverse complement strand
ATTCGTTGCTTATTCCAATTCGAGCCACCTTTTTTTCGTCTGGAAAGAATACGTTGTGCTTTTGCTAGCTGTTCTTCTAGCTTACGAAGCCATTTCGGGTTGGCGTACTTTGTTCCATCAGAAAGAACGGCGAATTCCTTCAACCCAACATCGATGCCAACGGCTGAACCCGTTTTAAGCAACGCTTGCACGTCAGTTTCAACCAAAATGGACACAAAGTATTTCCCGCTCGGATTTCGTCTAATCGTAGCAGACAAGATACGCCCTTCTACTTCACGACTTTTCGCCAAACGAACAAGACCAAGTTTAGGTAGCTTGATGTGCTTATCTAGCACAGCAATATTCCCATTTGTATGCTTAGTTGTATACGATTGCACAGCATTCTTTTTAGACTTAAAACGCGGTTTGTCGTTTTGCTTTTTAAAAAAGCGATCGTACGCATCATCCAGATGCTTGAGTGAAGATTGAAGTGCGATGCTATCCACTTCTTTTAACCAAGTGAATTGTTTCTTTAATTGCGTTAATTGAGAAGAACAAGCGTTGTAAGTTAATCCCTTGCCCGTTTGCTTATAAGCATCCTCCCATTTCGCCAAAAAATAGTTGAATACAAAACGCGAGCAACCGAATGTTTTTGTAATTAATACTTCTTGTTCTTTATTTGGATAGATGCGAAATTTGTATGCTTTGTTGACCAACATTGACTTCACCTCCTTCCAAGTATATTGGGGGGAGTGAAAAAATGGAACGCATTGCAAAATTAATTAAGTTTCCTGCTGATTTGGTAGCAGAAATAGAAAAGTATCAAAAAGAAAATTACAGTTCAACTTTTGCAGGTGCAGTTTACGATCTCCTCTGCTCAACTACACTCATCTTCTTTCTCCTCTCCATTCTTCCAAATTCACTACGAGCATACTTATCTTTTTATCAAAAGTAAATGAATATTCTGAAATTTATTTTTGTACCTTCTCTAAAAACGCTAATATTTTATTCATGTATTCATTTTTATACATACTAAAACTTTTCACATGCTTCGCTTCTTCGGTGAGCCAAAGTTCAAATACGTCTGGATGTTTGTTGTACATGTTTACACTTTCTTCGTATGGGATGGACGGGTCAGCTTTACTATGAATGAATAAAATCGGACGTGGGGCAATTGCATCGATCGCTTTGATCGGCACCGACTCTGCTGGGTCTAAATCGGTAATTATCGGGATAAGGGTAATGATTAAATACGTAAACGGGACGTTCGGCAAGTTCGTCCATACAGGCATATATGTCCGCAAATATCCTTCTAAATCGCTAAACGGGCTATCCGCAATAACTGCTTGAACATCTTTATCCATTCCTGCTGCTAAAATCGATGTTGCCGCCCCCATGGATACCCCATATAGAACAATCGGTTCAAAGTAGTGTTGTTTCGCATAGTCAATAACGCCGAGCAAATCGTACTTTTCTTTCGCGCCGATTGTTGTCATGTCTCCTTCTGATTCACCGCTAGCCCGGAAATCAAACATAATAACGCGATACCCTGCATCCGTTAGCACTTTAGCAATTGGCAAAAACGGCACATTTGGCTCGTAGCGATTGCCACCGTAACCGTGCGAAAAAATAACGGTCATTTTCGCTTGTTTCGTTGGTTCGATGACCCAACCTTTTAACTTCACCCCATCATGTTTGCTCGTAAATGTGACATCTTTATAAGTCATACCGTAAGCTGTTGGTGTTTCTGTAACTACCTTTCGCTCCTTATGCGTCAAATTCCATCCGACGTAAATCGAAATAGCAGTACATACAATTACCGCAAGAAGCAACACACCGATCAAAGATGGTACAAGCCATTTTTTCGCCTTCCGTTGCCTTTCCAACTGTATTTGCAATCCTCGTCACCTCTCTTTTTTCTCATTATATCGCGAATGAAAACAACAATGAACAAAAAATGTACGGTACGTATACGTATGTGGTAAAATAAACAAAATATCTTTAGCGAAAGGGATGAGGCCATTGGCTTTTACACATACGTTTACGAAAGAAGAAGAAATCGTTCATGCGATTACGCATGGCATCGGTGCGGTGTTTAGTATCGCGGCGCTCGTTATTTTGACGGTCATGGCTGCGATGTACGGAAATGCATGGCACGTTGTTAGTTTTACGTTGTTTGGAAGCACGATGCTTATTTTGTATTTGTCATCAACGATTGTGCACGCGTTGCCGGAAGGGCGCTGGAAGCGATTGTTTGAAATTTTCGACCATTCGGCGATTTACTTTTTTATTGCAGGCACGTATACGCCGTTTCTGTTTTTAGCGGTGAGAGGAGCGATCGGTTGGACATTGTTTGGCATCGTCTGGGGGCTTGCACTCTTCGGTACCGTATTTAAATGCTTTTTCGTCGATCGGTTTTTATATACATCGACGATTATATATATCATCATGGGCTGGTTGATTGTATTTGCATGGAAACCGCTCGTTTCCAGCCTTTCGCCAAACGGTGTGTTATATTTAGTCATCGGCGGAATTTTGTACACAGTCGGCGCTGTTTTTTACGTATGGCGCGGCTTTAAATTTCATCATGCCGTCTGGCACTTGTTTGTATTAGGCGGATCTGTCGCGCACTTTTTTGCAGTGCTTGTACTATTGAATTCAATTTAATCCATTCAAATTTTCGAAAAATGATTGAGATAATAAGCGTCCACACAATCATTTTATACAGAGGAAATGTCACAGTAAATAAAAAGGCGTCTTTCTGTCTGTAAAAAAGAAGGAGAGCTAGTTACCTTTGCGGTGAGGTCCTCCTTTCCTTTTTAATGTATGAAAATACCAAATTGATGACAACAATCGCATGACTTATTACTCTGCACCTTTCTTCCCGAATCCCTGACCAAATTTCAGTAAATGCAATTGCCCGTTAGAAGCCCAGTTTTCTCTGTCGTATTCATCGAAAATCACTGTGACCCATTCCTCTTTTACATTTAAAGTTCTAGCTGCTTCTTTTGTAATGTTTTCAACAAATTTCTGTTTCTGCTCAATTGTTCTCCCCTTAGCCATTTTTACAGTAATGATAGGCATTCCCCATCCATCCTCTCATATAGGGAATAATCATTGCTCTTTTGCAAAATGTTTAAATAACATTTAACAAAAATTTACATATTCTTCTTTTAAAGTTAAGCTGCTATAAAACATTTGGTTGTAGCTACAACTGCGAAGGTAGATGATGCTTATACATTTCTAACGCATTAGTATGTTCTTTTAACACTGCGATTGTTTGAAGATTAGGTTTAGTAAAAATGATCGGATAGTCTTTTTCATCGAATTCTTCATGAACAGCGAACGCTAGTTTCTCCTTATGAATTGAAAATTCCGCCTTAACTCCGGGTTTATTTCCACGGGCGTCTAAACGAATCCAACGATTAATGGAGGCAAGATACACCGCATTGAGTGCATGGATGCAATACCCTTTATCTGGCGTATCAAACAACATCAAACGCTGGTAACAAAAACCCGTTGGAATTCCCTGTGAACGCAACAACGCGGCTAACAAATTCGCCTTGGCGTAGCAAATGCCCTCTTTATAATAGAGAACGTCAGATGCCTTACATGTAACTCTTGAACTTTGAATATCCCATGAATGCGAAATTTGATCCCGAACAAACTCAAACGCTATTTTCGCTTTTTCAATATCCGATTTCGATAAGTGAAAAAGCTCCTTTGCTTTTTGTTGAACTAAAGGATGAGAATAGTTCACCTCATCTAACTCCATTAAATAGTCATCTAAACTTAAAGATTCACAAATCAACACCGTTAACCCCCCTTACAAACTTCATCGTCTTATCCATACATCGTCCACATACCGATGTCGTAAAATCCTAGCCGTTTGTAGATGCGTCCAGCATTCGGATTATCGTAAAAGAGACATAGCGTTTTTCCCGCTTGCATGTAATCATGGATGACCCGCTTCATAATAAGGCTAGCATAACCTTTTTGTCGGTATCGTTCGTCCGTGCAAACGCCGACAACCATCGCCGAAAAGGAATTTTCCGCTGTTGTCGAAACACACGATACCATTTCACCGTCTTCTTCAACATAGTATGTGCGGCCTGTGCTCGTTTCTAATGATTTTAGCAGCATGTCTCTAGACGAAGGAGTTGTAACAAATTCAGGAATGCGGCGGCGTAAATCGAGAATACGGTCAACATCATCTACTGTTGCCTGTTTTACTATCTGCATCTGCTCTTCCGCTTGAAACGAAACGGTCGTGCACTCACAAAAATACGTCACCCGCTTCTTTCCTAGCGACAATCCACCTACTTGTTCAAATTGTTCGACAACGTTTGCCTTTCCTGACAGACGAAAAGAAGCACCATTTGTTCGGATGATATGAGAAAACCCTTCTACATCAAACCTAGACGATGCATATGGAATGTACGAATCATAAAATCGTAAAAAAACCGCTTGCAACGCTCCGCTCTCATCAAACTCTCCCCATAACTGCTGAAAATCTTGGTCATAGCCAAACGCTTCAATATCTCCTATGATAAAAAGATTCATCGACGGTTCTTTCGTCAAAAAAGAAATCACTTGCTCATGATCTGCCTGCGTCAACGTTCGAATCATAACCACTCCCCCAATCAAACGTATATGTATATAAAAATAACGAAAAATGAAATGATTGTAAATATTTTTATAAAACAAAAGCTGGCAAACGCCAGCTTTTCGCTCTACACCCCCACTTTCCTCGTTTCGTTCATGACTACATCAAAATAATGGACGGATAACATCTCTTTGTCGAATAAATCGCATCCCCAAATATGCTGTAAAAAGAGGCGGGCGATAATTTGTTTTCGTTCGTTTTCTTTCGCTTCTTTTAACGCTATGACGCTCAAATACAAGTCGCAAAGGCGGTTAGCGATTTTTTTGGCGTGATACGTTTGCACGTCTTCTGGCTGTCCGTGAAGTTGTTTTAGAGACTGTATGAGTTCATGCAACCCGCTTTCGACCGATTTAGCAAATGCGCGTATTCCCACAGGAAGTGCAGCTAGTTGTTCGTTTATTGTTTGAATAAACGTTTCATGGACACGATATTTACGGATGAGTCGCAACACCTCAAGTCCTAAAATGTTTGCTGTTCCTTCCCATACGGTCAATACTTGGGCATCTCGAAGCAAGCGCGGGGTGACGAAATCTTCGATGTAGCCGTTGCCGCCATGCATTTCAATCGCTTCATGGGCAAATGCAATCGCTTCTTCGGCTGTTCGCATTTTTAAAAGCGCAATTAATAAGCGATTCCACGCTTTTTCTTGCTCAGACGCTTGGTCCGGCGTGCGCATCACACGGTCAAAAAAGGAAATAAGCTCAAAACAAGCGCTCGTTTGCACTTCTTGACGCGCCGTTAAGTTGGCTAACGTTTCTTTCACCATCGGATATGATGTAAGTGTATGTCCAAACGCTTGACGATTAACTGCGTATTGCTTTGCCTCTTCTAGCGCCCGTTTCATAATGCCAATCGAAGCGACGGCGTTGCAGACGCGCGATAAATTGAGCGCTTCCATCATATAGTAAAGCCCTTTTTTCGCATCGCCAATTAAATAAGCTTTTGCCCCTTCAAATACGACTTCCGCTGACGGCACAGCGCGAACACCAAGTTTATCTTTTAAACGCCGAATGTGAATGCCGTTTAATGCCCCGTCCTCATTGCGCCACGGCACTAAAAATAAACTAAGCCCTTTCGTCCCCGCCTCGCTTCCGTCGATGCGCGCAAGCACTAAAGCAACTCCGCACATGCCGGCGTTGCTCGCAAAATATTTTTCTCCGTAAATTTCATAATGATCCCCGCATAAAACAGCGCGCACTTCATTGGCACCGACGTCCGAACCGCCTTGCCGCTCGGTTAAAAACGTCGCGCCTTCATACAGCTCGACTTCGCCCGTCGAAATGACGTGCGGCAAATATTTCGCTTTAATTTTTTCGTCAGCAAAATGCTCTAACACGTACGCCGTTGCCATCGTGAGCGTCACCGGACAATAAAACCCCGGCTCGACTTGTGATAACAAATAGCCTTGGGCATACGAGTAAATGTAATTGCCAACACGCCCAAGCGCAGGAATCGGTTTATGGACATAACCGACAATTCCTGTTTCATACGTTTCCTTCACTGTTTGTTTATATCCTTCGTTCACCCATATTTCAGAAACATCATTGCCAAAACGGTCATATTTGAGGAGTCGCGGCTGTCCTTCGCGGTCTGTATGTACCGCGCGCCGGTCGATATCGGTCATGCAAAGCTTCCAAAACTTCTCTAACTCTTCTTCGGCGTACGCATAAAACTCTTCGTCTAAATATTTTTTTAAATTGGCAAATAAGTTCGGATCAACTTCGCGTAGCTGTTTCATTGTGTATCCCCCTCAACACCTGTTTTAATATTTTTCCTGTTGCGTTGCGCGGTAGTTCAGGAATGGCTTCATATAGCTTTGGAATTTTATAGTCTGCAAGTTTATCCGAAAGAAAACGTTTACATTCTTCCGCAAGCTGCTCGATCGGTTCTTTTGTGACAACAAACGCTTTCACCGTTTCTCCCCATTCTGGATGCGGCACGCCAACAACCGCCACATCAACAATCGCTGGGTGCAACTTTAGCGCGTCTTCCACTTCTTTCGGGTAAACGTTCACTCCCCCAGAGATGATCATATCTTTTTTTCGATCGACAATCCAAATGTAGCCATCTTCATCACAGCGCGCTAAATCACCTGTATATAACCAACCGTTTTTCACCGTTTCCGCTGTTTTTTCCTCGTCTTTGTAATAACCTTTCATTGTGCCTTCACCAGCTAAGATGATTTCACCAATTTCGCCTGGTGGAACGTCATTGCCGCGTTCATCGACGATTTTTACTTCGCAATGAAGGGCGGCATCTTTGCCAACGCTCCCTGCCTTTGTCGCATGTTCTTCCGGTGATAAATACGTTCCGTTTGGTCCAGCTTCCGTTAGTCCGTACAAACACATGAGCCGATTCGTGCGAAACTGTTTGGCGACAAATTGCACTTCATTTGCCGATAACGGTGCTCCCCCATACGTCCAATATTGGACAGACGACAAATCGTATTCGTGAAGGCGTGGGTGTTTTGCCGTGAGTAAATAGGCGACTGGTGCTCCGAAAAAGTGGGTAATTTGATGTTTTGTGACAAGTTCTAACAATGCTTCTGGGGAAAACGTTGGTGATAACACATGGGTGGCCCCAACGTACATCCCGCCGACAAAAAATAAATGAAGCGGTGCGGAATGGCTAAGCGGCATCATATGCAACAGGCGGCTATGTTTATCCATTTTCGTCTCTAGCGCCATCATCGTTGCGACAGCGAAAATATTGCGCGCTGTAAACAATACTCCTTTTGGTTTACCAGTCGTTCCAGATGTGTATAAAATCGTCGTTTCGTCCTCTTCGCTCAGCGAACAAACAATTGGGGAAGAATCGCCGCTAGCAATGAGCTGCGATAACGAACGCCAACCTTCTATTGCTTCCCCTGTTTTCACCCAAATGACGTCAACCTTATGAACAAGCGAGGCAAGTTCTTGATAAATCCAATCATGTGCGATGACCGCTTTTGCTTCGCTATGGTCAATAATGTATTGCACTTCTTGGGCAGTTAGCCGCGCGTTAATTGGTACGATGATGGCACCAAGACGCAAGACGGCAAAATACGCATATACAAATTCTTTCACATTTGGCATATACAACACGACTTTATCGCCTCGTTTGATGCCGAGCGAAGCAAGCGAAGAAGCGAGCCGATTGACCGTATCATCTACTTCTCGATAAGAAAGCGACACGTCGCCATCAATGAGTGCTATTTTGTTCGGAAACTTTCGCGCATTGCGCGCTAACAACTCGGAAATGTTCATTTCGTTCCCTCCAGCTTTTGTAATCGTTCGCGAAAATCTGACAAAATCGACTCCATTTCTTGTTTTAACTGCATTAAATCCTCAATCCGCTCCGTCACCTCCTTTAACTTTTGTTCGCCGTATGCGATTGTTTTTTCCAGCTGTTTTCGGCCAGTGCGATCGTTGTCAAACAAGCTAATCATTTCGTGAATTTCTTCTAACGAAAAACCGAATCGTTTCCCGCGCAAAATGAGTTTTAACACCGCTCGATCTTTTTTCGTATACAGCCGCTGGCCTGACTCGGTGCGAATGGGTGAAATGAGCCCGCGTTCCTCATAATAGCGAATCGTTCGCGTGCTAATATCAAACTGCTCGGCCAGTTGGGAGATTGTATAGTAATTCATCGCTTTCACCTTTATTTTGAATTTTATGAATTTTATTTTAATTTACGTTTACGTAAAAGTCAATAAGAAAAGCAGCGCACACCACTAAGGCTGTTACCAAACGGCAACAGCCTCCTCTTATACGTTCGAATGTTCCCATTGTTTAGCGAGTTCAATAAAGAAAGAAAGTGATTCAGGATTCGCCATTGAGCCAACATTCACCGCTTTCTCGAGCGGAAAACCTAGTAAAAGTTTGCGAATAGGAATTTCCATTTTCTTTCCGTTTAACGTTTTTGGAATTTGTTCGACCTGATAAATCTCATCTGGAATAAAGCGCGGCGATACATGCGTCTTAATCGCTTCTTTCACTCGCTGTTTTAACGCATCGTCTAGCTTCACCCCTGGCTGAAGAACGATAAACAGCGGCATAAACGACTTCCGGCCCATCACTTCTAAATCAATGACTAAGCTGTCGAGAATGCCATCGACCGTTTCGACTGCTCGGTAAATTTCACTTGTGCCCATACGGACGCCTGCCCGGTTGATCGTCGAATCGGATCGACCATAAATGACGCAGCTTCCTTCATCATCAATTTTAATCCAATCCCCATGTTTCCATACGCCTGGATACGTATCAAAATAGCTTTTGAGGTATCGTTTATCGTTTTCGTCGTTCCAGAAAAAGAGCGGCATCGACGGCATCGGTTGCGTAATCACTAACTCCCCGACTTCATTAAGAAGCGATTGGCCATGTTCATCAAACGCCTGTACATTCGCCCCGAGCGAACGGCATTGCAGCATGCCTGCACGAACTGGCAAAATGGGCGACCCGCCGACAAACGCGGTGCATACATCCGTTCCGCCACTGCATGAGACGAGCCAAACATGTTTCACATGTTCATACACCCAAATAAACCCTTCAGTCGTCAATGGCGATCCTGTTGACAAAACCGCTTGTAAATGTGAAAAATCATAGTGATCTTTCGGATGAATGCCTTGTTTCATACAGACGTTAATAAACGCTGCGCTTGTGCCAAAATGCGTGATTTTTGCTTTTTCAGCAAGCTCCCATAACACGTTCGCATCTGGAAATGTCGGGCTTCCGTCATATAACACAACCGTCGCCCCAACTAACAGCCCACCGATTAAAAAGTTCCACATCATCCAGCCGGTCGTCGTATACCAAAAAAAAGTGCTGTCATGTGTAATGTTGTATTCAATCGATAAAATTTTTACATGTTCTAATAAAATGCCGCCATGCCCTTGCACGATCGGTTTTGGTAATCCGGTCGTCCCGGAAGAATACAAAATCCAAAGAGGATGAGCAAACGGCACTTGTTCATACACAAGCTCTCCTTCTTCTTTGACTATGTCCGTCCATAACGAAATACTATTGTCCCATGCGCTTATGTCGTCACGCAAATACGGAACGATAATCGTCCTTTTTAACGTCGAAAGTTTGGCTTGTAGTTCTTTGACAACAGACAGTTTATCAAATGCTTTTCCGTTATATTGACAACCGTCCACTGCAAATAAAACCGTTGGCTCAATTTGTTGAAAACGATCGACGACGCTATTGACTCCAAAATCTGGTGAACAACTAGACCAAATCGCGCCGATGCTCGCGCACGCTAAAAACACAACGACTGTTTCAGGAATGTTCGGCATATAAGCAACGACGCGATCTCCTTGCTTGACCCCCAGTTTTTTCAGCGCCGAAGCGACGGCTGCCGTTTGTTGTTTTAACTCTTTCCACGTCACTTCACGCAGCGAAACGCGTTCGGAACGGAACAAAAGCGCTGGCTTCTCCTGCATGTTACGAAAAATATGTTCTACATAATTTAATCGTGCCCCTGGAAACCAATTTGCCCGCGGCATTTTTCGTTCTTCTAACACACCGGTATACGGCGCAGACGACTGAACGCCGCAATATTCCCACACCGTTTCCCAAAATTGCTCAAGATTCTCGACCGACCATTTCCATAACGCCGCATGCGAATCAAACGTAAGCCCTTTTTTTGCTTCTAGCCAATTCATATACTTTTTCACGCTTGATTGTTCGATTTGTTCTTTCGCCGGCGTCCATAAAATATCCCCATCCGTAATCGCTTTCATTTTCTAGCCTCCTTCCTCAAAAAAAGAAAGAAAATTAAGAACATTTACATTATACTATATGATTATCCGAAAAATATACAAAAAGACGCATTGGCTTTGTTGGCTACGCGTCTTTTTTATCCAAATACAATTTCTTGACGTTCGTCGTCCCATTTCATTTCAACGTGTTTTTTCTCTTCATAAAACGTATACGTCTTTTTACCAAATTGCACAACTGTTCCTTCCCAAACATGTTCGATATAAATCGTTTCTCCTTTTGGCACAGCTAGTACAGTCTTAATACCAAGTGAAGATCCGACTTCTTTAATTTTCATTCCCTTCTGAGCATACGCCTCTCCACCGCGCAATACCCCATGAACAGTCAATGTCCCTCCGGCGTAAATATTGCAATTATAACAGCCTTTCCCTGTTACAATTACATCACCGCTCCCATGAATGACGCTATTTAAAGCATAAGAAAGTTCAATCACATCGTTTTCTTCGCGATCATATTGTCCAATAAATGTATTAAGTTCACGAAGCAAGTTTGCCATACCCTCTAAACAATGAAAATGGTTAGGACGATCAGCAAGCAAACAACTATCTAACTGCGAACCAATATCGAACCATTGTTCACCAATTTGTTCACGCTTTTGTTCGCACATCGTTTTATACTGTTTCATCGCTTCCATCATCGTTTGAAACTTACTTTCAAGCAATCTTTTCGTTAACGGATAAATGTCTTGTTCGCGAATTTTTGACATGATCATCAATTGCTGAATAGCAACAATCATTCGTTCAAGAGAGTGACGAATTTGTTGTAATAAACCAATCAATTGAGTCACAATCATTTTGTTTTCCCCTGATGTGACTGTCCCACTAATGACATTTTGTTGAATAAAAATAGATTGTTGAGCACGAATGTTTGCGCGATTGACATTTTGTAAAATCATAATGCTACCGAGCGCTTCCACAACCATTTCATCTTGAACGTTTCCTGTAATTTCAACATCGCCTTTAAAATGAATGTTTCCTACTGATAAATCGACATCCCCTTGATGGACCAGCTTCGGAATAATCGAAATGACAACAGTTCTCCCTTTTTTCGCAATTTACGGTCGCCCACCTTGTGTAGCTGAAATAAGGTTTTCGTGCATTGTCACTCCTTTTCCGAGTTTAACAGTAACAGGATGCACTTCGCGAACAGGAATAACTTCATTTGTTACCGTTAATCCCGGTTTCCCTAGTTGGGGAGGATGAACAATCGCGATGACATCCCCTTCACCGACCGTTGCGATCGTTTCCATTTCACGATAGTCAACCGTCCCATCTTCACGTACTTTCGGTTTCCTTTTCCCTTCTCCTACTTTCACTTCCACCCAGCCGTCTTTTCCTTCTACTGGTTCGATTCCTTTTGCAATGACAACAGTTACTTTTTTCTCTGAATGTAACGCCTCGCGAATCGCTTCTTGATTCACTCCGTAAACAATACCTAACTCTTGCAGTTTCGCCATCACTGCTTCATGCGACACATCATAAATGAGTTCAGTCTCCATTTTTGCTTGTATATGTAATTTATTAGATGGCTGCATATCTTCGAGTACATACCGACGCCGTACCCCAGGTGCAAACGTCAATGTTGCCTCCATCTTCCTAGCATCCATGTCAACTTTCCAAACTGATTGGGCAATACTTTCTTCCTTTGGATAAATGCGAACGTCATCCCCTTCTTGTAACGTCACCTTTCCTTCGATCGCTTTCCCGTTATGTAAACAAATGACTCCCTCGCCAATAATGATCGTTGGGCCTACGTCCAAACATTCGTAGCGAAAATCTCCGTCTTGTATCCACGCTTTTCCTTCTTTCTGCTGAACAGCTTGCTTTGTTTGATGCTTCTTCGTTAGTCGAACAACAGCTGGTTGCGAAACGATACCAAACAGCTTTTTACGTTCTGGTTGAACGATTTCAATGATGACATCTTCTCGCACCGCTTGAAGTTGCTTTAGTCCCTCTTCGATAGCCTCCTCTACCGTTTGTCCCTTTACTTCAATGTAATCCATTGTTCTCCCACCTTTTTTCCCTTATCATTTATTATTATTTTTATTATAATAGGGAAAGAAAGAGAGAAATAGGGGAAAAAGTCGGACAGTATAATGAATTTATAAAAAAAGGATGGATGACGATGAAAAAAAGATACATATGCAGCGCCATGTTTTCGATTAGTCTATTGTTAAGTGGTTGTGCGCAAAAAGAAAATAATCATACGTCTACAGAACATGGAATGAGTGATATACGTGAGGAAACTGCCTCGATTCATATACTTCCATCATTTTTATCTTCCTATAATGAGTCGATGGCTCATTTGTACGAACAGGCTGCAAAACATCAAACATTACTAGAACATATCCCTTGTTATTGTGGCTGTGGTGAGTCGGTTGATCATAAAAATAATTACGACTGTTTCGTATATGAAAATAAAAACAACGGGGCAATCGTTTGGGACGATCATGCGACAAAATGCGGGGTTTGTTTAGAAACTGCAGCCATTTCGATCGAACAATATGAGAAAGGGATGCCTATCAAAGACATTCGCCACCTTATTGATGAAAAATATAAAGATGGATACGCCAAACCAACACCGACAAAACCGATGTAAAAAACCGAGCATTTCGCTCGGCTTTTTACTTTTTCGTTAATTGCCATGCCTGCTTGAGATCTTTCCATGAAGACGCTTGATTATACATGAGCACGCCGCCACGATACACTTTTGAACCAAATACGAATAAAAAGGCAATTGTTCCGACGAGCAAACCGATGCTAAGAACAATTTCCCAAGTTGGAACGTTCAACATGCCAATACGTAAAAACATAATCATCGGGGCAAAAAACGGGACAAACGACATTGCTGTAATAAATGGTGACTCCGGTGCATTTAAACCAAACATCGCCATGATAAACGCTGCGACAACGAGCATCGTCACAGGGCCAGCCATTTGTTGTACTTCTTCGACGCGGCTGACGATCGAACCAAGCACAGCAAATAACATCGCATACAACAAATAGCCGAGCAAGAAAAAGAGAATGCCATATAAAATAAGGGGGAGAGGCAGTTCATCCATGCCAATTAGCTGACGCAACATATCACTATTTTTCATCGATGCATAACCAACCGAAAATATGAGAATAAATTGCGTCAAACTTAACAAAGCAATCCCTAAAATTTTTCCGAACAATTGCTGAATGGGTGAGATACTTGATATTAAAATTTCCATAATGCGAGATGACTTTTCTGTTGCTACTTCCATCATAATCATACTTCCGTACATTAACACAAACATGTACATCGCAAACAATAGCACATAAACGATCGCCCTTGCTTGATTTAGTTGTTCTTCTGTTTTGGCATGTTGTTCAAGCGCCACTTTTTCCATCGCAATCGGTGCATATAGTGCGTTGATTTGTTCATACGTTAACCCGATTTGCTTTGCCATCATCGCGATTTTGACTTGTTGCAATGCTTGCTCGATTTCATGTGTGACATCACTATCTGCAATATTTTTCGCATAATATGTCACTTTGGGCTGCGCATTTTGTACGTCAAGCACGATATACGCATACCATTGATCCGTTTGAACATATGTTTTCGCTTGTTCTTCACTTCCATCATGGCGAACAAGACTTATTTCTTTATTCGTTTGAAATTGTGCTTGTAATGCTTCGTACCATCCATTTGTTTCGTCAATAACACCGATTGTTTTTTGACCATCATTACTAAATGCTTCTATGATGCGATCTAGCTGACTAATACCAAATACAATCAAAGCAGTAACAATCGTTGAAATTAAAAAAGACTTTGATTTTAATTTTGTTACATACGTATGGAGAAAAACAATCCAAAACTTATTGTTCATACGCTGCACCTACTTTCTCAATGAAAATATCATTCAACGATGGTTCTTCTAATGAAAATGTGCGAATAAATCCTTTCGAATAAATATGCTCAAGAATATGTTGCGATACGCTCTCATCTGCTATTTGCAAACGAACTCCTTCCACGGTCTTCTCCATTTTTATTACTCCTGGAATGTGTGTTAACGTTTCAAACGGAAGTTCCCCATGAATAATGACATTTTTTTTGCCGAAAGATCTTTTTAACTCTTTAATTGATCCATGCACAATCGGTTTTCCTTTATGCATAATGCATATATGTTCACATAATTGTTCGACATGTTCCATTCGATGACTTGAGAAAACGATCGTTGTCCCTTTTTTCTGCAAATCAATGACAGCCTCTTTCAACATTTCTACATTTACCGGATCTAATCCGCTGAACGGCTCATCTAAAATAAGTAGTTGTGGACGATGTAACACCGCAGCGATAAATTGAATTTTTTGTTGATTGCCTTTTGATAGTTGTTCTACTTTTTTGTCTTCATATTGTGGTATTTTAAAACGCTCGAGCCAATCGCGCATTTCCTTTACAATTTCTTCTTTATGTAACCCTCGTAATCTACCTAAATAAATGAGTTGCTCTTTTACTTTTAGCTTTGGGTACAGCCCTCTTTCTTCTGGTAAGTATCCGATAAGATGACTATGTTTGTACGTGATGCGCTCGCCGTCCCACGTAATCTCCCCTTTTGTCGGCTCAAGTAATCCTAAAATCATTCGAAACGTTGTCGTTTTCCCCGCTCCATTCGCTCCGAGAAATCCAAACATACGCTGTTTTGGAATAGATAATGTTACGTCATCTACCGCTACAAACGAACCGAACTGTTTTGTTACATGCTGTAAAACTAATCCCATGCTTTTCACTCCTTTCCCTTTTATTCTATTATAACATATGATTGTAGGTAAAATTTTCATTTTTTACTTTTTTATGTTTAAAAATGATAGGAAACATACTTCTTTCTTGTCCGTCATTCATTTATAATGAAAAACGTCGGACGACAACTCCGTGCTGAAATGCAAGAAATAGGCGATTAACCTCGTTGTGACATTCGAGCCGTAAAAAGTAAATTAGAAGCGAAAATTGATGTTCTCCGACAAGAGATGAACGCACGATTTCAACAGGTAAATGAGAAAATGGACCTTCTCGATCTATCATGATTTGCTTTCTTCTAAAACACTTCAACATGAATGAAAACTTCATCTTTTGTCCAGACAGTCGTAAAATCCATTGACATCTTCATTTTTTTGTTTCATAATTCTGAAAAAAGACATATGTGGAATAAGGCACGGGACGAGTAAACTAGTGAAACATGCAAGAGAGTGGAATCCATAGGCTGGAAGGTTCCTCATGGGCAGCTAGTTGAACCTACCCTATACGGCCGCTTATGCAAACATAAGCCGTTCCCCCGACGTTACAGGGCAAGAGGTGGGCGCATTGCGCCAAAAAAGGTGGTACCGCGGGAACGACGCTTTTCCGTCCTTTTCTATAAGGGCGAAAAAGCGTTTTTTTATTTCAAGGAGGTGAAAAGATGAAAAAAAAGCGAATCGTTGTCAAAATTGGTAGCAGCTCGTTAACCGAAAAAAATGGCACACTTTCAGAACAAAAGCTTGTTGAACATGTCGAAGCACTTGCTTATATGAAGCAATTAGGACACGATATCATTCTTATCTCATCAGGTGCCGTAGCAGCCGGATTTGGTTTACTTGGGTATCGCTCACGCCCGAAGGCACTCGCTGCGAAACAAGCAGCGGCAGCAGTCGGTCAAGGCTTGCTTATGCAAACATACATTTCCGCCTTTCGCTCGTTCGATATTGTCACAGGACAGTTGTTGTTAACGCGTGCAGATTTTTACGATCGCGAGCGGTTTCGTAACTTATTTGCGACAATTTCTACATTGTTAGAACGTGGCGTTCTTCCAATTATTAATGAAAACGACTCAATTGCAGTGGAAGAATTGACGTTCGGAGATAACGATTTATTGTCCGCGCTTGTAGCCGGTTTTTTGCATGCTGATGCTCTTATTATTTTAACGGACATTAATGGGCTATATGACAAACATCCAAATCACCCTGAAGCAAAAAAATATTATTTTCTCTCGGAAATGACTGACGAGCTTATCGAACAAGCTGGCGGTAGCGGATCAGCGGTTGGAACGGGGGGAATGAAATCGAAGCTACTTGCCGCACAAAAAGCTCTTTCTTTTGGTGTCAGCGTCTTTATCGGGACAGGAACAGGAAAAGAAAAAATCAAACATATCTTAGAAGGAAAAGGCGACGGGACGTATATCGGCTCTCCTTTTCAAGAACAGATGCAAATGCGCAAACAATGGATTGCTTATCATTCAAAAGTGTCCGGAACAATTGAAATTGATGAAGGAGCAGAAAATGCCCTTTTACATAAAGGAAAAAGCTTGTTGCCTGCTGGCGTAATCAATGTATTCGGTTCATTTCAAGCGCTTGATGTTGTCAATATTGTGAATCAAAAAGGTGAGGTGATCGCTAGAGGGCAAGTATATTATGCTGCCGACGATTTAGCAAAAGTAAAAGGGCTTGCAAGTGAAGAAGCAAAACGATACTCCTTCCACCGCCGACCAGAAGTCGTTCATCGCGATAACTTAGTATGTTTTAAAAAAACAACAGTCCAATAAGCACGAAAAGGAGCGAAAAAAATGAACGAATTACTTACAAAAGCAAAGAAACTAAAACAAGTTTCTAAACGTTTAGCATCATTATCAACGGAAGAAAAAAACAAGGCGCTTGCGATCATCGCGGAAACACTAATTGCGCGAAAATCGTACATTTTAGAAGAGAATGAAAAAGATATGGCAAGTGGAAAAGAAAACGGGCTCTCCCCTTCGTTGCTTGACCGACTACAACTGACGGAAGAACGTATTCACCAAATTGCTGACGGTGTTCGCCAAGTGATTCAGCTACCAGATCCAATCGGCGAAACGATCGAACAATGGACGCGACCAAACGGGCTCAAATTAAAACAAATTCGCGTGCCGCTTGGTGTTGTCGGTATGGTATATGAAGCCCGTCCAAATGTAACAGTCGATGCAGCTAGTCTTTGTTTAAAAACGGGAAATGCCGTCTTGTTGCGCGGTAGCTCGTCCGCCATTCACTCGAATAAAGCGCTCGTATCCGTCATGCAAGAAGCGTTAAAACAATCGTCAGTTCCATCCGATGCGATTCAATTATTAGAAGATACGAGCCGTGAAACAGCACAACACATGTTTCGTTTAAAAGAATATGTGGATGTTCTCATTCCACGGGGAGGTGCTGGACTTATCCAATCGGTCGTCGAACACGCCACAATTCCTGTGTTAGAAACAGGCGTCGGCAATTGTCATATTTTTATTGACGACTCCGCCGAAAAAGAAATGGCGCTCGATATCGTCATAAACGCTAAACTACAACGTCCGTCTGTCTGCAATGCGGTTGAAACGGTCATCGTTCACGACCAATGGCCATATATAAGTGCGTTGCTTGAAACGCTGCATGAAAAAGGGGTCGAGCTGCGCGGCGACAAACGGCTCTCGTCTACATATCCGTTCGTCCGTGAAGCGACAGAGGCCGACTGGGCGACTGAATTTTTAGCCCCGATTTTAGCGGTGAAGCTCGTCGAAACGGTCGATGAAGCCATTGAACACATTGAACGCTATGGTACAAAACATTCCGAAGCGATTATTTCTGAAACCGATGAACATGTAGAGCAGTTTTTTGCTCATGTCGATGCCGCTGTATTGTACCATAACGCCTCCACTCGCTTCACCGACGGCGAACAGTTCGGATACGGTGCAGAAATCGGCATTAGCACACAAAAACTGCACGCTCGCGGCCCAATGGGTTTGCGTGCCATCACGACAACAAAAACGCTTGTATATGGAAATGGGCAAGTGCGAACATAAAAACCAGCCTCTATATGGGGCTGGTTAAAATATGTTTAATAACTCCTTCCTCTCACAAGCTGTTCACTACATAATCGCTTCTAATACCTCTGCAAACCACTTACGCTCATCATCCCATCTCGCCTCTTCTACTCGCAACGGAATTGGAATATCGCAATAAATGGCCGCAAGTTTGCGCGACAAATCAAGCGAGTCAAAATGTTCGGTTATTTTTTGTTGCTGTGCTTTTGTTAAGTTCGCTAAATTTTCGATGATTCCTTCAATTGATCCGTATTGTTGAATAAGTTTAAACGCTTGTTTTTCCCCGATGCCGCGTACGCCTGGATAATTGTCGCTTGCATCGCCCATGAGCGCTTTCACATCGATGAGCTGATGTGGTTGAATCCCTTTTTCTTTAATAAAGCGTTCGAGCGTGTACGCCTCATAGTTGCCAATGCCTTTCGCCAGTAAGTAGACTGTGACATGTTTTGAAAGAAGTTGAAATAAATCACGATCCCCGGTCACAATCGAAATGCGCATCTCATCACGATATTGCTTTACAAGCGAGCCGATGCAATCGTCCGCTTCGGCACCGAGCACACCGATATTCGGAATGCCAAGCATTGCTACCACTTCTTTCGCTAAATCAAATTGCGGAACTAATTCACACGGCGGCTCCCCACGATTTGCCTTATAGTCTGGAAACCATTCGGTGCGAAACGTCGTACTTCCCATATCCCAACAACAAACGACATGCGTTGGTTGAAGTACATTTGTCGCCGCTTCGATTTGTTTCACTACCCCATATACCGCATTCGTCGGCACCCCACGGCTATTCATCATCCAACGTGGCGCTGTTGCATAAAACGATCGAAACAATAACGCCATTCCATCAATTAATAACAAATGTCCTCGTTCCATCGCTCGTTATCCTTTCTATGTATCGATGAAACAAGTATAACAAAAAGCCACCCCATATGGGATGGTGGAACCGTTCGAAAATATTTTGTGCAACGTATCATTCATTGCAAACGTCTTTTTAAAAAACCAACCAACTTCATAATCGACCATACAATAACAAATACGACAACGTAAACAATGACAAAAATAACAATACCTTTTAAAAAAAGAAGTAAAATGCCTTTCCAACCTTCTTTAGACCAACTAATATACAAAAGACATACAAGAAATGCAAAGAAAGCAATGTAACTTTTTTTCATGTTATTTCCTCTTTCACACTCTGAAGTCATAAGTAGATAAAACATCGTTAACTCGAAAACCAAATGTTTTTATTTCTAAATCGTACTCTAGATTGAAGGGCATGATACGAATTTTCCAAATACCATCTGGTTTATCCAAATGAAGAAAAAAAGAAAAATCCACAATTGAAAATACTTTTTGTATCGTTTTTTTTCGGTCAAGTTCTATCTTAATCCTAAAAACTGCTTCTCCATGTGGATGATACCATATCATTTCAACAAATCTATCAGTTTTTTCAACATGTGAAATAACACAATGAATGATACAGTATTTGTCAAGTGGAGTAAAAACTTTTTTTATCTCTATAGGATTACGCTCACGGTCAAGTTCAGTGCAACTATTTACACTAAATAACTTAATAACGACCACCGCCAATTAATTTATGAAGTTTATTTTCCACTTTTGTTATGCCGTCATCAATTGCTTTGCCTACTTTTGTACTGTCAAACCATTTTTCTACTGCAGCAACTTTGTTCATACTGCCTATTACATAACTTCCGGCGAAATATCCTGCTACTGTACCTTTTGCGGCTCCTTTTGCCGTTTCTGAAGCCACTTTTCTTTCTAACATAGTGAATCCTGTAGTTGCAGCTTTATATGCTCTCACTCCATTACCTATCCCACCTGTAGCCATCCCAACGACATTAGAAATCGTATTACTTCTCAAATCATCAGCAATGGAACTGACAACCCAATGTGCAGCTTTTTGTATTTTATTCATGGTATCCCTCCTAACGAAAGAATATTTTACGAAATAATCATAAAAAAAAAAAAAATTATCCGTCAACCCCTTTTTTAGAATAAATTGTATATAAAGAAACAAAAAACCACCCTACGATAAAGGGTGGCTCACATGAGAAGAAACGCGAATTGTTTGTTTTTTTGTTAGCTCTTCATCGACTTTTAACAGTTCTTTTTTCTCCCAGCTGACGAAGTAGTCTTCCCATAAGACGTGGCAACGATCGACAGTCACTTCTAACACAATTCCTCTCGTTCCATCAAGGGCATAGACAACACAGTTTCCGATATGAAACATGGCGCTCACCCGAGACGGAAGACGATGCCATGCCCACCGCGTGGATATTCCCAGCGAATGTTTTCGTGCGGACAGCCAATACGACAGCTGCCGCACTCATGACAGCCTTCATAGCCAACGTGCATGCGAATATCTTCCCATTTGTAAACAGCTGCTGGACAAAAAATGGTACAAATTTTATCTGGGCATTTCGTCAAACAAATATTGTCATCTAGCACGTGAAGATGCGATTTCGTATCCGCGTTAAAACGAACTAAATATTGCTTTTCTTCAATCGTTTGCGCCTTCATCATTTCATCACCTTCCATGCTTTCATCATATCGCGTGCCAGCTTAAACTTTTGTTTCGTTGAGCCGAGATCACGCCAAATTTTTTTCTGTTTTTCCCATTTCGATGCCCCGTCCACCGTAAACATTTGGCTTGCTGCACGGTTGAGCATTGGAATGTATTGATCAAAATATTGCGGAAATGACTCAAAATGATGCGTCGCATCTTTATATTTTTTCAAATCTTGCCCGATAAAACTTTCCATGAGCTTCATTCGGTATTGATCAAGCATGCTTTCCGAAAAGTCGTTTTGTTCTTTCGCCATGATAATGGTTTCTGCTGCTAGTCGGCCAGATGTCATCGCCATATTGGATCCTTCGCGATGAATCGCATTGACAAGTTGCGCTGCATCGCCAACGACAAGCACTCCGTGACCTGCGACTTTTGGAATGGAATGATAACCACCTTCGGGGATTAAGTGAGCTAAATATTCAACAGGTTCACTCCCTTGAATGTATGGACGAATCATCGGATGATTTTTCACATACTCAAGTAGCTCATACGGCTTGATTTTATGCTTAATTAACCCGGATAATAACGTGCCAACACCGATGCTAAGTGTGTCTTTATTTGTATATAAAAAGCCTGTTCCTAAAATTCCCTTTGTCGCATCGCCGAAAATTTCGATCGTACAGCCTTGGTTCGCTTCAAGGTTAAAGCGATCTTCAATGATGTTTTTATCAAGCTTTAAAATTTCCATCGTCGCTAAAGCAACTTCGTCTGGCCGCCATTCACGGTGGAAGCCGAGCTGTTTTGCAAGTAGCGAGTTAACACCATCAGCCAACACGACGACATCGGCATGCTTGTATAAATCTTTTAGCGCTGCACATAACGCTTGATTTGCTTTCCCTAAATATCCTTCATGCAATTGGGCAAGCGGTTCGTCAATTCCGTCTTTTAATGAATGACCTTTTAACAACCGTGCCACATAATCACGACCGTGCTCTGTTGCTAACGTACAAGAAGCATCAACGATGACGCCGTACTTTTTATCTACTTCTGCCGTAATCGTCAACGTATCAAATACGCTTTTTGCCGCCATTCCTGAAGGCAATCGCGCATGACCGGCAATAAATTGCGTATTCGTCTCCCTCACTCCCATTATCGCTTTACTTCTTTCATTATAACGGAAGCTTGTTTTGGATTTATGAACAACCTTTCGACAAATTTTTTAAATTTTCATAATTCCGCCGGTACTTGCCGATGTAACAAGTTTTGAATAGCGAGCTAAATATCCTGTTTTCACTTTCGGCTCAAAGCCCTGCCAATTTGCTTTCCGCTTTTCCCATTCTTCTTCAGGGACGTGAACGTCAATCGTTCGCTTCACAATATCAATGACAATATGGTCACCGTTTTGTACAAAAGCAATCGGTCCCCCTTCCGCTGCTTCTGGCGACACGTGGCCGATCGATAATCCACGGGATGCGCCAGAAAAACGACCGTCCGTAATGAGCGCTACTTTCGTTCCTAGTCCCATGCCAACAATTTGCGATGTTGGGGCTAACATTTCTGGCATTCCCGGTCCACCTTTTGGGCCTTCATAACGGATGATAACGACATGCCCCGGTTGTACTCTTCCTGCCGCAATGCCCTCGAGCGCTTCTTCTTGAGAGTCAAAGACGATCGCGGGTCCCTCATGACGGGTAATGCCGCCTTGGATGCCGCCTGTTTTAATAATCGCGCCATCTGGAGCTAAATTGCCAAACAATACAGCCAATCCACCCGTTTCTGAATACGGATTGTCAATTGGACGAATGACTTCATAATTTTTCACTTCACAGTCTGCGATATTTTCCCCAAGTGTTTTACCTGACACAGTGAGAGCATCTAAATGAAGCGTGCCCTCTTTTTTAGATAGCTCATATAATACGGCAGACACGCCACCCGCTTCGTGCAAATCTTCAATATGCATATCTGATGCTGGTGCCAATTTTGCTAAATGCGGCACGCGGGAAGCTACTTCATTAATGCGTTCGAGCGGATAATGAATACCTGCTTCATTGGCAATGGCTAGCGTATGTAACACCGTATTCGTTGAGCCGCCGAGCGCCATATCAAGTGCGAATGCATTGTCAATTGCTTTTTCGGTGACGATGTCGCGCGGTTTAATATCATGCTCGATTAAATACATTAACTGCTGAGCTGAACGTCGTACAAATTCTTTTCGTGCTGGATCAATAGCTAAAATCGTGCCGTTACCAGGAAGCGCTAAGCCGAGCGCCTCGGCTAAACAGTTCATGGAATTGGCCGTAAACATACCTGAGCATGAACCACATGTCGGACAGCCGTACTGTTCAAGTTCTTGTAACCCTTTTTCATCGATTTTTCCGGCTTGATATGCACCGACTCCTTCAAATACAGAGGAAAGCGAGATTTTTTTTCCATCGCTCGTCACACCTGCTTTCATCGGTCCTCCGCTTACAAAAATAGTCGGGATATTTAAGCGCATCGCCGCCATCATCATGCCAGGTGTAATTTTATCGCAGTTCGGAATGCATACCATCCCATCAAACCAATGGGCAGAAATGACCGTCTCAACAGAGTCAGCAATAATTTCTCGGCTCGGCAACGAATACCGCATACCAATATGTCCCATCGCAATGCCATCATCGACCCCGATGGTGTTCATTTCAAACGGAACACCACCGGCCTCACGAATTGCCTCTTTTACAATTTTACCAAACTCCTGCAAATGAACGTGACCTGGAATAATATCAATATACGAGTTCACAACCGCAATAAACGGCTTATGAAAATCTTCTTCTTTTACCCCTGCTGCACGCAATAAACTACGATGGGGTGCACGGTCAAATCCTTTTTTAATCATATCGCTACGCAAAACAAATCCCTCCATTTTTTCTGAACTTGTTAAAAAACATTGTAACATTTTTTAAAATAAAATAACAATTCTAAAAAATAAAAAACTCTTTTTCTATAAAAAACACAGAAAAAGAGTTTTTTAAATATGCACTTTCGCAGATGCCCCCCTCTCAATCCCCCATAAGAAAATGATTTATTTCTTTCGCTGCTTCGCGTCCTTCATGAATCGCCCAAACAACAAGGCTTTGTCCACGTCTTGCATCACCTGCGACAAATACACCTTCGACATTCGTCTTGTATGCTTTACTAATTGTCTCGATTCCAAACTGTTGTAAAAGTTGCGGTTCTGGTCTTTCAAAACCAATAGCGATCAATACGAGATCACACGGCCATATTTTCTCTGTACCTGGAATTTCTTTAAATACAGCACGCCCTTGATCATCTATTATTTTTTCCATTTGGATCGTATGCAGTTCTTTTACTCTCCCTCTCTCATCACCAACGATTTTTTTTGTTTGAATACAATATTGACGCGGGTCATTGCCGAACTTCGCTTCCGCTTCTTCATATGCATAGTCAACTGTAAATACAAGCGGGTATTGCGGCCATGGATTATCGTTTGTACGCTCTTTTGGCAATGCCGGATGTTTGCCGAATTGCACAACGCTTTTACATTGTTGCCGCAATGCCGTCGCGACACAGTCAGCCCCTGTATCGCCACCACCGATTACGATGACATGTTTATGTTTGGCATCAATAAACGTTTCATCTTTTTCGCCGGTAAGTAGCCATTTTGTCGTCATTGTCAAGTAGTCCATCGCAAAATGAACGCCATTAAGCTCGCGTCCTTCGATCATAAGATCGCGTTGCTTTTGTGCTCCAATACAAAACACAACCGCATCATATTGTTTGCGCAATTCATCCATCGTCAAATCTTTTCCGACTTCTATGTTTGTAACAAACGTAATTCCTTCTTTTTCAAGCAAGCGTACACGTCTCTCAACAACGTCTTTTCCAAGTTTCATATTCGGAATGCCGTACATCAACAAACCACCAATTCGATCCGCGCGCTCATACACAGTGACAAAATGACCAGCTTGATTTAGTTCATCTGCACAAGCTAACCCTGCAGGACCAGAGCCAATGACGGCCACCTTTTTTCCGGTTCTCTTTTTCGGAATGCGCGGTTGAACCCACCCTTCCTCAAACGCTTTGTCAATAATCGCTCGTTCAATTCCTTTAATCGCTACTGCCGGATCAGAAATCGCTACTGTACACGATCCTTCGCACGGCGCTGGGCAAACGCGTCCTGTAAATTCTGGGAAATTATTTGTCTTCACTAACCGTTCAAACGCCTCTTTCCATCTTCCACGATACACAAGGTCGTTCCATTCTGGAATGAGATTATGAATCGGACAGCCAGATGTCAAGCCTTGAAGCTCTATTCCCATATGACAAAATGGCGTACCGCAATCCATACATCGCGCACCTTGTCTCGCTAACGTGTCGGTTGAAAATGGATCAGTATATTCTTTCCAATCATTTAAACGGGAAAGAGGATGACGTTTTTTTTCTTCTTCCCGCGCATATTCGATAAAGCCTGTTGCTTTCCCCATCATCATTCTCCCCCTTTCACCTATTCGGAAGCGTTCGCCTATTTCGCGACCGCTTCCACCACTTTCACACCTTTTTTGTTTACAACTGTTTCAAACGCCTCAAATACCGCTTCATCGTGTGATAAACCACGCCGCTTCATCGCCTCGATTGTTTCAATCATCAATTTATAGTTTTTCGGGATCACTTTGACGATCCGTTTGACTACATCGTCCCAATTCGCAAGCACATATGCTGCCTTTGGACTTTCTGTATATTTGTAATGTTTCACAATCATTTCGCGCACATCGCTTCTTTCTTTTTCATCGACTAAGGACTCAAATAAAACGAGTTCACGGTTCGCGTTTTTTTGCCACGTATCATCGTAAGCGAATACGTAAGCTACACCACCAGACATTCCAGCAGCGAAATTTTTTCCAACAGAGCCGAGGATAACAACACGTCCTCCTGTCATATACTCACAGCCGTGATCACCAACTCCTTCAACAACCGCATGAACGCCACTATTTCGGACGCAAAAACGCTCCCCAGCACGACCACGAATATACGCTTCTCCACTTGTCGCACCGTAAAATGCAACATTTCCAATAATGACTTGATCACTGCACGCAAACGAAGCTTCGTGTGGTGGACGAACGATCACTTTTCCACCTGATAAACCTTTGCCAACATAGTCGTTCGCATCACCGACTAATGTCATCGTCATTCCTTTTGGCACGAACGCTGCGAAGCTTTGCCCCGCTGAGCCTTGAAAATATAGTTGAATCGTATCTTCTGGAAGACCTTCTTCACCAAATCGTTTTGATACTTCGCTACCTACTATCGTGCCGACTGTTCGCTGTACGTTGTTAATGCGTACGTGCAATTGCACAGGCTTTTTCTCCTCTATTGCTTGCTGGACAGCTGGCAAAATCGTTTGGTAATCAAGCGTTTGTTCGAGACGGTGATCGTGCGGTTTAGAAAACGTGCGCGATCCTTCCACTTGATGCAACAAACGTGACAACTTAAGATGTTTCGCTTTCCAATGTCGTTTTACCCGTTCACTTATTTTTAATACGTCCACGCGTCCGACCATTTCCTCGATCGTACGGAAGCCAAGTTGCGCCATGATTTCACGCACCTCTTGAGCAATAAAATACATGAAATTAACGATATGTTCTGGCTTTCCAGTAAATTTTGCCCGCAATTTTGGATTTTGTGTTGCTACACCGACCGGACATGTGTCTAAATGGCAAACGCGCATCATAACACACCCTAAAACGACTAGCGGAGCTGTCGCAAATCCAAACTCTTCCGCTCCGAATAACGCCGCCATGACGACATCGCGACCAGTCATCAATTTTCCGTCTGTTTCTAATACAACGCGATCACGCAACCCATTTAACATAAGCGTTTGATGCGTTTCAGCTAAACCAAGTTCCCACGGAAGCCCCGCATGTTTAATGCTTGTTTTTGGTGAAGCACCTGTCCCTCCGTCATATCCGCTAATGACGATCACATCTGCCCCGCCTTTAGCCACACCTGCAGCGATCGTGCCAACACCAGATTTTGCAACGAGTTTTACACTAATGCGCGCATCGCGATTTGCATTTTTCAAATCATAAATAAGTTGTGCTAAATCTTCAATGGAATAAATGTCATGATGCGGTGGTGGCGAAATAAGTTCCACACCTGGCGTAGACCCACGCACTTTTCCGATCCACGGATATACTTTATTCGCAGGCAGTTGACCACCTTCTCCAGGCTTTGCTCCTTGCGCCATTTTTATTTGCAACTCATCAGCATGAACTAAATAGTGACTTTTCACACCAAAACGGCCGGAAGCAACTTGTTTGATCGCACTGCGGCGAAGATCACCATGTTCATCCCTCACGTAGCGACGCGGGTCTTCACCCCCTTCTCCGCTATTACTTTTTCCACCGATGCGGTTCATCGCAATGGCGAGCGCTTCATGCGCCTCTTCGCTTAATGAACCGTACGACATCGCTCCCGTTTTAAATCGGCGCACAATCGCTTCTACCGGCTCGACTTCCTCGATCGGAACAGGCTTACGCGTATGATCAAAATCGAACAAATTTCGTAAAAATGTCATTTGTTCTTCATTTGCCATGTTGGAATATTGCTTAAATAACTCATAGTCATTTTTTCGACATGCCCATTGTAACGTGTGAATCGTTTTCGGATTGAACGCATGATGCTCACCATTTTTACGCCATTGCAGTTCGCTCCCTGACTCTAAAGTATGATCATAGGACGTTTCGAACGCTTGCGTATGTCGCATTTTTGCTTCTTGTGCAATTTCGTTTAAACCGATCCCGCCAATTTGTGACGCTGTTCCTGTAAAATATCGTTCAATAACATCGTTGCCAATACCGATTGCTTCAAAAATTTGCGCACCGCGATAGCTTTGCACTGTTGAAATGCCCATTTTTGACATCACTTTTACAACGCCATCTGTCGCTGCCTTTTTATACGTTTCAACCGCATGTTCATATGTGGACGCGATTACCCCGTTTTCGACCGCTTCACGAATCGTCGCAAAAGCTACATATGGATTAATTGCATCCGCTCCGTAACCGATTAACGCAGCGAAATGATGTACTTCGCGCGCTTCCCCACTTTCAACAATTAAACTCACTTTCGTGCGAGTCCCTTTCCGTACGAGATGTTGATGCACCGCGCTGACTGCCAAAAGAACAGGTATGGCTATGCGCTGCTCATTCATTGAGCGATCAGATAAAACAATTAACGTCACACCATTAGCAATTGCTTCATCTACCGCTTGACATAATTCGTCTAACGCTTCTTTTAAATCATTTGTAAAAACAGTAGACAATGTAACGCATAAAAATTCGCGGTATGGATTCATTCGAATGGCGTTTAATTGTTTGTTCGTGATTATTGGTGACTCTAATCGAATGCGACGAGCACAAGATGCATCCGGATGCAACACATCTCCTTCTTTTCCGAGCCACGTGACAGTGGATGTGACAACATATTCACGAATCGCATCAATCGGCGGGTTCGTTACTTGGGCGAACAATTGCTTGAAATAATTGAATAAACTTTGCGGACGTTCGGATAATACAGCTAGCGGCGTATCGTTGCCCATTGCTCCGGTTGGGTCTTTTCCTTCCGTCGCCATTGGAATGATCGTTTTTTCAACATCTTCATACGTATACCCAAACGCTTTCTGCCATGTGATAAGATTGTCAAACGGCTGTTCCTCATCTCCCGCAAACTGCTCGTCAAGTTGTTCAATAGAAACAGTTTGTTCGTTCACCCATTGACGATACGGATGCTTATGCGCAATTTGCTTTTTGACCTCTTCATCAGAAATGATTCGCCCTTCTTCTAAATCAATAAAAAGCATTTTTCCCGGGCTTAATCGCTCTTTATATAAAACTTGTTCCGGAGCTACATCAACGACCCCGACTTCTGATGAAAAAATAATATAGTCATCTTTTGTGACATAGTAACGAGCTGGACGAAGACCGTTGCGGTCGAGAATACCGCCAATTTGCTTGCCATTTGTGAATACGATTGCCGTTGGACCGTCCCACGGCTCCATCAGACAGCTGTAATATTCATAAAACGCTTTTTTATGTTCATCCATCTCTTTATCCCAATACCACGGTTCTGGAATCAACATCATCGCTGTTTCAGCAAGCGACTTTCCGGCTAAAACGAAAAACTCAAACGCGTTATCGAGCATGGAAGAGTCGCTTCCGTTCGTATCTAAAATCGGGAGTACTTTTTGTAAATCTTCCCCAAACACCGGGGAGGAAAACTGCTTCTCACGCGCCATCATCCAATGAATATTTCCGCGCAACGTATTAATCTCCCCGTTATGAATTAAATAACGATTCGGATGCGCTCGCTCCCAACTCGGAAATGTATTTGTGCTAAAGCGCGAATGAACGAGCGCAAACGCCGAACGAAATCGTTCGTCTTGTAAGTCCATGTAAAAAGCATTCAATTGCTCTGGGGTCACCAACCCTTTGTAAACAATCGTGCGACTAGATAGACTCGCAAAATAATATTCATTGTTTTGAACGAACTTTTCCGCTCGTTTTCGAATGACGTATAACTTCCGTTCGAACTGTTGGTCATCAACGATATCATCGCTTGCTGCGATAAAAAGCTGCCGAATATACGGACGACTTTGTTTTGCTAATATTCCGAGTTTTTCGACATCAACAGGCACGTCACGCCATCCGAGCACCGTTTGTCCTTCTTCACGAACGATTTCATCTATTTGACGTTCGAACATCGTTCTCGTTTGTTCATGATGTTCAAAAAAGAAAATCATTCCGACCCCATAACGCCCTTTAGGCGGAAGTGAAAATGGACAAACGGAACGAAAATAATCGTCCGGAATTTGTACCATGATTCCCGCACCATCACCCGTTTGCGGATCGCTCCCTTGCCCTCCGCGATGTTCTAGTTGACGTAACATGTGAAGACCTTGCTTCACAATATGATGAGACGCTTCACCTTTTAAGTGAGCGTATAACCCAATCCCGCATGCATCATGTTCAAATTGTGGACGGTACAATCCTTGCGCTTTTGGTAGTCCTCTCATGCGAATCCCCCATTCCGTTATCATGTATGTATAATTGTAGGTTTCAATAATTATATAAACAATATATAATTTAGATAATATTCATCTCATTTAAAGAACGATAGAAAGAGGTGGAAAAAATGGAATTAAGACAATTAGTTTATTTCACAGAAGTTGCCAAACGGGAGCATGTGTCAGAAGCTGCTGAAGCGTTGCATGTCGCTCAATCTGCTGTTAGTCGTCAAATTGCAAATTTAGAGGATGAACTCGGGGTCAAGCTATTCGAACGTGAAGGAAGAAACGTAAAATTAACACCGATCGGCCGCCACTTTTTACAACATATTGAATCGGCATTAAAAGCGATTGACTATGCGAAGCAACAAATTGAAGAATATTTAGATCCAGAGCGCGGAACAATTAAAATTGGTTTTCCAACAAGTCTCGCAAGCTATACGATGCCAATGGTCATTTCCACATTTAAACAAAAACATCCGCACATTTCTTTCCATTTACGTCAAGGGTCATATAAGTTTTTGATTGATGCAGTGAAAAGGCGAGAAATTGATGTGGCTTTCTTAGGTCCCGTACCAACTGAAGAAAAGGGCATTCAAGGGGATATTTTATTTACCGAGTCGTTCGCCGCACTCATTCCGACAGATCATCCACTTAGCCAAAAACGAAGCATCGCGCTAAGTGAATTGCGACACGAACCATTTATCATGTTTCCCCAAGGATTTATTTTGCGAAAAATAGTCGAAGATGCTTGTAAACAAGCCGGCTTTTCTCCAATCATTTCGTCGGAAGGGGAAGATTTAGACGCGATCAAAGGACTCGTTTCGGCCGGTATCGGTGTCACTTTATTGCCAGAAAGCACGTTTTACGAAACAACCCCGCGCTATACGGTGAAAGTGCCAATTGACCTCCCACTCGTCCGACGCAATGTCGGGATCATTTTACCTAAGTGCGATCTGCCACCATCTGTCAATGTATTTTATCAATTCGTCAAACAATTTTTCGCGATGTTGGATCGATATCAGTAAGCCAGCCTATACCATGCCGGCTTACTGTCCTTATACAGATAAATCAATGCCAACAACACCAACGACATGCCCGTCTTGAACGATCGGTGCTGAAATGGTTAAACACGGACGCTTCGTTAACGCAGATATATACACCGAAGAAACGTATATATTCCCTTTTGCAGCCTCAACAAACCACGGACGAGCTTTGGCATTTACAAGTCCCGCAGGAGGATTCGAATAAATGAACGTACCGTCCACCCGATTCGACCAAACAGCTTCTACATTTTCATTCATTTTTAAAAATTCATTTAAGTATGCCTCATGTTCACTTGTTTGTAAACGAGCGAGCGGATAAGAGCGTAAAAACAATGTAAGCTTTTCTTTCATTTGTTCAATCACATGTAGATCAACGAAAGTTGCCGTTACACGTTCATCGTTTTTTATAATTGTTTGCAACTCGTTCGATGTTTTTTCAATCGCTTCGTTCACTTGTAGCACCTGTTTCACATTTTCATGTTGTACATCCATATGTTTTGCGACTTCATGGGCATGATTTTTATTTTCCTGCACCATGGAAGAAATATATTCAAGCAAAACCGAAATTTCTTGCACACTCGCCGTCTGTTCATCAACCGACTGCGACGAATCGTGTGCCATTGCTGTCATATGATGAAGTCTTTCCCTAAAATCACATAAAACAGAGAAAATGTGATTCATTTCATTTGACCCGTTGTCGATTTGTTCTGTTTCTGATTTCACCATATGCATGGTTGAAGCGATCCCAGACTGAATAGATGATAAAATGTCCCGCGTTTGCTCTACGGCAGCTGACGTTTGGTTAGCTAATTTCCCAACTTCGTTTGCAACGACCGAAAACCCTTTCCCATGTTCTCCCGCACGGGCAGATTCAATGTTCGCATTGAGCGCTAAAATACTCGTTCGCTGCGAGATAGAAGCAATCGTCGAAAGAATGTGATGAATTTCTTGTGAACGCTCTACTAACAACTCCATTTGACGAAGAAGTGCATAATGACCTGTTCGCAAGTCATCCATTTCACGTTGAAGGTTTTTTAAAGAGTGTAGCGAGCGGATCAGTTCGTTATAAGATACTTCACTATCTGCATGAATGCGCTGAGAAACGTCTGAAATTTTTAATGCCGATCGCTCAATCATTTTCGTCTTCTCTTCTACTTGAACTGTATAAATTACCGTTTTTTCCAAGCGGTCAATTAATTGGAATGTGCTCTGTTGCGTTGCGCTTGATGTTTCATCAAGCGAGGAAGCAGCTAATTTCATTTGCTCGACAACTGCCTTTAGCTGGTCAGCCGCTACTTCAATTTGATTGAGCGCCACGCTCTGCTTCGTTTCTTTCACCTCTTCTTTTCTTCGTCCCTTCTTTAACAAAAACATGTCTCCACCCTCTTACGTTATATTTCATAACATGAATATAACATAAATTGTTAGAAAAATAAACACTTTTATAAAAATTCAATTTTTTTGTTTACGCTGTTGTTTTTCCAGAAAATACCCACATACGACTACCAATCCAATTGATAACTATTCCACTTATCGTTGCCATAAATTTACTTAAAAAAACTGAAAACATTTGATTGCATCCGTACAATACAATGATCGTCACCGTGAGAGAACAAAAGTTTAAAACGAGGAAACGAACAAATTGTTTCATAATTGCCCCCTTCACCCGAAATGTCCATATCCGATTCCACATATAGCTGTTTACTACCCCCGCACTATATGCAAAAGTTTGTGCCCACACTTGTGGCACATTAAGCGATACAAAGAAGAAAAAAAGCAACCAATCAACAACTGTATTACTTATCCCTACAACAATAAAACGAATAAACGTAACGTAACTAGACATCTATCACACCTTCTCAACAAATCTGTAACACACGTTGGATTTTTATGTTAATATAAAAAGGAAACAAATATCAAGTGGAGGAAATAATACAAATAAAAGGAGATCATACCATGGATTATAAACTGGAGAACATTGATGTTGAACTAGTTATTGTAGGAAAGGGATATGAAGTAAAGACGAATGAAGCGTTTCAAATGATCCCATCGCTTTGGGAATATGCCAAAAAAGACGGGTTGATGCAAAAGTTGATCGATTTATCATCGGAACAACCAAAATGTAAGCTTGAAGGATTGTTAGGTGTTTGCGGAACAACATCCGCGATAACAGATGAGAAATTTACTTATTTTATGGGCATACGTTATGATAAAGAAGTTCCGAACGATATGCAACGTATAACAATTACACACGACACATGGGCGGTCATTCCAAATGTAGATGAAGCATGGAAACGACTACATTCCGAATGGCTCTCTGCTTCTCGTTATGAACTTGCCCATGTCCCTTTAATTGAATGCTATTATCCACCAAATCATCATCCAGAAAATGAACTATGGATTCCAATTAAACAGAAATAAATACAAATGAAAGAACGCCAACGCATGCCAAAGGAGCACATATCGCTGGAGACTCCTTTGGCACATGCACATAATCAAAAATACAAATGTGCAAAGCCGATCACACTTGCTACCGTCAATGGACTAAGCAAGGTAGATAAAAATACGGCTTGAGCGGCGTATCCTGGATGATGATTGTATTCTAATGCATATAATGCTGTATTTCGCGAGCAAGGATATGCACTAGCAATAAGCAACGCTTGAGCTGTAATTCCTTCCATATGTAGATGTATTCCTTAGCAAAAATGAGACGTATGATCCCCCTGATGATATTGTTCAACCTGATATTGCAGTTATTTGTAATAAAAATCAAATTGTTAAAAATGGATGTTACGGATCACCCATGCTTGTTATCGAGGTATTATCGCCTTCAACCGCTTTAAAAGACTACAATGAAAAATTTTATATCTACCAACACTATCGAATTACTGAATATTGGATTGTCGATACGGCTAACAAAATGATTCACGTGTACTATATACATGCACCTTAAAACCATGACTTCTGTATGAACACCTTTTTTCATGGTTATACTGCTCCTCACTAGCATTGCAGTAATTAAATCTGATGATTCAAAATACTAAGAATGTTCATTTTTTTATTGATTTCGAAACAAAAAAATCCTTTACAATGGAAGTACAGGTGGTTCCTGTCCAAATCCAATCGTAAAGGATAACTGTTATGGACAAGAATACACTAATTTCATCATTTGGTAAATGGGTTTCACCCATAAATATTCAAAAACTTAGCGAACAAGTCAAAGAATTGAAACAGGACTATTACACAAAAAAGCTGACAACAGAAGCCTATATTAAACTTTTATTGGTAGCCCAACTGCTCGAATTTAAGAGCTTAGAGGAAATGAGTGA
>NZ_FOJQ01000036.1 GCF_900111795.1 Anoxybacillus pushchinoensis | reverse complement strand
CGTTTGGAGTCGGATCGTCCGCTTATCTTTGAGCGCATATCGTTTCTTGTCCCGCTGTTCTGCCAATGTGCGGTCGATCTCCTCCAACACCTGTTGAAGGAGATGACCATATTGTTTTTGCATATGTCTAAATAAAGACTGTTCGATCTCTTTTAATGTCAAGCCGTTTGTGATATAATCCTGCATGGGCTCCACTCCTTTCTTTGGTTGTATTTTTTTCACACTTACTACCTTACCAGGAGGAGAGCCCGTTTTTCATCTATTTTGCTTACATATCTGACAGGTTCCTTATTATACCAAATCAGGAACCTGTCTTTTTTTCTCCCACAAACATTTTACTCATACTCGCCATCTAATCGAACGAGAATGACATCTGCACCGATTTTTACGATATCTCTCCACGGAATGATGATTTCATCTGCCCGTCCGAATAAACCGAGCACTTTCCCTGTCCCTATAATAATAATCGCCTCAATTTGACCGGTCGTTAAGTTAATATCGATATCTCCAATATGCCCAAGCCGTTTGCCGTTTGCGACATTGACGACGTCTTTTTGTTGGAGTTCAGAAATTTTCACCATGTTCCCCCGCTCCTTTTCTTCTTTCTATCTCCTATATGTATGCACAAGCCTGTCGTTGTAGTCATATGCGCAAAAAAGCCTCCATCCGTTTTCGATGGAGGCGTCTATTACCATTGAACGTTTTTGTTCATTTGCTTAATCGCAGCTTTTTCTAAACGGGATACTTGCGCTTGGGAAATTCCGATTTCTTCAGCCACTTCCATTTGTGTTTTTCCTTGAAAAAATCGTTTTCGAATAATCATTTTTTCTCGTTCGTTTAGGCGGCGCAACCCTTCTTTTAAAGCAATTTCTTCAATCCAATGAGTATCGCGGTTTTTTTCATCGCTCAGTTGGTCCATGACATAAATTGGGTCGCCCCCATCGTTGTAAATCGGCTCAAATAGCGAAACAGGATCTTGAATAGCGTCTAGGGCAAACACGATATCTTCGTGCGGAACATCTAAAATTTTCGCAATCTCTTCTGCCGTCGGTTCCTTCGCTGTTTCAGTCATTATTTTTTCACGAACTTGAAGCGCTTTGTACGCAATATCGCGCAACGAGCGAGACACACGAATCGGGTTATTATCTCGTAAATATCGGCGAATTTCACCGATAATCATCGGCACAGCGTACGTGGAAAACTTAACATTTTGGCTTAAGTCAAAGTTATCAATTGATTTCATAAGTCCGATGCAGCCTACTTGAAACAAGTCGTCGACATATTCACCACGATTGTTAAATCGTTGAATGACGCTTAATACGAGCCGCAAATTCCCATTAATTAATTTTTCGCGTGCGGATACATCCCCCGCTTGCATTTGCCGAAATAATTCACGCATTTCTTCGTTTTTTAGTACAGGAAGTTTCGATGTATCAACGCCACAAATTTCAACTTTGTTTCTTGTCATATCTTTCCCTCCTTGCAGGAGATGCTGTCAGCTTTCAGTATCTCCTTTGAAGGGAAAAATATGCATTACATCATTTTGTTAAACTCTTTTCGCAATCGTTTAATAATTCGCTTTTCTAAACGGGAAATGTACGATTGGGAAATACCTAATAAATCGGCGACGTCTTTTTGCGTTTTTTCTTCCCCCCCGCTTAATCCGAAGCGAAGTTCCATAATTTGTTTTTCGCGTTCACTTAATTGATCGAGGGCGCGAAACAGTAGGTTACGATCAATATTTGCCTCTAAATCTTTCGTAATGACATCATCTTCTGTACCTAGTACATCCGATAATAACAATTCGTTTCCATCCCAATCGATGTTTAACGGTTCATCAAACGACACTTCAGATCGCACTTTATTGTTGCGCCGTAAATACATTAAAATTTCATTTTCGATACAGCGCGACGCATATGTAGCGAGTTTAATTTTTTTCTCTGGATTAAACGTATTGACCGCTTTAATTAATCCGATCGTACCGATGCTAATTAAATCTTCAATGTTAATGCCCGTATTTTCAAATTTGCGCGCAATATAAACGACGAGGCGAAGATTGCGCTCAATTAATAGCGAACGTGCCGTTTCATCTCCGGAAGGAAGTTTTTTTAACAATAGTTCTTCTTCTTCTTTTGTCAATGGTGGCGGAAGCGCTTCACTTCCACCGATGTAATAAATTTCGTCCGCTTTTAAACCTAGTTTTTTCAATAATTTGTACCATACATACATGAGGCGCAATTTGAACAGTTTCATAGAAAACCTCCTTCTATTTTGGCGCATGTGGCCGTATGATAATAATAATTACGAAGCTTGCGACATGACGATATACGGATGAACAATGCAGTTATATTCCCCATCGGCAGAAAGCGTCGCTCGGGAGAAGCCGATGAGCGCTTTGTTGACGGGCGTCCATTGCTTGTCGTCTAACCATTGCACATCGTCTGGCTTGATCGCAACTAACAGCTGCTGTTCGACGCCGACGGCACGATATGGGATGAAGCGCATGCGGCTAACCCATTCGTTCGGTATATCATCTGTGTACGTACGTTCATGAATCATTTGTAAAACAGAGGCAGGTAACATATGGGCGAACGGTTGCCATTCGACGATCATCACTGGAGCGTTTGTAAGCGGATCGCGTAGTTGGTTTCCGCTATCTACTAATCCTTTTAACAACACCGTTTGTCCAAAACATGTGACGCGCACATCAATGATATGTTCAAACCGTAATTTTTTTTCGCGAATCGTCCCCATTTGCGCTTTTGATAACATCCATAAAGCTGGAAACGTCACAACGACGAACAACCAGCTTATCGAAATCGAATGCAACGTCGATCCCATTTCACTTTGCAACAAAAAGTGAAACGCGATCATGCCTCCTCCCATCACAAATGTTGCAAAATAAAAAGCAAGCACATTTTCAATGAAAAAACGAAAGCGATAAAAACCAAAACAAATCCAAACGATAAAAAAAGAGATGATAAGCTTTGTTACGACATGAGACGTGATATAAGCAAAAGGAGTGAGAACAAGCAAGGCGAGCAGCGAACCGACTAACGCCGCAAGCATAAGCCGCCATACGCGAACGCGCCGTTTTAACATGATTGCTGCAAGCCATAGCAACATCGCATCAAAGCAAAAATTTAATAACCATACGAGATCGGCATAAATCAGCGGCATCCCCTCCTTATCTTGAAACTAGTATATAGCACTTCTAATAGGAAAGTGTGTCAAACGATGACGTCATTTCTTTAGAGGTTTTGTCAAAAAAGCGCCTCGCCATCGCAACCCTTCAAATAAAAAAAAACGCCCACGAGTCGTGAGCGTTTTTTTAACGGCGACGGTTGCGGTTGCGCAAAAAGGCTGGAATATCGAGCGGATCTTCTACTTGTTGACTGCGCGTTGGCGAGTAGTCGATCGGTTCGTCCTTTTTTTCGCGTTTAGCGGTAACATTCGGTTTAACAACCGCTTGCCGCGTTGCTTTTGCTTGGTTGATTTCTTCGTTAAATCCTGTCGCAATGACAGTGACGACAATTTCATCTTTCAAGTTTTCGTTAATGACGGAACCGAAAATCATATTCACATCTTGGTCTGCCGCTGATGCGACAATGTCGGCCGCCTCTTGTACTTCATACAAGCTTAAGTTCGTTCCGCCGGTAATGTTCATTAACACCCCTTGGGCACCGTCGATCGACGTTTCTAGTAGCGGGCTTGAAATCGCCTTTTTCGCCGCTTCCGCCGCGCGATTTTCGCCCGTCGCTACGCCAATTCCCATCAAAGCTGAACCTTTATTTGACATGATCGTCTTCACATCAGCAAAGTCTAAGTTAATTAACCCCGGTACAGCGATTAAGTCGGAAATGCCTTGCACACCTTGACGAAGCACGTTATCTGCTTCACGGAACGCTTCTAACATCGGCGTGTTTTTATCGACAATTTCTAACAAACGATCGTTCGGAATGACGATGAGCGTATCAACTGCTTCTTTCATAGCCGCAATGCCGCTTGCCGCTTGCATCGCGCGCTTTCTTCCTTCAAACGTGAACGGCCGCGTAACGACACCGACTGTGAGCGCACCTAAATCGCGCGCAATTTGTGCAATGACCGGAGCCGCGCCTGTTCCTGTTCCTCCACCCATGCCGGCTGTGACGAACACCATATCTGCCCCTTTGAGCACTTCTTCAATTTGTTCTTTACTTTCTTCTGCCGCCTTTTTTCCTACTTCTGGATTTGCCCCAGCACCTAATCCGCGCGTCAATTTCGCTCCAATTTGCAGCTTCGTTGTCGCTTTCGATAAATTTAACGCTTGGGCGTCTGTATTAACCGCGATAAATTCAACGCCTTGCACCCCATGTTCAATCATGCGGTTTACAGCGTTGTTTCCCCCGCCGCCGACACCAATTACTTTAATTGTTGCTAACTGATCAACCGTCGTGTCAAACTCCAACATGACATAATCCTCCTAGCCATTCAAATTGTCATTCAAAAAAGTATCCGAAAAATTTCTTTACTTTATGACCTAAATGTTGTTCTTTTTGTTTCGGTTTCGCTGGCGCTTTTTGCACTTTCTTCTCCGCTTGGAAATCGCTTGCCGCTCCCGAAGAAAGAACAGGCACTTGTTTTCCTTGCAGTTTCGCATTTTTATAAGCGAATTGAATAAATCCGACACCGTTTGTATATTGCGGATCGCGCACGCCAATGTAGTCCGGCATCGCCACACGAACCGTATTTTCAAATATCGCTTCCGCCAGTTCTAGCACGCCCGGCATATTGACCGTTCCGCCCGTTAACACGTAACCGCCCGGCAAATCGCGAAATCCGCGTTTTCGAATTTCCGTTTGTGCCATGAGTAAAATTTCTTCGACACGCGCTTCGATTATATCCGCAATTTCCAATTGACTAAACTGTTGCTGTTGGTCGGTGCCAATGATCGGAACGCTAAACACTTCCTCGTCAGAAGCGAGGTCGTAAAAAGCATGTCCATGCTTAAGTTTAATGCGCTCTGCATCTTCTGTCGATGTGCGCATGCCGATCGACAAATCTTTTGTAATATGTTCTCCGCCGATCGGAAGGACGGTTGTCGCTTGCAAAAACCCTTGATCAAACACAGCAACGGTCGTCGAACCGCCACCGATGTCAATGAGCGCAACGCCTAAGTTTTTCTCGTCTTTTGACAGCGCGATAGACGCTGCTGCAAGCGGTTGTAAGCAGACGTCAAGCACTTGCAATCCTGCGCGCTCTACGCAGCGAAGCACGTTATGTAATGCTGTTTTCGATGCGGTAATCATGATGCCTTCCATTTCTAATCGAACGCCTAACATGCCGCGCGGATCGTTAATGCCATCTAGTCCATCGACGATAAACTGTTTCGGAATGACATCGATAATTTCGCGCTCCGGGGGAATGGAAACAACTTGCGCTGCTTCGATGACGCGCGTGACATCTTCATTTGTAATTTCTTTATTCTCGTTCGATACAGCGACAATTCCATGACACGGCTGAAGCTGAATGTGATTGCCGTTTATCCCGACAATTGCGCCTTTAATCGTTACGCCAACCATTCGTTCCGCTTGGTCAACCGCTCGTTTAATCGATTGCACCGTTTCATCTATATCAATAATTGAGCCTTTTTTCAGCCCTTGCGATTTCGCATTGCCGACACCGATAATGCTTAGCTGATCGTTCATCATTTCACCAATGATCACTTTCACGCTCGATGTACCGATGTCAAGACTAACATAAAAATCGTTGCTGTTCATTTTATTGGCACCTCCTTTACAAAATGAACGTTGCTATGTATATCAACACTATATTCCACATTCGAACAGCATTCCCTTTTTTATAAACGATTTTTTTGGCGGCTTTCTAACCATTTCGTTAACAAAATTCGGCGGATGACAGCGATGTTTTGAAACAGGCGCACACCGAACGCAAATACAGCTGCTAAATACAAGTCTACACCAAGATGCACACCGAGAAAAGCTAAACTTGTTGCTAAAATAATATTAAAAAAAAATCCAGATACAAAGACATGTTCATCATAAATGTTTTGTAAATGAGCGCGAATGCCGCCGATCAGCGTATCAAACGCCGCAAGCACCGCAATCGATAAGTAGTTGGAATATTCACTCGGAATGCGCCAATCTGTCAACAATCCGAGCAAGATGCCGATCACTAAACCGAGCAACGGAAGCCACATCATGTTCACCTCCTACCGTCTTCGACTGCTTCCATTTGTTTTACGCGCACCGTTCCATCGTATGGAGGGATGACGACTCGCTTTTGCGGCTCTGAAATGGTGAGAAGTAAATTTTCAAGCGCAAAGTTATCAACAATCATCGATGCTTTTAATCGGTTGTACAACTTTTCAGCATTCGTCGCGATGACTTTCACTTCAATTGGAAATGATCGAAGCGGATATGTATCGACTTTTGTGACCCCGTTAATATCGCGAATAACGGTCGTATTGACGATGCGTTGTCCGGCAATGCTCATCTGTTCTGCTCCGTACATATTGAGCTCATTAATAAGCCGGCGAAGCAAATCCGCAGACACCGTATCATGAATAGGTCCGACGTATGACTCATCATACATTTGCTCGATGTAAAGCACGACGCCTTCACCGACTACTTCAGTTAATCCTGCTTCTTTTTTTAATTCCTCCAACGTTTGTCGAAGGACAGTTCCCTTGCTCTCTGCACGTTGCTGTTCATATTTTTCAATCGTTTCTTCATATTTTCGTATTTCAGTTAACAGTTGCTCATGTAGCTCTTGTTCCTTTTTCAAATCTTGCCGTATTTCCCATATATCGCGTGTATCGCGCACGTTTGGCTCGTTGTTCGTCTGGAATTGGACAGCTAACATAAAGCCAATAATGAACGACACAAGCGTGAAATGCCATATCGTTTTTTGCGTCAACATCGCTCCTCCTCTATTTTTGCATCAACGGTTCCATTGTAATTTCCGATTTTTCCGTAATGTCAACAATAATATGGTCGCTCGTCAGCTGGTCTTTCACCCCACCAGCAATCGTTAGCGCCGGAATAAGTACGTTTGGGTCGCCGATCGCTTGAATAACGAACGGGGCTGGATGTTGTGTCCCATCGATTTCAATGACCGGACCATTGCACAAAATATACGATCGGTGCGATAATCGCTGTCCGTTAATCGATATTGCAGACGCCCCCGCAATCAGTAGTTCATTGACGACTTGAAAGACGTGTCGCTCATGGACAATATAGTTTGTGGCATTCGCTTCCGAGGGGATGTACGACGCATCGGCTAGCGTCACTTCTACTCCTTTTCCTTTTACCTTCACTTTTCCGAGATACATGCGCAACCGTTCCGCATCTTCTACAAGATTAAAATAAACTTGTTCTTCGCCCGCCAACTCTTTCTCGATAGCGCGAACGCGCTGTTGCTTAGCGAACAATTGAGCTTGCAATTTTCGATTTTGTTCTTGTTGTTCAATGAGCTGTCGTCGATATTCGTATTCTTTATTCCATTGGCGTTCAAGCTGGCGGTTAGCTGTTTCTTTTTTCGTCATTTGATAAGAGAACGCCAGCATAAACCCTAAAACTAAACAAACGAACGATAAAACGACGTGGCTACCGTTCATTTTCATCAGTTTTTTCATTCCCTTCATCCGTTTCGTATGGCTTAAAATATGTGCTCATCTCTAAATGGAGGACACCTTTCATACCGGGCTGCAACTGGCGAACGATCGAAGGATAATGAACGATTTTTTCCGCAAAACGATCGACGGTAGCACTGACTTCTATCCCGTCATTCATATAGACGGTAATGTGTTTTGGATCGGACGAGCTTGGGGTATGATGAATTTCAGAGATGAGGTTTAAAATCGAATTTGGCGTGTTGGCCAGCTGGGAAGCTATATCTTGAATAGCCTCTCCTTCATTCCACCCAATTAAAATTGGGGCATCGCTCGGAATAGCTTGCTTGACGTGCGTTAACACTTTTCCATTATCTAAAATTGGCAAAAATGAATGGTTGTCCAAAATGTAAGCGATGCGCTTTCGTTCGACGACAGCGATGTCGATGCGATTCGGGATTCGTTTTTTTACACTCACTTCTTTCACTTCTGGATGTTGCTTCACCCGTTGCTCAATCTCATCTTTTTTCACTTTCCAAAAGCTCGTGTTTGTCGTCACACCGCTCAATTCAATAATGTCTTCAGAAGAAACGTGATTGTTTCCTTCGACGTGAATAACCGAGACGTTGCTAAGCGGTGATTGAGCATAAATGACACATACCAAAAGCATAAAAAATAAAGAAATGTATATAACTAATTGGCGATTCGCACGCTGTCTTCGCTGCTCTTTTAACTTTGGCACGCGTTCTTCAAGAACGACAACTTTTCCTTTTCCCATGTCCTCCACCTCGGTCGATGGACCAAATCAAAATAACAAGAAAACTAACGGCGCACGTTCGCAACCGTTAGTTCATTGTTTTCACTTCCATTATAGCATAATATAGAAAAAATTAGGATGGGGAAAATGTATTACTTCCGCCCGATAATTTCAACTTCTGTTTCTAATGAAACGCCATATAAATCATTAATCGTCTTTTTCACGTAATCAATGAGCTGAAGCACATCGTTTGCTGTTGCCCCGCCTGCGTTGACAATAAAATTCGCATGTTGTTCAGAAATTTTCGCCCCGCCAATCGTATATCCTTTTAATCCTGCTTTTTCAATGAGCTGTCCGGCGTAATGCGGCAACGGATTGCGAAAAATACTTCCCGCGCACGGATAGTTCCACGGTTGTGTTTCGCGGCGATAATCTTTATTTTTTTGCATCGCCGCGACAATTTCGTCGCGGTTTCCTTTTTTCATTTCAAGTGTTGCGGCGACGCAAATGCCTTTTCGTTTTTTTTGTAAAATAGACGTGCGATACGAAAATTCCATTTGTTCATTCGTTAACCATTCGATCGTTCCGTCTTCAAATAAAATTTGCGCTTTTTTCACGATACGCGACATGTCTGAACCGTGAGCGCCAGCGTTCATATATACCGCACCGCCAACCGTTCCCGGAATACCACCTGCAAACTCAAGTCCAGACAAGCCTTGCTTACTAATGACGGTCGCCAGTTTAATGAGCGAATAGCCACCGCCAACCGTCACTTCTGTCCCATTTATTTGTAAGCCGTCTAATCCTTCGCCAAGTTTAATGACGACACCTTCAATTCCTCCATCTAGTACGAGCAAGTTCGAACCGCGACCGATCGCACGCCACGGCACGTTATGCTTCCGAACGATGTCGATCGTCTTTTTTAACCCATCTATATGTTTCGGTTCAACGAAAAGATCAGCAGGACCGCCGATTTTCATTGTCGTATGGCTCGCCATTCGCTCGTTTTCTTTCACCGTTCCAACATTCGCGCGTTGTAGCTCTTCACGTAGTTTTTCCAATGGTTTACCTCCTCTACCTGTTTCATATATCGTATGCAAACTATGACATTGTCTCCACCATGACGCGGTATAAACGTTGCGCTGCGTCGCGAATACCTAATTGAAATGATGCTTCTTTCATGCTTGCTAACGTTCGCTCATCTAATAAAATACGGTCGATATCTTCGAGTAAGCGTGCACCTGTCAACTCATGTTCTAAGCGAACGATGGCCGCTCCTTTTTTCTCTAGCGCACGCGCATTTTTTTCTTGATGGTTGTTCGTCACGTACGGACTCGGAATTAAAATACTTGGAATGCCTAACGCTGTAATTTCTGCAAGCGTCGTTGCACCCGCGCGAGCGACGATCATATCTACCCCTGCCAACACTTCTGGCATATTATGAATGAACGGACGAATGATCACGTTCGTTGGATTTCCGACGTCGTTTACCGCCTTTATTACTTTATCATAATGAACGTCACCTGTAACATATAAAAATTGGTACGGTTTTTGTTCCGCTTCATGAAGCACTTGTAAAAACGCTTCGTTAATCGGCCGCGCCCCTCGGCTTCCCCCGACAATTAACACCGTTTTTTTCTGCTCTGCTAATCCGAGCGACCGTTTTGCTTCCTGTCCATCTTTTCCTACGACTTCTGACGCGCGCGGGTTCCCTGTTAACACCACTTTTTCTTGTGGAAAATATTCCTTCGTCTCCTCAAAACAAATAGCTATTTTATTCGCATAGCGGCTTAAAAATTTGTTCGTCAGCCCAGGAATGCTATTTTGTTCATGAATGATCGTCGGTATACCTAGTTTTGCTGCGGCATAGACGACAGGGCCGCATACGTAGCCTCCCGTACCGAGCACGACGTCCGGTTTATATTGTTTTAACAACTGTTTACATGTGCGCACGCTCGTGATGAAACGAATGAGCGTTTTCACATTTTCAAATGAAACGCTTCGTTTTAATCCGCTAATATCAATCGCATGAAATGGAATGTTTTCTCTCGGCACAATTGTACTTTCTAACCCTTTTTCCGTTCCGATATATAATACATCTACATCATGATGTTGCTTTCTTACTTCATGAATAAAAGAAAGTGCAGGATAAATGTGGCCCCCTGTGCCACCGCCGCTCACTACAATTTTCATCGATTTTCCTCCTCTCAAAAGTAACAGAAGAAGCTGACTTCCATGAAGTCAGCCTTTAATATCGTGCGTAGCGACTAATGTTTAACAACACGCCAATCGCCATTAACATGAGCGTCAACGACGAGCCACCATAGCTTAAAAATGGCAGCGTAATGCCTGTGACCGGCATAAGCCCTGTCACTACCCCAATGTTAATCATCACTTGAATCGCAATCATCGCAATAATGCCGACAGCTAAAAAGCTGCCGTATAAATCCGGCGCCCCTAAAGCGATGCGAATGCCGCGCCAAAGCAATAAACTAAATAAAAGCAAAACGAGGGAGCCGCCAATAAACCCAAGCTCTTCAGCTAAAATAGCAAAAATAAAATCTGTTTGCGGCTCCGGCAAGTAAAAAAACTTTTGACGGCTTTGGCCTAATCCGAGGCCAAACAAACCACCCGGACCAATCGCATAAAGCGATTGGATAATTTGAAAACCACTTCCTAACGGATCTTCCCACGGGTTTAAAAATGATGTAATGCGCTTTATGCGATACGGAGCGGATAAAACGAGCCCTGCGAACCCTACCAATCCAAGCAGGCCAAGAAGCACAAAGTGGCTTATGCGCGCTCCAGCGACAAAAATCATGACGACGCACGTGCCGACCATCACCGTTCCCGTTCCTAAATCCGGCTGCAACATAATCATGCCGAAAGCAACAAACACGAGCAACAATGATGGGAGCAATCCTTGTTTAAATGATGCGATTTTTTTTTGGTTTTCGGATAAATATTTCGCTAGAAACGCGATCATCGCCATTTTCATAAACTCAGATGGCTGAATGGAAAACGCGCCGACGCCGATCCAGCTGCGCGACCCGTTGCGCACCATGCCAACGCCCGGAATTAAGACGAGGACGAGAAGAATGAAACAAACGATGAGCAATACTTTCGCCCACGTTCGCCACGTCCAATAGTCGATGTTCATGAAAAAAAACATCGCAACGATACCAACCGCCGCAAATAGAAGCTGACGCTTCGCAAAGAAAAGCGAATCGTGAAACTTGTAGTCAGCCCAAATCGCGCTTGCGCTATACACCATAATAAGCCCGATCGCCAACAACGAAAACGTGATGAGCATTAATAAAAAATCAGGTGCAGACTTTTTTCCATGCAATGCGGAACACCTCAATTTACTTAAAATTCGTCTTATTTAAGCTTATGCACCGCAAACATAAACATGTCCCCACGCTGTTCGAAAGTTTTATATTGATCCCAGCTTGCACAAGCTGGAGATAATAAAATAACATCGCCCGGCGACGACCATTCATATGCGGCAAAAGCTGCTTGTTCCACATTATCGACACGTTTCACTTGCTGTATTCCTGCTTCACGCGCAACGCGCTCAATTTTTGGCGCCGTTTGTCCAAACGTGATGACGGCTTTCACATGATGCAAATATGGTAACAGCTCATCAAATTCGTTGCCGCGATCTAAGCCGCCAGCAAGTAAAATGACCGGCTCATGAAAGGCGCTTAACGCTTTTTGCGTCGCTAATATGTTTGTCGCTTTTGAGTCGTTATAAAATTTTCTTCCGTTGATTTCAGCGACAAATTGCAAGCGATGAGGAACGCCTGTAAACGTCGTTAAGACACGGCGAATCGAATCATTGTCTGCACCTGCTAGTTTTGCTGCTACAACAGCTGCTAATATATTTTCGATGTTATGTGTCCCTCGTAACGCCACATCTCGGACATCAATAATTCGCTCATCATGAAAATAAATCGCCCCTTCTTTAACTGACGCTCCGTACGATAGCGACGTTGTAGCGGAAAACGGAACTTTACGTGCTCGGCTTTTCTCAGCTAAACGCATAACGATCGGATCATCGGCATTGACAACAGCGTAGTCCGTTTCCGTTTGGTTTTTAAAAATGTTTCCTTTCGCTTCTGCGTACGCTTCTTTCGTTCCGTGATAGTCTAAATGTGCATCAAAAATGTTTAACAACACGGCGATATGCGGACGAAAGCGAATCGTCCCAAGCAGTTGGAACGAAGATAATTCCATGACGATAACATCATCTTTTGTCGCCTGTTTCGCGACTTCGCATGCAACTGTTCCGATATTTCCGGCGATCAAAGGACGACGTTTCGCTTCTTGTAACATGTGATAAATCAAGGTCGTTGTCGTCGTTTTTCCGTTTGAACCTGTAATGCCGATAATTGGCGCTTCTGTCGTTTCATACGCAATTTCTACTTCTGTTATGATCGGCAACTGTTTTTCGATCGCCTTTTGAACGAGTGCATTCGTATATGGGATGCCTGGATTTTTCACGACAAAATCAAATGGCTCGTCAAGCAATTCGATCGGGTGCCCCCCGTATACGAGACGAATGCCGAGCGATTGTAGCTCTTGTTTTTCTTGCTCACTCGGTTCATTTCGATCGTTGACGACAACATCCGCCCCAAGTTCGCGCAACCGTTTTGCTGCTGCTAATCCGCTTTTCGCTAAACCTAATACGAACACTTTTTTTCCGTTGTACATTATACCCACACCTCAATATAAATTCCTAAGATGGCAAACAATAAGCCAACTGCCCAAAACGTCACGACAACGCGCCATTCAGACCAACCAATCAACTCGTAATGGTGGTGTAACGGACTCATGCGAAACACGCGTTTTCCTGTCGTTTTGAAGGAAATGACTTGAATGATGACAGACAACGTTTCGATAACGAACACGCCGCCGATAATAGCTAACAATATTTCGAGCTTTGTTAAAATCGCAACGGCTACAATTGCCCCACCAAGCGCAAGCGAGCCGGTATCGCCCATAAACACTTTCGCAGGGTGAGCGTTAAATACGAGAAACCCAAGCACCGCACCGACGACAGCGACGCTAAAAATAGCAATATCGTATTGCCCTTGATTCCATGCTAATACAGCATACGCCCCAAACGCGATCGCCGCTGTTCCAGCAAGCAAACCGTCCAACCCGTCTGTTAAGTTGACCGCATTCGAACCGCCGACAAGCATAAAAATAATTAACAAAACGTAGGCAACCCCTAAGTCAAACGAATAATCTGTTCCTGGAATCGCCACGACGGTTGAAATGCCATGACGTTGAAAGAAAAAGTAAAATACGAGCGCGATAAGCAATTGCCCAGCTAGTTTTTGTTTGCTCGTCAAACCGAGATTGCGCTTCATGACGACTTTAATGAAATCATCAATAAATCCGAGCAAGCCGTAGCCAACCGTCACAAACAACAGCAAATATGTTTGCGCCGTCCGCTCAAAAAAGATGTCGCTCACGACGAGCGTAGCAACAGAAAGTGAAATTAAAATCATTAATCCGCCCATCGTCGGCGTACCTGATTTTTTTTGATGAGACTTCGGCCCTTCTTCGCGAATGCTTTGCCCAAATTTTAATCGTCTTAAAAACGGAATGAAAATTGGCGATAGCACAACCGTAATGATAAAAGCAAGCCCCGCCGTGAATAAAATGACTTTCTCGTTCATGATCGTTGCACCTTCCTCATCTCCTATTTATCTTTTCTTCGTTGAATAGCTTCACGTGCGACGACACGATCATCAAAATATAACACGTTTTTTCCAATGATTTGATACGTCTCATGCCCTTTTCCTGCAATTAAAACGACATCGCCTTCCTCAGCTTGCTCTATCGCATATGTAATCGCTTCTTTTCGATCGACAATACATACGACATCTTCCGTTACCCCTCGTTTCATGTCGTTTAAAATAGCGACCGGATCTTCAGAGCGCGGGTTGTCAGATGTAAAAATGGGCACGTCGCTATGTTGAACAGCGACTTGCGCCATCAACGGCCGCTTCGTTCGGTCGCGATCGCCACCGCAGCCAACGACGACAAATATGCGCTTTTTCGCAAATGGGCGAATCGTTTGGAGCACGTTTTGTAAACTATCTGGCGTGTGGGCGTAGTCAACGATCACTGTAAACGGCTGACCTGCATCGACGACTTCAAAGCGGCCTGGAACACCTTCCATGTCGGCAATCGCTTCAACGATCGCTTTAAGCGGAATGTTTGAGACGAGACAAGCTCCCACCGCAGCTAATAAATTATATACATTAAACATGCCGATGAGTTTCGTCGTCACCCGTACCGTTTCCATCGGGGTGACAAGCTGAAACGTCGTACCGTTTGTCGTCATTTCAATTTGTTTCGCCATAATGTCGCTTTTATGATGAATGCCGTACGTCACAACTGTTGCGGCTGTGCTTTTTTTATATTCTTCTGTTGCTGCATCGTCTGCGTTCAATATCGCAAACTTCGGACGGCTATGATCGAAACGATTGCCAAGTTGAGCGAACAATAGCCCTTTTGACCAACGGTAGTGATCCATCGTTTGATGATAGTCTAAATGATCTTGTGTTAAATTCGTAAAAACGGCGACATCAAAATCGCAGCCGTGCACTCTACCCATATGTAGCGCATGCGATGATACTTCCATCGCAGCGATGTCAACATCGGCATCGACCATTTTCCGAAACATTTTTTGCAACACGAGCGATTCGGGTGTTGTATTCTTTACATCATACGTTTCATCGCCAATTTTCATGTTAATCGTACCGATGAGCCCGGTTTTTTTTCCAGCGTGACGACATATACGTTCAATGAAATGCGTCGTCGACGTTTTTCCGTTCGTCCCTGTCACGCCGATTAAATGAAGTTGATGCGTCGGCTGACCGTAAAACGCATCGGCGAGCACCGCTAATGCTCGTCGGCTATCGTTCACATAAATGACCGGCACAGGCAATGTGAGCGGTTTTTCTGCCATGACTGCAACTGCTCCGCGCGCGACAGCTTGTTCCGCAAAATCGTGTCCGTCTACTGTAAATCCTTTGATGCAAACAAATAATGAACCTTGTTTGACTTCCCTTGAATCCATTTCGATCGATGTAATCGTTGGATTTTCTGTTGCAAGTGGGGTAAAGCTATGTAAATGTTGAAGTAACGTTTGTAACTTCATACCGATCGTTCCTTTCTTTTTTTCTTATCTAAACAGAAAAAGAAGCCATGAGGATACTTCCTCTAGGCTTTACCGTTTCGTTCCAAAATAAACCCGGATCGTCGCTCCTTCTTTCACTTTGACTCCAGGCTTCGGCGCCTGTTCAACAACCGTATCGCCTTCGCCACTACCATCTAATTTTAAGTTAAAAAGTTGCTGTTGCAAATCTTTTTTTGTTAAACCGATTAAATTTGGCACTTCGACATACCGCGGGTCAAGCCATGTCGTTTCTTTTTCAATTTGCTCTTTGCGCGGCTTCACGCCAAGCGCGCGCAAACTATCTTCCATAATATTTCCAACAATCGGAGCAGCGACGACGCCTCCGAATTGCACGGTTCCTTTCGGATTATCGACAGCAACATACACGACAATTTGAGGGGCGTCGGCCGGCGCAAAGCCGATAAATGAAACGATATGGTTATCTTTTAAATATTGACCGTCTTTCGCTTTTTGCGCCGTTCCTGTTTTTCCACCGACGCGGTAGCCATCAACAAACGCCCCTTTCCCCGTTCCTTGAGCGACAACGCTTTCGAGCGCATAGCGAATTTGTTTGGACGTTTCCTCGGAAATAACCCTTCTTTTCACTTGCGGCGTTTGACGGCGCACGACTTCTCCTGTCACAGGATGAAGCCACTCTTTTGCAATATACGGTTGGTATAAAACCCCTCCATTCACTGCGGCAGCGACGGCCACTACTTGTTGGATCGGCGTCACCGCCACTCCTTGACCGAAAGCTGTTGTTGCCTGTTCCACTGGCCCGACGCGATGGAGGGGGAACAAAATCCCTTTTCCTTCCCCTTGTAAATCAATGCCTGTTTTTTCACCAAAACCGAAAGCGCGAATGTATTCAAACAGCTTTTCTTTCCCAAGACGTTCACCAAGTTCTACAAATCCCGGGTTGCACGAGTTTTGTACTACTTCTAAAAACGTTTGGTCGCCATGTCCTCCTCGCTTCCAACAATGCAACGTCGCTCCTGCCACTTTCACATATCCTGGATCATAAAAATGTTCTTTCAATAAATCGACCTTTTTTTCTTCTAATGCGGCAGCGAGCGTAATAATTTTAAATGTAGACCCTGGTTCATACGTGCTCCAAATCGGTAAGTTTCGGTTAAAAATTTCAGGAGGAACGTTTTGAAAATCAGCAGGATCAAACGTCGGACGGCTGGCCATTCCTAAAATTTCTCCGTTATTCGGATTCATCGCAATCGCAATAATGCCGTCTGGACGGTACGTCGCTTCCGCAATGGTCAGCTCCCTTTCTAAAATCGTCTGCACGCGCGTATCAATCGTCAACTTTAAATCAAGGCCATCAACGGGTGGCGTGTACGCATCGGCCATGCCGGGCATGCGTTTCCCTTTCGCATCGGAATAAAATTGTACCGACCCAGGCTTGCCGCTTAATTGTTTGTCGTAATACAACTCAAGCCCCATTAACCCTTGATTATCGATGCCTGCAAATCCGAGCACGTGCGATAAATAGCTGCCAAACGGATAATACCGCTTCGAGTCTTCAGCGATGTATACTCCTTTCATCCCTAAATCACGAATTTGTTTTGCCTGTTCGTTTGAAATTTTTCGTCCTTCAGGATGAATACGTTCAATAGACGTTTTTTTCGTCACATGTTTGTACGCTTTCTCTACCGGCATATGTAAAATATCGGCAAGCTGCTTCGCTACTTCGGCTGGATTTTCAATTTGTCTTGGGACGACGAGCACAGATGGAGCGCTTATGTTAGTCGCTAAAGGCACCCCGTTGCGATCGACAATTTGTCCGCGCTCTGGCTCAAACGGAATGTTTCGGCTCCATAAATCTTTCGCTCGTTCGGTTAACATATCCCCTAACACGAATTGCACGTAACCGAGACGTATATCAATGATCGCAAAAATGACGAATCCGATCAACAAAAAAACAGTTAATCGCTTGCGAACGGTAACTGCACGCATATCGTAGAACCCCCTCATATGTTTCGGCTCGTTCCACTATATGCTTGTACCGTTTCATATAGAACTAGTCGATCGGACCATCCGTTTCTTGTTGTTCGCTTTCTTTGTTTTCTTTTTTCTCGCTAAGTTCGGACGGTTTCGCAAGCTCAACGATGACGTAATCGTTTTGTTTTATCACCGCTCCTGGAGCGATATTTTGCCTAAATACGTATCCGCTTCCGATAAAGCTCGGTTTGAGTTGCAACAATTCAGCGAGCTTCATGACATCGCGCAGCGACCAACCGGTCAAATCCGGCATGATAGCATTTCCATCGGTTTGCAGCAACACGCGATCCGGCGCAACGACGTGCTCACCCGCCCGCGGAAATTGGGCGTGTACATGTTTTCCTTTTCCGATGACAGTGACAGATATCCCTTCGTTTTTCAACGACTGTACCGCTTGTTCAACCGATTGACCGACGTAAGACGGAAGCGTCACGCTTTTTTCTTTTTTCTCCGATTTTTTCTCGGCAGTCGGTTGAATATTTAAATATTGCAAACTGTTTTTCATGACGGAATTAAAAATCATCGATACAGGAGCTGCGCCTGTTTCCGTATACGAAATGTTTGGCTGTTGCACGGCAACATACATGACTAAACGTGGGTTTTCGCGCGGCGCCATCCCTAAAAATGAGAAAATGTAGTTTTGATGACCCGTCAAATAGCCACCTTTCGGATCTGGAATTTGCGCAGTTCCTGTTTTTCCTGCTACGCGATAACCTTCAATTTGATACGGACGACCTGTCCCTTTCTCCGATGTAACAACTGTTTCTAAAATGTCTAACACTTTTTCTGCTGTTTCTTTTGAAATCGGCGTGTCAACGACTTGCGGTTCATGTTTTACAACCGTTTTTCCGCTTTCCGGATCAACAATGCGATCAACGACGTATGGCTTCATCATTTTTCCACCATTTGCAATGGCGGTAGCTGCTTGAATTTGTTGAATAGGTGTAACGGACGTTCCTTGTCCGAACCCTGTCGTTACTTTTTCAATCGGATAGCGATACAAAATATTTCCCACTTTCTCCCCAGGCAAATCGATGCCCGTTGGTTCGTGGAAACGGAACCGGTGCAAATATTGCAAAAAGCGATCTTCGCCTAACTTTTCGCGCACAATGATGGCAAAGGCGACGTTTGACGACCGTTGCATTCCTTCAAGAAACGTAATTTTCCCCCACCCGACTTTATTATGGTCGCGAATACGATGGCTCCCTACTTGATACGAACCGGATAAATACGTCTCATCGGCTTGAAACACTCCTTCGTTCACGGCGGCGGCAAGCGTAAATATTTTCATCGTCGAACCTGGTTCGTACGGATATGCAATCGCATCATTAAAGTAGTTTTCAATATTTCGTTTGTTTGGATTAAAACTCGGGCGCGTGCTCATCGCTAAAATGGCGCCAGTTTTCGGATCTGCAACGATGGCGATCATTTTTTTCGGAGCATATTGTTTTTCGACCGCATTCATCGCATCTTCTAAAAACGCTTGAATATGTTTATCGATCGTTAAATAAATATCTTTACCGTTTTGTGGTGGGACGATTTTTTCATCTGCATGAGGCAATTTAAATCCTTGTTGATCCCCTTCGTAAATGACGTACCCATCTTTTTCCTTTAATTGTTCATCAAACTGCTTTTCAATGCCCATTTTTCCTTCTACTTCATTCGTCTCTTCATTTTTTTGCGCATAGCCGACGACGTACGAAGCAAATGTGCCGTGCGGATAAAAACGTTTTGAATCTCGTAAAAAAATAATGCCTGGAAGTTGTAACGCTTCAATTTCTTTTTTCACCGTTTGGCTAATGCCGCGGCCATTCGGTCCGAACTCTACTTGCTTCGCATTTTTTTTCAATATGCGCTCTACATCCGCGACATCCATATTTAATAGCGGCGCCAGTTTGCGTGCCGTCGTTTCCGGATCGGACACATGTTGCGGCATATCTGGGTCGAGAATAGCCGCGACAGTGTAGGAAGGGATATCTTCTGCAATCACTTCCCCGCGCCGATCGAAAATCGTTCCCCGCTTCGCTTCCAACACTTGTTTTTTCAAATAACGTTTTTGCGCTTCAACCGCTAATACTTGTCCATCCGCAACACCTGTTGCTTGCAAGTAAACGAAACGACCAAACAACATAAAAAAGAGCAAGCTAAACAACCCAAAATATATAGCTGCTCCTCTATGTGTATGTGTATGCTTTCTCATTCGGCATCAATCCTGCACAACTTTTATGTTATTTTCGTTTAATGTAAGTCCGAGCTCTTTCGCTTTTGCTAAAATGCGTTCGTATGTGCTTAGTTCTTGCACTTGTACGTATAAATCAAGATTTCGTTTTTCTTGCTCTTGAATCGTCGCTTGTAATTGTTGCACTTCTTTATTCACATGATACATCGTAAATTGATTCGATACGATCGTGACGCTGCTATATAGCGCAAACGCGACAAACGCAACGAGAACGATCTTCTCCGCGAGCGTAAAGCGCACAACGCGTTTTTGTTTTTTCTTTGGCGTGCGCTGCACTTGTTGTTGTTGCACTTTTTGTTGAATGCGGACAGCTGCCATACGCTTTCCCCCTTTTTTATAATTTTTCAGCAATGCGTAATTTCGCAGATCGTGCGCGATGATTTTGTTGCAATTCTTCTTCCGATGGAACGATCGGCTTTTTCGTAATGATTTTTAATTTCGGCTTATACTCATCTGGAACGATCGGCAGTCCCGGAGGTAAGTGAGGCGTTTCACTTGCTTGTTTAAACGCTAGCTTACAAATGCGATCTTCAAGCGAATGAAACGTAATGACGCTTATTCGTCCCCCCGGTTTTAATAAATCGATTGCTTGTTCGATCGCTTCTTCAAACGCGCGCAGTTCATCGTTTACAGCGATGCGAATCGCTTGGAAGATTCGTTTCGCCGGATGTCCTCCTTTTCGACGAGCAGGCGCTGGAATAGCTTCCTTAATGATGTCAGCAAGCTCCGTCGTCGTTTCAATCGGCTTTTGCTTGCGCACTTGTTCAATTTTACGCGCGATCGCTTTTGAAAATTTTTCTTCGCCATATTGGAAAAAAATTTTTACAAGCTGTTCATACGGCCATGTGTTAACAATGTCGTATGCTGTTAACGTTTGCTCGCGATCCATGCGCATATCGAGCGGCGCTTCATGTTGATAACTAAAGCCGCGCTCCGGCATATCTAGCTGCGGAGACGATACGCCAAGATCGAATAAAATGCCGTCCACTTCATGCACACCGTAAAGCGCCAACTGTTGTTTTATATAGCGGAAATTGCTTTTAATAATCGTAAATTGACCGCTATATCGTTCAAGTTTTTGCTTAGCATGATGAATGGCGATATCGTCTTGATCGAAGGCGAACAATTTCCCTTCCGGCGATAATTGCGACAGTAAATATTCGCTATGTCCAGCTCCACCGAGCGTACAATCTACATATGTACCATCTTTTTTTATGTTCAATCCATCAACCGTTTCTTTTAACAATACAGTTACATGATGAAACAACGATGTCACCTACCTTTTACAACTTTGCAATTGTATTGTACCATCATTTCTCTAAATTCACTACTTACTTCCGAACTATTCTATTGTAATAAAAAAAATCCTGTGCGCGACAGGATTTTTTTATCGACGAAAATAGTTACATATATACAATTTTATGCAGCCCATTCCACCGATAATCGACATGAAGAAGACGGTCAACAAAGTCTAAGCCGTAGCGATTCATATAGTAAAACATATTCCATACCCGTTCTTGCGGCATGCCGTTCGGACGCAACGCCAGCGCAATGCGCTCATATTTACGCACGTGCACATCATGCTTTTGCAACATGCGCCGTGCAATCAATTGTTGAAGATAATCGATTTCTGTCTCGATCCGTTCGGCATTTTTCAACATCACTCGTTCAAGGTGCGGATCGACTTGCATCCCAATATGACGAAGTTGTTCATGTATGCGCGCCATTTCCTTTTTCGCTTCGTCAAACGCTTCATCGAACGCGATCGGCTGATTGTTGCGCAACCACTCCTCAAGCGCATCGTCCGTTCCGTTTGCCAATGCTTGTTCGACCGTCATATGCACATCAGCTAAATCGGTTGCAATATGGCGTTCAACGAGCGTCAACGACAGGCGCGGCACAATCGGGGGCATGCGCAAGCCGACATGCTCGAACACTTGCTTTAATTCGGCCCAATAGGCGATTTCGCCCGGACCGGCAATGAAAGCGAGCGTCGGAAATAACCATTCTTGCATGAGCGGTCTTGTTACGACGTTGTTGCTAAACGACTGCGGCTCCTTCTCCATTCGTTGTTTTAACTCATCTAACGTGAAGCGATACACCCCATCTTTTGTGTAAAAACAACGTTGTCTATCATCATAATATAATAGCCGTCGTTGGCCGTCATCGTAAAACAAATGCGCGCACATCGGCGACACATCAATCGTGCGCGAATAACCTAACTTTTCAAGATGCCGTTGTTGTTCATTTAGCGCGTTTGTCATCATATGATGATCGTGAGCGATCGTCATAAACCATTTGCTTTCGATCGCCCGTAAGTGTGGGTGAGCCGCATCTACAACAACGAGGCCTTCTTTTGCAAATAGCGATAAAACAATGGCGGCAAAAAAGTCAGCGATCGTCTTCGATTTTGCGATACATTCGTATATGTATGCACGCAATTCGTTTGTTACATCTGTTTCACCGTACGTTTTCAGCACTTCATCTATCCATTGTTTGCAGTCGTCTTCATTGAGTTCAATACGGGCAGCCATCCGCTTCTCTCTCGCTAATGGCGGATATACGTATTTTTTCACTTTCCCTTCATCACACACGTGCACATGGTTAATTTCTGCCACGTCATGATCTTCCGATGCCATCCAAAACACCGGAACAACAGGCACGCCGAGCTCACGTTCTTGTTGCTTTGCTAATGTAATGATCGAGATGATTTTGTAAATCGTATATAACGGACCTGTTAATAGTCCAGCTTGTTGTCCGCCAATGACGACGACACTCTTTGGATGGCGCAATTTTTTAATATTTGCCATCGTTTCATCGCTCGCCCCAAACTGCTCATGGTATGTAAGTAAATGATCGACGAGCGCTTCTCGTGCATACGTTCGCTCATGCACGTATGCGAGACGTTCTTCAAACGTAAAATGGTGAAACGCTTCATGAATCGGAAACGTTCCTTTCATATACTCTGTTGCTAAACGGTTCGTGGCTGGCAATGACAGCTCCATAACTTCCATCTTAAACTTCCTTTCCCATTCATGATGAAAACACGACCATGACGCGATGAATGATTCCGTATATCAATAGTCCCATATAAGCGGTTGTAAACAATAAAAATTGCACCTTCCAATATAACTTAAACGTTCGTGGCAACGACACGTCTCCTGTCTTTTTCCAATATAAGACGATACCGATCATAAATGTAACAATAAAGAAAATGAGCAGTTCAACGATGTACGACCGATGAAAAATAGCTTGTAACAATACGTGCACCGCAAAAATAAAAAAAATGGTCGATCCGTTTACAGCGACGTGAAACGCACGCCTCCCTTTTCGTTTAAACACCGCTTTGGCGAGCGTGAAAATAAAAAAAAACGAAAGGAACGGTACGACAACCATGATGGCAATGAAAGAAGTTACTAACTCTTTCATCTTCCCTTTCCCCCCTCTAGTTCTTTCCCTTTCACAAGGGTGTATAAAAATGTGCTAATGGGGGCAGAAATGTGCTGCTCGTTTGCTCGCTCGATCACATACGCTAAAATGGCGTCTATCTCCGTTCTTCTCCCTGACTCGATGTCGCGCAACATCGAAGAGCGATTGGCGGCCGTTTGGCGACAAATCGTTTGGACGTGCTGCCATATGCGTTCCCGTTGTTCGATATGCAAAATCGAAGCGACTTCGTGAAACAACTGCTCCATCGCTTGCCGATACGGATCGTGCGCCACTAGCATACCGTTCGGGACGCGCAATAAAGCGGTAAGCGGGTTAATTAATACGTTCACCATTAATTTTTCAAGCAACATCGTTTCCCAGTCGTCGACGTATTGAAACGGAAAGCGAGACGATGTGCGCAAAAGAAACGAGAACGCGTGCTGTTCCCCTCGCCATACGCTCCATTTCGTCTGGCCGACACCGGTATGAACAACGGTCGTATCGTCTACTTTCAGCGCGCCATGTTCGACGACGGCAAGCGCAATATGTTTGTGAGGCAAGTGCGATACATATCGAATATGCCCCATGCCGTTTTGTAAAAATATGATGGCGTTCGCTTGAAGCATATGTACATGCGTCGTGAATATGTTTGTTAAATCGTATTGTTTCACCGCCATAAACAACACATCGTCGTTCGTTTCGCAAACGAACGGCGTCGCTTGTACGCGATGCGTCGTTTTTTCGTCTCCATAAATGACCGTCAATCCATTCGCGCATAGCTTTTCCGCCTGCTCATGTCGTCGCGTGTAAATGGTGACATGAGCGCTTTGGCTCATGTAAGCAGCCGTCAACAAACCGACCGCACCGCCACCAACAATCCCGATTCGCACCGTACCTCCCCCTCTGTCTTTCCTATGCTTTATTGTATAAAAAAAAGTAGCTGGCGTCTATCAGCTACTACACAGACAATTGGCGCGCACGCTCTAAAATATGCATGATCGCTTTGTACTCTTGTTGCAACGCTCGCAGCTGCTTTTCCAGCTCTTCTTTTTCTTGTTGCAGCGTACATATTTGCTGGCGCAACTGTTCGATTTCTTGTTTCCCTTCTCCGCGCTGTTGCAACGTTTGCAAAAATGAAATGACATCTTGCAACGTCATATCGCGTTCGGGCGATTGCGGCTCTTTTTTCTTCTTTCGTTGCTGTTTCGCTAACTCTAGCTCCCGTTCATATTTTTTGCGCACGTATGCATTCCATCGGAAACCGCAAGCGGCGGCTGTTCGCGATAGTTTTTTGCCTACTTCTTCAAACGCTCGTAATTGTGTGCTTCCTTCGCGCACAAAGGTTAACACCGTTTCAGCAAGCAATACGTCTTCCTCTTCTGTCCACGCATCTTGACGCATCATTTCTATCCCTCCTCGCTGCATTTACTATATCATTATGCAGCTAATAGAAAAGATAGAAGATTATTTATTTCGTTTCGCTAAAAATGATTGTACCGCTTGCTCGTGCTCTTCGCTTTCCCATAAGTGAGCGCATTGTTCAATTTCGGCAAAAAAACGACGGCGAAACTCTTCCGTTTTCCAACGCTTGGTCGCAGCCTCCTTATAGGCGCGCAACACATGGGTCGATTTATTCGTATAGCCACTCATCTCTTTTTCACACTGTTCGCGCAACGAATGATGAAACGTACGGTGAACAAAGCCGATGCGCTCCGCTTCTTCCGCTGTTATCGTTTGCGCTTGAAGCAATAGATGAAGCGCTTTGTCGTACGCCATTTTTTCAAATAACATCGTCGCTCCACCCCAACCTGTCGTAATAGCTAAATTCGCTTGTACAAAACCGAGACGTGCGCCGGCGCGGGCAAAGCGAAAATCGCATGCTGTCGCCAATTCACAGCCGCCGCCAACTGCGATGCCGTTAATGAGGGCAACAGTTGGCTTCGGCAACGTCAATAAGCGATACAAAATATTTCCCATTTTCGCAAGCATAGCGTACGCTTCCTCTTTTGTTTTTAGCTGGTGAAACACTTGTAAGTCGCCGCCGGCACAAAAGGCGTCTTCGCCAGCGCCGGTAATGACGAGCACTTTCACTTCATCATCTTGTTCAGCAAGCTCGATCGCTTCGTGCAGTTCATCCATCACCGTATAGTCGATCGCATTTCGTCTTGTCGGACGACAAATTGTAAACCATGCGATGCCTTGTTGTTTTTCAATCATGTCTCCCTCTCCCCTTTGCCGTATGTACATGCTTTGTATTCGCTATGTGATCCGTTTTTCCTCTATCAAATAAGAAAATAAGAAAAGCGCAAGGGGATGGCCCTTACGCTTTTCTTATTTGTTTACAACGTCTTTTCCTTTGTATGTTCCACAAACTTTACATACGCGATGAGCAAGTTTCATTTCACCGCAGTTTGGGCATTCTACCATACCAGGTACGCGCAATTTGAAGTGCGTACGACGTAGTCTCTTTTTCATTTTTGATGTTCTTCTAAAAGGTACTGCCATCATTTCCACCTCCTTAAATGGATTTAGGCAAATATGGAGGCCGGTGTAGTTCCGGATCTTCCCTTATGATTCATTTTTGTTTTCAAAAAACTTGGCTAACTTCGCAAGGCGCGGATCAATTTTGTTTTCATGTTCTTCTTCCGAAATGACCGCCCAATCTTTTCCTGATTGCGGAGCGGCATCAGGATGATCCGGCTGCTCGCTAAAAATTTGCATTGGAATTTCAAGAAGAATGAGCTCTTTTACGATCGGCATTAAGTCGATCGCCTCTCCTTGAACAACATGCGATTCTTCATCTGTTGCATCATAATCGTTTAAAAAGAACGTTTCTGTGCTTTCGATGGCGAATGGATATGATACGTCCACAAGCGTACGGGAACACGGTAACGTCATCGTCCCTTCAATCGTTAAGTGGAACGTAAATTTTTTCGCGCTCACATCTGCTCGTCCATGAACACGGACAGGAGAAATGTCGCGAATAGACGCATCCACTTCTTTTAGCTCGGACACATCAGCCATTTCGTCAATCGACAGCCCTTTATGCTGCAACTGATGAAGTTGATGAATAGACCATCTCAATGATAATCACCTCAAGACAACAAAGAAAATTATACGTTTGAACAACGTTTTTGTCAATATTTTTTCTTTACACTACTTCCATTATAATCAGCTTATACTCACTGTATCACGTTTTCAACAAAAAAGAAAGGTGGGTTTGAGTCAAGACTTTGTGGGAGATTTTTTTCTCGACCGATTTTTTTGGTTATATATGGTTTTATAAAATCGTTATATGTAAGCGCTTTTACTTACTCTCATCCTGTAGGTATGTGCGTTTTCTCTCGTTTTAAAAACCTTTCAATGCTTGCAATGCCTCGTAAATCGGTGTCCCTGAAGATTGGCGAAGGTATGGGATGTTATCTCGTACCACTTCTGTCATTTGCGTTTGCACGCGCTTCAGTGCCTTTTTCACGATCGTTTCTCGTTTCGTTTCTTCTCGTTCTTCCACACCATACATCACTCCATCGCGTGTCCGAATGAGTA
>NZ_FOJQ01000032.1 GCF_900111795.1 Anoxybacillus pushchinoensis | reverse complement strand
TTTCTGATTCGTCCACTGATTTTTTCAAGATAATGGTAAATGGGAATCGTTTGTAAATCGCCGCCTTCCCTTGTTTCAACAGCTTTCTCGCAACTGCTTCGTGACAAGGAACAAGCGGACACTTATTTGTGTCTAACACAAAAACCATAGGGTCCTCCCCTTTCCTCTGCTTACGCAGGTCATATTCTCCTCGACCATGTTATAGATGCTTGTTATGTGCAAGACACTAGCGCCACCCATCACGCTTGTTTAATCTTGCACGACAGAGGAACGGGCTGGAGAAGCACCCGAACGTGTCATGACATCTATAACGTAGGCTCTGTTTCAAGCCTTGGTCTGGTCAACATGGGGCTTACAAGCCCACGACTTTAGTCGTTGGGTTGTTGACACTCATACTTACGGACACACGCACAATGACAACAAAATGAGAACATCTTAAGAAATATTCGTGATAATTTGCAACGTTAGAAGAAAGCGTGTTAAACGGCAAACGAACATCATATTGGCACCCACTCATTGTAAAACAAAAAACTGCCGTCTCCAAAAAGGTCGATGACAGTCTCCCCTACTCCAACAACCGCTCCACTTCTTCTTCCGAAAGGTCCGTGACGTTCGCAATGTCTTTTACACTCATCCCTTTTTTCGCCATCGTTTGTACAAGACGCTTCATTCCTTGCTTTATTCCTTGCTTCACCCCTTCTTCTCTTCCTTTTTCTAACGCCTTTTGTTCATAAGAAATAATCAATTCCATCACTTGTTCTTTTTCTTTCGTCTCCATTTCATTCACCTCGCTTCGCAGTCTTCGTTCTTCTTCATCTGATAGTTTCACATATGTTTCAAAAAAGCCAAACAACAACCGTTGTTTCGCTTCGTCTAATTCCATTCGGACAAGCATGCGTAAAAATTGTTTTTTCAATTCTACCCGTTCACTTTCAGTATACCCCATTTTACTTAGTAGTGCAGCGGCGATCGGGTTGTCTTGGCGGATGTAGTTGCGGACAACAGTGCCTGGCACCGTTCGCTAAAAAGTGGCTCAATTTTAGATTATCAAATACATGGATATTTGCCGAACCATTTCGACTCAATATGGGCTATATACACAACATTTATACTCGTTTCGTTCTATATGTAGTTCTATATGTATAAGAAATAGAAGGCACCTTTGAGATACTTCACTCTCAAAGATGCCTTAACACCGAAGAAAAACAGAATATATTGAAACGTTAGCAACAACCCCAACGGCTAACTAAATATCACAAACAGCGCTTTTGCTACGCCCCCACAATATCTTCTGAATTTCTGTTAATCTCATCGATAATACTAATAATCTTCCGCGCGTCATCCATGTTGTCTTTAAAGAGTTCAACAATGCTGCCGACGGTTTTAAACGGTTCTTCCTGCAGCACCCGCTTGTCCATGACTCCATTTTTCACAAAGTAATCGACGATCAATTTGACAAAACGGCTCTGTTGGATGTTCAACCGTTCGCTTGATAAAAATTCGGAAAACGCTTCGTTGGCGGCCTGTGGGTCAAGGCCGACGATTTGGCGGACGAGTTTTGTAATCGGTGTGTCTCCGAATTCTCTTTTATAATCTTCCTGTGTGCCAAGCTCATTCCAAAGAATATGCTCCAACGTTTTTAAGTCTTGGACTGTTAGCTTTTTATTATTTCGCAACTTGTAAATGGCCATCTGGTCGCGGTGTTCGTGCAGATAATGTTCAACCTTTTTCCGATAATTTTTCAGATCATTGACATTAAACATCGGACCATTTTCTTTGACTTCTAAAACTTGGTCTTTAAAGTTCGTATAGTAAATTTTTTGCGTTTCTTTTTCAAGGAATTTCACTAAATCACGCAACGCTTCGCGAACGGCTTCCAATTCGAAAATATCGGCTTCGCTCCAAAATTCTTCCGTCTGTACTTTTTCAATAATGTACTTTTGTTCCATCACTTGAGGAATGGAACCGAGCTTAGATAACGCCTCTGCGGTGCGAATCACACTCCGAATTGGCTTTGTGGCATTTTTCGTTTGCAGCTTCGCCAATTCGATCGTGTACATGAGTAAATCAAAACGTTTCGCAAATTCATCATCGTTTAGCGGAACAATCAGCGGCGAAATATGTTCTTTAATTTCATTAACATCCATCGCCGTTAAGGAATCCCATTTAGTCCGGTTTTTGAACTTGTGTACGTATTGAATATGTTGGCGTACGCGGAAGTTTTCTTCGTTTAACTTATTGATTTCCGCTAGCACCTCGTCAATCAATTCATTGCGATAGGCAATATACTCTTCTTCTTGGTATTGTAAATGCTGCAGTTCTTTAATGATTTCAATTTTGGCGTTAAACAAACGCTCTGTTAAGCTTTCCACCGCTTTTCCTTCGATTCCCTTTGGATTCTCGCGGAAAAACTCGAAGTTGCCGCAATAGTCAAAAATAAGGAAATGCGTTTTATCTTGTCCAACTCCGAATAATTCTTTGCATAAACGGGTTCCGCGCCCGATCATTTGCCAAAACTTTGATTTGGAGCGTACTTTCTTGAAGAACACAAGGTTGACGACTTCCGGAATATCGACTCCCGTATCGAGCATATCGACCGATACCGCAATTTGCGGCAATTTGTTACGGTCGGAAAAATCATCGATTAATGTTTGGTAGTAGTTCACGCTGTAATCAATGACTCGTGCAAAGCCGCCCTTGTATTCAGGGAACAATTGATCAAAGCGCTCCACGATTCGTTCCGCATGACGATGATTTTTCGCAAAAATAATCGTTTTGCCGAGTTTGTCTCCGCCTTCGACGCGAATCCCTTTTTCCATTAAATCTCTCAGTACCGTATCAATCGTATCGTCATTAAACAGCCATTCGTTTAACGCGGCACTGTCAATGTCCTCGCCCACTTCCTCATCAAATGTTTCTTCATATCGTTCTTTTTCTTCATCCGGTAACTCATCGTAATGAATGCCCTCTTCAAGAAATTTGAGCTTTGTTTCAATGGTACGATAATCGACTAAATAGCCATCTTGAACGGCTTGATCTAACTCATAGGCATAGGTCGGCACACCGTTTTCCAGATCAAATACTTCATACGTATTGCGGTCAATTTCATCTTTTGGTGTGGCGGTAAGCCCAAGCAATATCGCGTCAAAATAGTCAAAAATTGCTCGGTACTTCTTGTAAATACTGCGATGGGATTCATCGACGATAATTAAATCAAAATGCCCGACGGTAAAGAGACGTTTGCCGTCTTTTCGCTTCGCTTCGTCAATCGCGTTCATCATTGTCGGGTACGTCGAAAACACCATCCGGCTTTCCTCTGGATTGTCTTTATTATCGAGCAAATTGCAAAGCGTCAAGTTCGGAAGCAAATGGCTAAAGCTATTTTTCGCTTGCGTTACAAGCGTTTTGCGATCCGCTAAAAACAAAATATTTTTTACCCAATTGTGGCGAGTAAGAACATCGACAATCGAAATCGCTGTCCGAGTTTTGCCGCTCCCCGTTGCCATGATAAGCAACGCTTTGCGTCGTTTGTTCCCGAGCGCGTCACATACGGCTAAAACCGCTTCTTTTTGGTAATAGCGATTCGTTATGTTGTCATTGATTTGCACATTTTTTAGCGGCTTCTTCATCGTCCGACGATCAATAAGCAAGCTTAATTCTTCCTTATTGTAAAAGCCGGAAACTCTCCGCGCCGGATAGTTAAGGTCGTCCCACATATACGTTTCAAAACCGTTTGTGTAGAAAATAATCGGTCGTTGGCCGTGCATTTTTTCAATACAGTCGGCATATAGCTTGGCTTGTTGCTTTCCTTTGCTTGGATCAGCGGTTGTCCGTTTCGCTTCGATGATCGCAAGCGGCTTCCCGTTATCGCCAAAAAGGACGTAATCGACATAGCCGACTCCTTCCTGATTCGGCATGCCAACGACAGGGTATTCCACAATAACGTCCTTTTTAAATTCCCAACCCGCCAGCTTCAAATCTAAATCAATATATTTCTTTCTTGTTTCCCATTCGCTCAGTTCATCGACTTGGAAGTGGTACTCTTTTGTATTCGCTTCCCGTTTGGCGGTGAGAAGAGCGCGGAGCTGTTCATTTTCTTTCATCATTTCCTCAAGACGCTTGTCTTTGGAGCTTAACCGTTCGTATAAATCTTTTAATTCTTCCGGACGCTCGCGCTTTTCCTCTCCGATTGGCAGCAATGATTCGTCAAAATCCGTAGCCGTATATTCATCGGAATAACAATAATCAATCCAAGACACAAACTGATGCAGATTATGCAGGGAAAGAATCGCTTCTTCCCTCGTAATCATCGAGTTCGTATGAACCGCGACATTCCCCAGTTTGACAATGTAACGCAACAACGGCAACAAGTCTTCATCAATAATGGACAAAAAGACGTTGTCATGAATCAAACTGGAAAGATTATCTTGATACGGAACTTTCAAAGCGCTGTCAAAACTGTACACCCACTTAACGGCAAGCTCCAGCGCACGGCGCGTCAAAATCGCGCACGTCGCCGGACTCACGACTAAACTTTTCTCTGCCTCTAAACACGCATTCGTAAAACTCTCATAATGAGGTTTTCCTATTAAAAAATGAAAGTTGGATAACAACAAATCCCCCTCCCCTGATCAAACCGATATGAATTTCCTTTACATGCATTAATCGTTGAATAATTCTCCCTTAAATGCCCGTTGCATGAGGGAGTTGAAGTTTTTTTCTAACTCGACTAATTCTTTTTTAAAAAGTTCTCTTTGAGATTCTATTTTTTGTACAATCTCAGCGAATTGATCTTGGAGTTGTTTTGGAGGTATATATATTTTTATTGATTTTAGTTCCTCAGCATTGATATTTGCCATCCCTACGATATTTTTAGCCATTGAAAATAAAATACTTTTTCCGTACTTCGAGTTTAAGTACGCAGATATAAACTCGGCATTGGCTTTTTCATTTGGAATTAACTTCACTAAATATCCTGCAAAGGCCATTGGTTTTTCGAAGCGATACACAGCTGTTTTTCCTACTAGTTCTTTACTATTTGTTCTATTAAATAAAAGCTCTCCTTTATGAACCAGATATTTTTCAACTTCCTTATCATCTAAATCAACGTATTTAAGATCTGTGAGATCCCAATGTCCTTCATACGTAATATTGTTCATTCTCAATATAGGATATTTCCCTGTATCCTCGCTTGCTTTTTTGCTTGTACCATATTGTGTTTTTAGAGCTAAATCCTTTATAAAACCCATTGGCCATTTCTTAGGATTAGTAGCTGGATCCCCAAACATCTCCAAAAACACACTTTGCGTTAACTGGTCTAACGCTTCAATTTGGGCTTTTCGTTTATCGATGAGTTCTTGGGCTTTGTCAAGAACATAAACTATACGATTTTGAGTCTCTAAAGACGGTAGATATATTAATTGTTGTTTTAATTCTTTAGGATCTACTCCCTCTTGTGCAGAACGTTTTGATCTTGATTGTATAAATTTTTGAATTTTACTTGTATTCAAATAATAGTATAAAAATCTCTTTTGTAGCCTTTTTTCATCAGGAATACACTTAATTAATGCAACATTATATGCACCACTAAGCCCTGTTAAAATTTTACCAATTGAGGCACCGTATCTCGCAATTAAAACATCATCTTCTTGGCAAATTTTATTTTTTTTATCAATAGGAATAAAAGTTAAATAATCATCTGATTCGAAATCCCGAATTTGAATAAATCGTATATATCCCGGTTTTTTCTCATGTATATGCTCACTTTTTGGTGGCTGGCTTCCTCCTTGGAAATCACATACTTCACCAAGTTTTACAAATTGGTTACTCATTTTAGCATATCCTCCAGTTCTCTTAAACCATCAACAATCTGTTCTTCTATCTCTCTAATTCTTTTTAGTATGATACTAGGCGCTTCATACTGTACCTCTTCATACTCAATCTCTTTATACTTGTTAATCGAAAGGTCATAGTCGTTTTCACGAATTTCTTCCACCGGCACAAAGAACGATTGCTCCGTCCGTTTCCGATCTTTTTCCGCCTCACGGTTATGGAAGCGCGCAATGATATCTGGAATGTCGTTGTCTTCAATCGGGGTGCGCTTGTCGTCCAATGAATAGCCGTCCGCTTTCATATCATAAAACCATACTTGATCCGTGCCGCCGACGCCTGTTTTTGTAAAAATCATAATCGCCGTCGAAACGCCGGCGTATGGTTTAAACACACCGCTTGGCATCGAAATAATCGCTTCTAATTTATGATTTTCCACAATTTCTTTGCGGATGTCTTTATGCGCTTTCGAGCTGCCGAACAATACCCCGTCCGGCACAATGCACGCGCAGCGCCCGCCTGTTTTTAAGATGCGCAAAAACAGCGCCAGAAACAAAAGCTCGGTCTTCTTGGTTTTGACCACTTTCAGCAAGTCGCCCGCCACCGCTTCGTAGTCGAGCGAGCCTTTAAACGGCGGATTGGCAAGGACAAGGGTATATTTATCTTTGTCTTTGTTTTGCTCAGACAACGAATCGCGATATTCGATATTTGGATTTTCAATGCCATGGAGCATCATGTTCATCGCACCGATGCGCAACATCGTGCGGTCCATGTCAAAACCGTAGAACATATGGTTATTAAAATGTTCTTTTAAACTTTGCACTAAAAATAAGTCGCTGCGATGTTTGCGCAAATATTCTCCTGCAGCGACTAAAAACCCCGCGGAACCGGCGGCTGGGTCGACAATAATATCTTCCGGTGTAGGTTTGACTAACTCTACCATCATGTCGATGATATGACGAGGTGTACGGAATTGACCATTTGTTCCTGCCGTCGCGATTTTTGATAGTAGATACTCATATAAATCCCCTTTTGTATCGCGGTCTTTCATTGGAATATTATCGATACCATCCACAATTTTTGTGAGCATTTGCGGCGTAGGAATCATAAAAATCGCATCACTCATATATTTGGCGTAGGCAGAATCTTTATTGTCATGAAGATTTTTAATAAATGGGAATACTTCATTAGAAACGATTTCGTACATTTGAGTAGCTTCTAAGTTTTTAAACTTACTCCAGCGCAAGTGCTGCTTATCTTCAGGAAAGATTCGTTCAAAATCAATACCTAACAGAGCAGCCTCTTGTTCATTTTTCGTTTCCACTTCATCAAGACCTTTAATAAACAAAAGGTATGTAAACTGCTCAATAACCGTCAGCGGGTTCGTAATACCGCCTGTCCAAAATGTTTCCCATATTTTATCGACTTTGCTCTTTAGTTCCCCTGTAATCATATAGCTGCCCCCTTATCATTTCTTTTATTGTAAAAATTTTTAAAGACACACCCTAAGTTTTTTCCGATTTTAAGATGTCCTCGACGAAAAAGCTTGCCACCCCTGCTGTTTTTGGTACGATTGAGGTACCACACATTCAACTACCTAAACAAAGGAATGACAAGCTTGTTACCTCAATTATTAATCAAATTGCTTCAAATAACTAAGACCCAATATCAAATCATTATTTATTTGTTGGGAGCACTTCTCGGGAAGTCCCTCACAGACTGGGAGCGCAAACAGAACCCGACACCGTTTGCTAATCTCCCAACCGTTCCCGTACTTCCTTCTCTGTCATGTCGAGAATATGGGCAACGTCTGTTATACTCATTCCTTTTTCGACCATTTTTCGAATCGTTTCATTTTTCCCTTCTTCTCGACCTTGTTCTAATCCTTTTTTCAATCCTTCTTTCAATCCTTCTTGCCTTCCTTCTTCCCGACTGCCGCGAATGTTTGAGAGTTGATCAAGGAGCCATTTCAGCCGCATTTCGTACGCGTAACGGTTTTCAGGGTCGACGCTTAAGCTTTGCCATTCTTCTAGCGCTTCTAAAATGTCTTGTTCTGTCATGGCTATTCCCTCCAATTCACGAAACATCTCTTCATCCATTTTTTTCGTTCGTCCATCGACAGCCGACAACATCGTTAGCCATGGCCATTCCGGTGACTGTTTCACTTCTCTCCGATATTTCTTCCATTTTACCATAAATTGTGACAAGTCGAGTACATGAAATTGTTAAATCGAGGTATTACATAGAGCTGTGTTTTTCAAGTTAAAAATTTAATTTTTCACAAACATCACCTAACAGATTTCCCCCAAAACAAAAAAACCCGAGCTCTTTCATCGAACTCGGGTTTTGCGATGATTCCGACTGGGCTCGAACCAGCGACCTCCACCCTGTCAAGGTCAATCCAGCCGAAATCTTATGTATCAATAAGTGGCTCAACAAGTTTCAAATATAACCACTTCACATTTTATTTTATTAACTTTAATTATAGAATGGTCGTTAAAAAATGTAAAGTGGTTATATAGAATATTATATTTTTTTTACACAGCTGTTTCACATTTTAAAATAATCAATCCGCTTTTCGTATAGTTAATATGAGTAACTTTATACCGATAACCTGCAATATTATAAACATCATTTACTTTTATCTTTCTTGTATGCTCATTATGTTGAAGCGTAATCAAAATTTCAGTATCTGCTGTCCTAATTGCACCGCCATCAATTGTTATTTTTTCTTGCTCAACTATGCAAGGAAAATCGTCATATATCGGATCAGTAGTTTCATATATTTCTTCACCCCACGGTGTTGTACCGACAAGAATTTGCTCACCTTCTTTAATCTTAATGGAAATTGTATGGGTACATTTTCGCATGATGGCTTTGTTATATTGTCTCCCTTCCGTCACATCAGACACAATAAGATAGTTTTTTTCATTGTGTAGAATTAAATTTCCACGTTGAATGTTAGAAAGAGTATAAATATATTTATCCTCATAATCACCGATTTTTGCATTCTGTACAATACATTTTTTCTGTATATTGTCGATGATAACCGTTTCCCCGACTGTATCAAGAAAAAATTGAAAATCGGAATTATCTATTGTAAAAGGATTCATTTTTAAACCTCCTTTTGAAGTAACATCATCAGTCATATCATGTATATTTGGAAGTAACATCATAAAGTAAAGACCATGTAAAGACCTCTTATCTACGCAGGTAAAGAGGGAACGAATAACGCTCCCTCTTATGAATTAAACAACATAAATACATTACCCGTTTGCTTTTGTTCATCTGTTTTCATTTGACGGATTTTTCTTTCTAAACTGTCGATACGATTCATAAGGTTTTCATGAAAATCAGTAACGGTCATATCTTCATGTTTATAGTTTTTCATGAGTTGAACATTGTTGGCAATGCTTTCAAGAATGGAAAGTGCAGTTTTATAAATGTTTCGTTTTGCTGTTGCCGATTGAGGATTATATTCATCATGCGGATTAAGTCCATTTTCAGCAAGGTAAACAGCTAATTCGTTTTGATCTAAATCAATCCCTTTTGTTTCAAGCATAAGGCGTTGCAAATTCGTCATATTCATCATTTCCTTTCATTTTATTTTTATGGAATGGGTAATCATAGACAAAGCGAATTTATTTTTAATAGAAACGAGCAATATTTCATCTATGTTAAAAAAACGTTGATATATAGGCGTTTTTTGAATGTATAGTGAATGTGCGAAAAGTATTGAAATATCAACGTTTTTGGATGGTAGGGAATTAAAAGAAGTCGTCCGATTTTCAGCGACAAACGTTAAAGTCGTCCGAAATTGAAAATTTTTTTGTGGGTGTGTAAAATGACTTGCTACGGGCAAATTTTGGCAATTAGGGGTACTTTTTTATGCTTTTTCAATTGCCTGTATAATGTTTGTTATATGGGCGATTACTTCCTATAACATGCATTATGTTAACTAGAGCATATTTTTCCCTAATTTTTACCATATTTCATGTAATTTTTTACATTTTTAAGCCCATCTACACGCTATACGCCTAACCAGTCCAATTTTTGACTTATCCGCCTGCCCTCACTTATTTTTGGTAAGTGTGTCGTTTTTCGGGAAATATTTTTTATTTCCCCATTCATAACATGCGAGCGCAAGCGGATATATTACTGTCAAGTATTTTCCCTTGACACATCTACATTTTCATTAAACACAACATCTTGTGTCTTATTATCAACTCCACTACTATATGTAGTGTCATTTTCTTCCTTCAATCTCATTAACTCTTGCTGAACATCATGCACGTATGGATTCTGTTCAATCATCGTTTGCAAACTCAATCCGCCTACTTCACGCAACATTTTCATATTCTCAATAACTTCTTTATCGTTGCTTGGCAACTGATAACTAAACACAAGCCCTAACGAATCATACTCATCATCAGTAAACGTTACGCCTTTGTATTCTAATAACTTTCGTATCTTCTCAAAACGTTGCTCAATACCTTCTCTTATATATTGCTCATTCTGTCCTGCTTTCATTAATGCCATTTGATAGAGAATACGCACTGCTTCTGTACTCACATTTGAAATATCCGTACGCCCAACTGCAATCGCAGGCAAATGTGCTACTGTATATAAAGCATTCAACAATGTCTCATACAACGTATCAAATGCATTTGAATCAAACTTATTCGATACAAATTCAAATGTACTCCCATCATCAAGACACAATCCTGCTCCCACGACATCAACAGGCAATCCTTCACCTTTTAATTGTTGTCCTGTCACAACTGGAATACCTGTAATAAACTTATAATATGCATCAGTTGCTTTTGAAATTAAATCTTCAAGTGAATCCAAAATACTTATCCAGTTCTCTAATTCACTTTTACCTTCATTCTCATTTACTTCATTTGTTGTTTTATAAATGATCGGCAATCCACTTAAATTCGCATATCTTCCTGTCATTCTTAATTGACCGCCTTTGTTGTTATATGTTTCGACAACATCATCACTATAAACAACATAATAATCAATGCCATCCACCATATACGCTTGAATAAATGCAATCATTTCATTATCGTGATTATAAATCGGATACCCTTCACTTGCATCAATTAGCTTTGATTTAATCGTATTCTTATCCATATACACATACTCATATACTTGACCATATTTGAGCATCGACCCAAGAATACGATAATTCAATCGGTCATATTTCCCTTGTTTATTTACTTTTTGATATTCTTTTGCAATTCTTTCCTTACCTGTTATTGTGATAGGATTTTGCAATAAAAATGATACTTGAAAGTTTAATAACGTCAACGCATGATTCAAAACAATCTTTCTTGGTACATACTCCTTACCTGCAAACTTCTCATTGGGCTTTTGAAGAATCTTATGTTTTCCATCAAGATAATCTTTTAAATTTAACACATTCATTACACGTTGTTGATTCGTTACACTCTGCACTTCCTCAATAAACCAGTCCGAACGCCCTTCGTGATATTCCTTTATGTACTGTTCAAGATTCATTACTATTCCCCCTTTAAAGAAAATAAAAAATGACTCCCCAAAATTAAGGAGTCATCAAATATCAACATAATATTTAGCTTGTTTCATTGCTTGCACACATAATGCCATCGACATCACCATATCATCATGATAATTATTTCCTTTTTTGTTACCCATCTTTCCTTTGTTATCTTCTTGATAAATTTTCATTTCCTCAAGCGTACGTACACATTCAATATTGATATAACCAAGTTCAAACGCCTGTTTTAAATCTTCTATAATTATTGGTTTGGTAATTCTTGTTGTAGTGAAACCTCTTTGCATTTTACGCTTTCCACGCTGGTCAAAAATCTTTTCTTTCATTAAGTTTTGAAAGCCATGATCTTTAAAAAGTTTCTCAATAAATGGCAATCCTACGTTATTTCTTTCGACTGCTGTGAAAGCGTAATTATAGAATCTTAAAAGCGAATTTGCTATTTCAGCCATCTTGTAAACTGGAATGTCATTTGAATACCAACTTGCAACCTGTTGACCATCAGCGTCTAAAATATTAATTGCCGTATAATCGTTAGTACCTCCAGCCCCCGATGCCACGTCTACACCTGCATAGTGACGTACTTTTGGCTTTGGAAGATGATAAATAAAAAGATTTTTATTGATATACGGTTTTAAAACATCGGGCAATATGTCATAAACTTCTTTTGTTTCTAAAGGCGGTATCACATATTGCAAACGTTCAATAATTTTTGCGGTGTCGAATACTGACTTATTGCTTTCCGCAAATGCAATATCTGGAGTAGTCGGAAATTCCCTGTTAAATTTTTCCAAACTATTTGTTTGTATGTAATATCTACGAAACATCAACTGCCGATATGTAGCACCGTATTTATCACGGAGAATCTTTTCATCATGTTCAAGGTCATCATATGTCATTCTGCGCCCATTATTATTTGCTTTAAACCATGCTTCGCTTTCATCGAATGTATGGCGGAATTGCTTCTCATATGCTTTAGAAAGCCATGAATAGAAGTGGCTGCGCCAAACACTTTCTTTGTCACGATGCGCTTTCATGAACATTTCTTGATAGGTGTTATAGCCGTATGCTGTGGACTCAATAATGATTGCACTAGATTCATTTTTTGCAAGCGCAGGAATACATGTTGCAATTATTTCTTCTTGCACATCGGCAGGGTATTTAGCCATTTCAGAAAGGTGTATGATTTGGAAGGTATTTCCACTTATACTATCTTCACCGTTTGCAGTAGAGATAATGACCCTGCTTCCATTCTGTAAATACAGTTCGTCCCTGTTATTTAGTAATGTTTTCGGAAACAAATCTGGGTACTTCTCATGAGGAAGGTTTTTATACATCTTCTTCAATTTAACAAAAAGCGATTTACTGACGCTTGAATGATGAGTCATGATAATATAGTTAGTGTCGGGCTTGGTACATGCACTATACAACATATAGGCAAGAGATAGGGTAGTAAATCCTATTTGCATTTACCTTCACATAGGTTCGCTACGCCTATGCCGTTCTCAAAGGAACTACTCTACATTGCTGTAGAGATGAGACCATATCTTCTACCTAAAAAGGTAGCCCCCCGTTTCGAGTACCAATCGCTTGTACCCTACGAGCAAATGCTCTGGTCGTTACACCTTCCGTATTTCTACGGCTTGGCTCGGTATTGTCCATGTAGGAGTTTCACCGAGTTAGAGGGGTTTAAGTATGCCATCACTGACATACTGCGCCATCATTAACGCCCTTTTAAAATGATATTGTATTTTGACATTTCATTCATAAATTGTTCTTGTTCAGGATTCAACACGAATGAGACAAGTTCATTATTATTGTCGATTATCTTAATGAAATTGCGTGAGAACAATTTAAAATCGTTCATGATAATCTGTAATTTCTGCTCTTTCGTTAATTTTTTAGCCAATCTAATCACCTCCTACAAAAACAAAAAAAACAAGGTATCAATTTTGATACCCTGCTTAAAACAGACAATATGTCGGTTTTAAATCTCTAAATCATCCTCTTCTTGCACTTCTTCATGTTTTGTTTGTGTCCGATTCATCGCTTTTTGAAGTTGTGCCATATCTTTATGAATTTGTAAAAACATTCTTACTGCCTTTTCATCACCTTGTTTTGCCTTCTCCGAAACAATATCATACACAGTTTCAAGGTCTCGTTGCATTTTGCCCTTCATATACAACATATACAATTCAAAATACTCATCCGTTTGTTCCCAATTGTGAAAGACGGTAAATGAACGTCGATCTGCCCACTGTAAAAACTCTTCGTCTGTCATATTTAAAATATGTGCATTTTTAGCTGTCCGTATTTGAAATTTTCTCATGAAGTACGCTCGTTTGCGCCAATCAATTTTTTCAAGTGCTTTGTGTATGCCTTGATTTCTCATTTTATATCATCTCCCTTATTTTTTTGATTAAAAGAAAATGGACTAGCGTTTTGCTAGCCCATCAATCTAATTCATCAAGAAAACTTAAATCATCGTCATCTTCAACAATATACGTTTTTCGCTTTTTATCTATTTCATCAAGCCACGCACTCAATTTACTTTGTCGTTCTTGACGTTCTTTTTCTGATTGTTCCTGCTCTTTTTCTTCTTTTTCCCATTCTTCAGCAACGATAGCCGCAATGTCAATGACTTCACGCTTTCTTTTTTGTTCTGCTTCTCTTTTTGCTCTTTCCGCCATTTTCACATATTCATTTTCAACTTTTTTCGCAACAACTTTCACCGTTTCATTTTCTTGTGTCGGAAAAAATTCATTCACAACTGTATCTTTAATAGAGCGTATTTTATCACTTGTCAACATTTCCCCTGTTTTCACATGCTCAATGTACAGTTCCCATCCTCTTTGAATCATGTCTGGACGATCATCATACACAAATTTACCACCTATTAAGTTCCCCGTCTGGAATCCTTCAATTTCTCCGTATCCTTCAAGATGTTCCTCATAATACGAATAGAAAATACAATCAACCTCATTCACATCAATTGAATCAATATTCTTTTCATCAACCGCAACAATATCGCCATTCTTCAATCGCACTGCATTTGTCATTTGTTTAAGCATTTCTTGTTCTGCTTTACGTTTTTCATCTTTTACTTTCTCTTGTGCTTCCTTCATTAACGATTCAACAATGTATTTACCTTTTTCATTTTTACTAATTGCATTGATTCTTGCTTCTGCCTGCTTCTTTAATTTCTCGTCATTTGTTGTGAGATAAATGTAAAAATCATTAGCAGTTAATTGTGAACCTTTTACATACCAATTATGTTCTCGTTGCTCTTGCTCATTAGCTGTATTTGTAGTATCATTTTCTTGTACAATTTGAACGGTTTCTTTAGATGATGTTGTCACTTGTTTGGCAACATCTTTTTCTTTTTGTTCGACTTTTTGAATATAGTATCTATTCTTCTCTTGTTTTTTCTGATTGCTTCGTATTTCTTCATCTGTGTATTCTCCGATTTCTTTATAAATAATCCCACGTTTACAAACATCTTCAATCATTTCAATAGCCGTCTTTCTCGAAACACCAAGCACACTTGCCCAGTCATTATAAGACGCTTTAAAACCATTTAATTTTTGGTAACGTGCTACACAGAAATAAATATAGCAATCAGTTACATTTTTAAATGAACGGAATTTTTCGTATGAAATGCCTTCAAATCCTGTTGTTTCAATTTCTCTAAATGTAATATATAAAGCAGTGTTATTTTTAAATTGATCGGTTTCAAATGAAATAATACCTTTTTGTTTTAGATTCAATAAGCAATTCATAATGATTTTTTTATTGCTGGATTCTTTGTTGCTAAAAGAAATATTTAATGTCTGATGAATTAAATCAATACTAGTTAATACATATTCCTCATATGTTCTGTTTGTGTAAAGATAGCAATAAATATAAAACTCATCTTGTGATAATTTATATTGTGAAGAATAATCAGCAAATGAATTATAACATTTGATAAACATATACAATTTCCCCTTTCTTGATTAATTAATTATTGAATAACTAATTTTGAATAACTACTTACTTAAAACTAAACAGAAAACTTACTCAACTATCCTTCTATGTAAGTAAGTTTTCTTTGTATTTATAGTATTCTATGTATTACAGTGTAAATTTCGTCATTTTTTTGCCGAAAATTACACCACCCCTAGTGTAAATATCGGCAAAATTTTTCCGATTTTTACACCACCCTAGTGTAATTTTGGGAAAAATTTTTCCGTTTTTTACACTAGTGTATTTTCCGTCACTTTTTTGCCCGATTTTACACTAGCATGATATTCTTTGATCGCTTGATTAAGTTCATCCGTTACAGAAAAAAGATAGAATTTTTTCAGTGTTCTGTCTGCATATGCTTTTGTAATGTATTCAATATTCTTTTCATATCGTAAAAAATCAGCCAATCGTTTGTCATAGCAAAAGAAATAATTTTTAGCCATTTTTGATTACCTCCTATTTAAATTTAAATAAGGCGAACAAAAATTGTCCGCCTCAATGGTATGTATAAGATACAAAGTTTCTTTTCGTATAAGCTAATGAAATAATCCGTTCTCTTTCGGGTAACTGTATGTATGTTTCATGATTTGCTCTTTCACATTTCTTTATTAACTTAAATTGTTCTGCTGGAAGCCCTATTTCAAAATCAAAAAACGGTTGAATTGCATCAAACTTAATGTCTGATTGCAAACAACCGTTTTCATCAATTGATATTTTTTCATAGAGTCCATATTTTTTAATTAGATCGTAAAAATATTTCATATCTCTTTGTTTAAGAATATCAATTAATTCAGTATATCCTAGTTCTTCAAGCCAATTAGTATGAATAGGTCTAAAATAATCAGAATAGAACCCCTTAAATCCTGTGTCAATTGCAAGCAAAATTTCTTTACCATCTGTTGTTTTTGGTAATGAAATATCGTATATACTCATGATTAACATCAACGTTGACATCGAATATTTTGACGTGTAATTTTCGCATGAAATATTATGTACTATATTTAAGTTAGCGCAAAGTGGATTATGTTCATCATTTTTAGTTCGTTTACTGATATGGTTGTCGAAACAACGACTTTTTAGAAATGCCATATCTACACCAATTGTTTTATTTTCTGTTTTTTCGTGACGATAGAAGTTTTTAAAATTGTAAAAATAGTTTATATTCCATTTGTTAGTAATAACCTTTAATAAGCTACATGAAATAGCACTATCCACATCATCACCAAGAATTAAATCATATTTTTTATGAGTTTCATTAATAAAATTCGGGAATTTCTCTCTCAATTCTTTTTTCATATAGTACAGTGAAAGAAAGAGAATACTCCCGCAACTCCTGTATATTTAAAATAAAATTTTCGTCAACGTCATGACGAATATAAAAAGCACTCCTTTTACTCATAAAAACAAACGAGCAAAAGGAGTGCGGTCATGACGTATTCTTAATATCTTTCTTCACTTTTTCACCTCCACTTTCTTTTTTGATTAAAATATGTGTTTTATTTTTGGTCTATATAGCGTCTATATAGTTCTACTTTCTCTTTCTTCATTCCACATTCGCCCCTCTCGTATCTCGAAAGAAGAGATTGCGAGCATTGTAGTACTTGTGCCAGTTCTTTTTGTGAAATTCCTTTTTTGCGTCTTTTAAGTAAATACTCATCACGCAATTTGATGTTCATTTCCTTCACCTCCAATCAAAAATATGAGTAAATTTTTTATAAAAAAAGAGGATACAAGCAAAATGCAAGTATCCCCTTTTTGGCTCTTATGTATTTAATTAAGCAACTGTAACAACTGCAACGGCTTTCGGGCTAGCAACTTTCAATGTTGCTTCAGCAATTACTTGCCCTTTTACGCTGTCACCCGTTTTTGCAAGTGGCTCGAATGCTGGCTCACGCAAATATACAAGATTTAAATATGCATCGTTAAATACAACCATTTTATCTGCTGGTACATGTTTAGAAAGAATTAAATTCAATGTGCCGTAATTTGTTTCAATACTATCAACAACTAAACCGAAATTAGTAGTTATATGTTGATAAGAATAACGATCTTTATAGATTGCGTCAATTTGCTCTTTAATATCAGCGTTCACAAGCGCATAATATTGACCTTCCGCAAGGTCTTGATTCCACAAATTGCGCATTACTCGTTTCACATCATCTTCTTTAACTGTACCTTTTACATTGACTGCGTTTGTCGGATCTGCAAATGCAACTAATCCTGCCATTTGGCGTTTATATGGAGCAGTAGAGCCGTCATTTTTAGTTCCGTTGATTAGTTTTTTCTCTAAATTAATTTTTAGTTCAAGTAAACGATCATTAATTTCACTTGCGAATTGATTAGATTGCATAGCGATAGCAGTACCCGAAATGCTCACGCCTTTTTTGAAGATTTCAAGCACATTGTTGAGTTCTCTGCGTCCGCTTTCAGTAAATACAGTTGTATCTTCGCCCTCAACTGCTGAAATATCTTCATCATGAACAAGTGAACGTTCACGCCATGTGAAAATAGGAGATGTTGCTTTTTCAACTTTTCCCTTCGCAAGAAGTAAAGATGTTAAAGGTGTATATTCTACCCCAACAACCGCAATTTCTTTTGAAAGATTTACTAATTCAGCATTTGTGAAATTTGTAGATTTAAACATATTACATCATCCTCCATTAATTTTAATTTTTATTATTGAAATAATTTTGATAATTTAACTGCGATCATGCCAGCCACATTTTTTTCTTTTTCATACTTTGAATATTCATCTGTTTTGGCATAATCGGCAGGAATATAGCCAGTTTGGATTTTGATTTCATTTACGATAGTAGTTAGCTTTTTCACAACATCTTTTAATTCATCTTCATTAGATACTTTTACGATATCAGCAAACTTTTCTAAACCATTTTCTTTAAGTGTTAATTGTACTTGTTTTTGAAATAATTCTTGTTCCTTTTCAGCCATCTTTTGCGCTTTTTCTGCTTCTTGTGAAAGCATTTGCTCCATTTTCTCCATCTGTGCAACTAGTTCAAGATATGTTTTCATATCTACCGTTTGTTGTTGCTCTTGTTGTTGAGTTTGCTCTTGTTGTTGTTGCTCTTGAGTTGTTTCAGTTTGAGTAACTTTTTCATCAGACATAATATCTACCTCCATTTTTATTTATTGAATTGAATTTTTACCGAATCTCTAACAAGAATCGGCTTGTTGTTGTATAACCCTCGAAACTCGAAAATAATTTCTTGTTTGTCATCGGGGAGTACATAATCATAAAAATAGACACCAATATCTTCTTTATTGGTGTCATCTAATGTTATCTGTTCAATTTGTTGTTTATTAGCGTCATAAATCGTCAACTTCACATCGGCAGGAATAATTGATTGCCCATCGAACGTGCGAAAATGACATCGAAACCGTACTGTATCGCCTGCAAGTACCATCATATCACCTCCACATAGGAAGGATTTTCGATTGTGTATGTATTAGATAAATTTTCTTCATGATGAGCATATGCATATATTCTTAATATTTCTTTTTTCGTTTGACATGAAATATTCGAAACAATCGGCTTTATGTACGATGAAATATTTCTATCTTCATTTTTTGTAAGCGTTTGTTTTTGCTTTATAAGTGTTTCAAAATGAACATGTGATATAAAACTATTCACTGATACAAATTCACGTCTATGGCGAGATATGAGCGTCTGAATGTGCTTTGCGTATGAAGCAACCTCTCTACTCTCTTTTTTCGCTTGTGTTTGCAGTTGTACAGAAGATGAAATATGCTTTGCGTATGATATAGCTTCCCGACTTTCCTTTTTTGATTGTGTGCTTCTATTTGTATTAGAAACTATATTTTTTATATATGAAATGACTTCAATATACATAAAAAATCACCGCCTATTGTTGCGGTACTTGAATTTTAATGCTCAATGTAAGTTCATCCTGCGCAGTTTCAAACGTGAAAGGTGTAAATGTTTCTTCTGTCATGATTCTATTTTTCGTGTCTAATACTTGAATTTTTGTAACTGTTGAAGAAAGGGAAACATCAGCACCCGAAACAGTTAATGAAATTTCAAGCACTCGATTCGATTCAATTTCAACTGTTTCAAAAATCTCTTCTCCCCAAGGCGTTTTACCTATTTTAATTTGTTGTGTTCCTTTCGTATGTGCCCATCTTGCTTTTGTGCCATCAATATTTGTAGTGAATACTTGAGCATTAGAAGCATTTAACAATACAATTTTCTTCCAATTTGCTACGATATGCTCACGAATAGAAACATATCCGTTTGTGTGAATTTCAGCCATTATTTAGCTACCTCCAATTTCTCAATTTTTTGTTCAATACGCTCGATTGCTTCAACTATTCTTTGCTGTGCTTCATTTTGTTTTTCAATTTGTTGTATTAATTTTTCTTCACGCTGTTTGGATTCTTTTCTTGTATCATGAAGCAACCAAACGAAAAGGACTGCGAATACGCCATTGCTTACAAATTGCTCTAATGGAATAGATGAAATGTCCAATGTCAATGCCCCCCTTTCATGAAAAATTAAAAAATATGAGTAAAAAAGAGATAAAAAAAGAGTGAGCATTTAGCTCACTCTCAAGAAAATGGAGGCGAAAAAGTGAAAACAAGAATTAATTAATAAAGATTCTCGTATTGTTGAAGTATAAAGAAGGGAGATACCCTTCATTCGTTGTCGATTGAATCGGCAACCAATGAAAAATACCTCTCTCATATATAATGACTTTTTTTATTAAATGCACCATTTACCCTTCACTAATAATGACTTTTTTTATTAAAAGGGTACAATTCAATATTTACCCCCTCATAAATAAGGACATTTTTTATTAAATACATGTAAATTTTCATCATTTTACACACATGAAATTTTATAGTATCCATAATATTGCTTTTTTACGGAAAATTTTTCGCGATTTTTCCTTAAATTATCCTCTCATCTTTATATATTTCCCTTACACCTTAAAATTTACCGATTTTTATTCTTTTTAATTTATGACAATTTTGTGAACAATTTAAAACGGTTATTTTATTATAATTTATTTTATACTGTTCATAATATAGCTATTTTACAGAGTTTTTTTCCCGTATTCTTTACGATTTTTTTCGAAAATCCGTGCATTTTTCTAACTAGCATACACTTCATACATTTCTATCAATGTACTTTCGTATTCACGATCAAGAGTACCTTTTACAATTCCCCAGTAGTAGCCAAATATATTCCGCACTTTACGCCCCTGTTTAATGTTTCTGATTAATTGCTTCATTGCGTCAACACCCAATGAAATACGATCATCTAGCGAATAATAAGTATGATAATACGTTTGAATAGTGATTATCTTCCAAAATTCTTCAATAGCTTTTGCATCATTAAAGAAACATCTCACAAAGTCACGAAACTCGGCAGGTACTCTATTGCTTGTATATGAAGCGTCAAGTTTATTTTCTTTTTGCACGTTTTCATTACGTTTATTTATATGATTGTTAGTTTCTAAAAGATTATTAGTTTTATATGCTCCGTCAATTTTCGCACTTTCTGCTACGTCAATTGTAGACGAATCAGAAACAATTTGTGACTGGTAACGTTGAAATACATATACATTATGCGCCTGCTTGCCGTTTTCTTTTGTTGTGTTATGTACAATCAAAAGACCGAATTTCTTCGCTTTTCGCAACATACGCTCAAATGTAGAACGTGAAATTTCTTGACCTGCTACATGACATGCTGAAACAAGCGTTTGAATTTTCGCATTGCAAACGCCAGCGACTTTTGCGGAGTATCTAATTAGACGTTTGAGTGCAATAAGTTCACTTTTTGTGAATTTTTGTTTTAAGTCAATCATCCATTGCTCAATATGATTATTAAAATCTTTTATGTCACGAAACTGTGATAAATGCTTAAATTGCTCAATGTTACCGCTTCTCATTGTCTGCCCTCCTATCGAATGTATGTTCGATAGGATAAACATATTGAAATAAGCATACATCTTGCATGTTTTTAAAAAATATTGTATGCTTTAAGTAATCGAATTGTTTTTCAATATGTCTATCCTAACTGGGAGTGATGTTGGCGCATCGCTCCCACTTTTTTGTTTTGTTACTGTGCGAATGATAATGCTTCAAAAGCTTGTTGCGCATCTTGAAGTGCTTGCTCTTGAAATGATGTATCTTTTCCTTCCCTTTTCGCTTGTTCAATATCTTTTCGCATCTGTTGAATGTGAGAATATAGCGCAACTTTAATACTGACTAATTCGGTTTCAGTAAGTTTTAGTGTTTTCATTTACGCTACCGCCTTTCTTTTGATTCTTGCTTCAAACCCTGCATAAAGCGGACAATCGGGCATATCAGAACAAAATGTATTGATCGTTTGCTCATATGTGATACGATGATATTGTGAGCCAGCAAACACTTCGATAATGAATGAATCGTCTAGTTTAACAAACTCCCCGATCTCTGTTTGTAAAAATGCTTGCCCTTTCTCGATGATGAGTGTGCCGAGTGTGTATTGTTCAAGAAATGCGTCTATTTTGCGTGTAGTGTATTTAATGCTTTCAGAAAGAATATTCATATTTGATTACCTCCTAAATATCGAGATTGTTTAACGGATTATATTTGTCATTTTGCTCACGCAAGTCATTCCCCCACATCGCTACATATTTCATTGTGACGCTGATATTTTGGTGACGCATGAGTTTCTGAATTGCAAATGCCGACATACCCGACATGGCTAATCTGTGACAAAATGTGTGCCGAAACGTATGAGACGATAGACGTACATCTTTAAAATTCATGATTTTCGCTAGACGCTTAAAAACATTCTGTACTGCGTTCGGTGTAAGTTGCTTATTGTATCTATTTGTGAATACATACTCACTTAAATTTTCAGCACCGAAATATTGCTCACAATACAACTTATAAGATGATAATTCTTTAACCAATTTTTCAGTTATTGGAATCGTTTCACGTTTACGACTTTTGCCGAAAACGGTAATAGTTTGATTGACAAAATCAACATCTGTCCATTTTAAAGAACATAATTCACTTAATCTTAAACCTGTGCCAAGTAAAGTAACGATGATCGAATAATCACGATAAGCATAGAACGCTTTTTCTCTTTGTTTAATTCGTCTATAATAATTCAGCATTTGCTTAATGTGATAGTCAGAAAAAACGTCAATTTTAATATCTTCTTTTGCTCGTTGAATTTTATCCGCTGGATTTTTATTAATTACTTCAATTTCAATCATGTAATTGAAAAACGCTTTGATTCGTTGGAGTTTCGTATTTGTGGTGGTGGAGTTGTTTCCTATATTTTGACAATGAAGCAAATATTTCTTGATCGTATTCGATGTAACGTCTTGAACATTTAATATTTCATTTTCATTACAAAAATTTAGAAAATGATCCAAAATGTTTTTATAACTCTCGATAGTTTTAGGAGTAACATTTTTAAATTTCCTATCATCACAAAAATCTTGAATTGCAAATTTAAGCAACAAAAAAACCACCTCACATTCTCTGTGAAGTGGTTTTACCGTATTGTAGCAAGTTTCGCTACGACCACAACATTTTTTAATGTTGCGAATGTTGAGCGAACCCTTGATACAATTATTTGCGATGATTCCGACTGGGCTCGAACCAGCGACCTCCACCCTGTCAAGGTGGCGCTCTCCCAGCTGAGCTACGGAATCGTATGTTGTTGTGTTATCGAACACATTTTTCATTATACTCACCTCCGCCCACATTGTCAAACACTTTTTTAAAAAAATTTTTTCGTCATGACGTCTTTCGTCTATTTTTTCTTTTCTGTAAAAATATATATTGCCTTTTCTAAAAAAGACATGATATGATAATTAGAAAAACATTCGAAAGGGATGGTGAGCTATGAGACGTGTCACATTAACTGACATCTTCCTTCACCCCATCACTCAAAAATATTTGAAACGTTCAGGCGTCGCGCACGCCATCGCTACCGCATACCACGCATATCGCCTCGCCTTGCTTTATGGAGTGAACGTCGATTTAGCGACAAAAGCTGCTTTGCTTCACGATATCGGTCATTATGAATGGTACTCAAACGGAACGTGGGACTATGAAACATATAAACAAAACGACATTCATGCGATTAAAGGGGCAGAGCGAGCGCATAAGTTGCTTATTCGACTCGGCGAACACCCTCAACATGCGAAAGAAATTGCCCTCGCCATTTTGCTTCACACCGATTCGTACCTTCCAGAAGGAGAATTAAAACGAAAGCCGCTCCAAACGATCGTGAAGCTCGCTGATGAAGCGGATGAGGAACCGGGCGGTAAACATCATTATCGCCAAATCGATGACAAACTCGCCTTGAAAAAAATTCAACAACTTGATCGCATGGTCGAACAGCAAATGAAGCGTGACGCGCTCGACCAAATTAGCTAAGGCTAGGCGATGTGCCTAGCCTATACATATGATAACGCCTGTTCCACATCAGCAAGCAAATCATCGGTCGCCTCTAATCCAACACTTAAGCGCAACAAGCCGTCCGTAATGCCGCGGCGATGGCGCTCCGCTTTCGGCATCGCTGCGTGCGACATTTTCGCCGGATACGACAAAATCGACTCGACCGCTCCTAAACTGACCGCAAATACCGGAATGTGCGCATGTTTGACAAACGTCCGCACCGCTTGTTCATCTTCCAATTCAAACGACAGCACCGCACCAAATCCGCGCGCTTGATCGCGATGAATATCGTGTCCTTCATGAAAAGAAAGCCCAGGATAATATACGTGCGCGACTTTCGGATGATGATGGAGAAACTGCGCCAGCTGCAACGCCGAACGTGAAGCATAATCTAACCGAACGTGAAGCGTTTTTAACCCGCGCAACACGAGCCACGCATCTTGCACGCCAAGCACTGCCCCGAACGAATATTGCAGTTTGCGCAGCTCTCTCGCCAAGCGCGCATCTTTTACAACCGCCAGCCCGGCTACAACGTCGCTATGGCCAGCTAAAAATTTCGTCGCGCTATGCAAAACGACATCGACACCGAGATCAAGCGGACGCTGCAACAAAGGGGTCGCAAACGTATTATCTAAAAACGTCAAACAACCGTGCGCTTTCGCAAGCTTCACAACACCGCGAATATCCGTAATTTTCAAAAGCGGATTCGATGGCGTTTCCATATAAATGACTTTCGTGTTCGGGCGAATGTGACGCGCTACCGCATCTAAATCGGTCATATCAACAAACGTATGTTCGATGCCAAATCGGCTCAATACGTCCGTGATGATGCGATACGTTCCACCATACACATCATCGGTAATTAATACGTGATCACCTTTCGACAACAATAAAAATGCCGTTGAAATGGCAGCCATGCCGGAAGCGAACGCAAAACCGCTCACTCCACCTTCTAATTCCGCAATCGTCTCCTCCAACGCCTCGCGTGTCGGGTTGCCAGAACGGCTATAATCGTACTTGCCAAACGTATCAAAGTCAAACTGATGAAACGTCGATGCATGATGAATCGGGACGCTAACTGCCCCTGTTTGCGCATCAATTCGCCATTTATTATGAACAAGTTGCGTTTGTAAATCCATCCTTTTACACCTCTTTCATGCGTTGAAACGCTTGAGTTAAATCGGCAATTAAATCGTCCGCATGTTCAATGCCGACCGAAAAACGCAACAAACGATTACACACCCCGTTTGCGATGCGAACATCCTCTGGAATATCCATATGCGTTTGCGTCGCTGGATACGTAATAAAACTTTCGACACCTCCTAAACTTTCCGCAAATGTAATGAGCTTTAAACTTCGCAAAAAAGCATTCACCCACTTTTCATCGCGCACGCGAAACGACAACATTCCTCCTCTTCCCGGATACAATACGTCCGTCACATCTTCATGTTCGACTAAAAATTTATATATCGCCTTTGCGTTTTGTTCGTGCTGGCGCATGCGCAGCGCAAGCGTCTTCATGCCGCGAATTAACAGCCATGAATCAAACGGTGATAACACCGCCCCGATCGCGTTATGATACATCGCGAGTTGCTCGCACAGCTCTTTTCCTTTGGCGACAATGAGCCCGGCTAGCACGTCGTTATGACCGCCTAAATATTTCGTTGCGCTATGAACGACGATATCAGCTCCTTTTGTGAGCGGCTTTTGCAGTACAGGGGTGTAAAACGTATTATCGACGATAAGAAGCAGCCCATGTTGTTTCGCAAACGCCGCGACCGCTTCGATGTCCGCTTCTTGCATTAAAGGATTCGTTGGCGTCTCTAAAAAAATCGCTTTTGTTTTTTCAGTCACATATACCTTTACCGCATCAACATCGCGAAAATCGACGTATGTAAACGTCATGCCGCATTTGCGCCATCCTTTTTCAAATAACCGATACGTTCCGCCATATAAGTCGGCCGAAACGAGGAAATGATCGCCGCTTTCAAACAGCGCAAACACCGTTTGAATCGCTGCCATACCTGAACTACAAGCGAAACCTTGATCTCCTTCTTCTAGCTGTGCAATCGCTTCTTCGACAATATGCCTTGTTGGGTTGCCGGTTCGAATGTAATCGTACCCTGTCGATTGTCCGATTCCTTCATGACGATACGCCGTTGAAAAATATACTGGCGGATTGACCGTCCCCGTCGCTGTCTCGCTTCGATTTCCAATTTGCGCTAACCGTGTTTCGATATGACTCATTCGCTCTCTTCCTTTCTAAAAAAATAAAAGCCTTCAAAGAAGAAGGCTTTTTTGTCCATAGACAATCGCTTCTTCTTATCTTCCGAATTGAACGCCAATTCGCTGGATTTAGCACCTGACCGTTTTCGGCTGGTTGCTGAAGCTTCATCGGGCCAGTCCCTCCGCTTCTCTCGATAAGAACGCAAAACAATATCGAATTTTCTGATTTTAAATTAATGTACATCATTTACAACAAAATTGCAACTGTTTTTTATTCCCCTTTCAACAACAAACAGCATGCATCCCATCAAAGATATGGCACATATATTTGCACTTCACATGTAAAAATAGACAAATCAAATCGATATATGGTAAAGTGGGGGCAAAAGTGAAGGAGGAATATAATGACTGCTTTATTTCTCGCGCATGGATCACCGATGTTAGCTATTGAAGATAGCGCATATGCATCGTTTTTAACCACTTTCGGTAAACGCATAGATGCAAAAGCAATCGTTTTATTTACTGCACATTGGACGACGCGTCAACCGACCGTTTCATCGATTGACGGAACGTATGAAATGATTTATGATTTTTCCGGTTTTCCACGTGAATTGTATGAAGTAACTTATGCTGCACAAGGTTCAGTCGAATGGGCAAAACGCGTCCAACATCATCTGAAGCACGTCTCCCCCATCGTCAATATCGACGAGAGGCGTGGACTTGACCACGGCTCATGGGTATTGTTAAGCCGACTATTTCCAGAGGCAAACGTTCCAATTATTCAGGCATCTGTCGTTCCTTCGTGGACACCAAAGCAATTGTTTCAACTCGGAGAGGCACTCCGCCCGTTGCGTGACGAAGGTGTCATGATCATCGGCAGTGGTGGCACAGTGCATAATTTAATGGCGCTTCGTTGGGAAGAACGAACAAAAGTAGATTCTTGGGCTGTCGCCTTTGATGATTGGTTGCTTGCCCAGTCATCTGCCCATAGTGAAGATGTGTTTCACTATGAAGAAAAAGCCCCTTATGCTAAACAAGCCGTCCCGACTCAAGAACATTTAGCTCCGTACTGGATTGCTTACGGAGCCGGCAATCGCTCGCCACATGTTTTGTTCCGAGAATATGAGTACGGAAACTTAAGCCTTTTAGCTGTATCATTTTAATGGAGGGTTTCGGATGTGGGACGAGTTTAAGAAATTCGCTATACGAGGCAACGTCATCGACTTAGCTGTCGGAGTGGTTATTGGTGGGGCATTTGGAAAAATTGTTTCTTCCCTCGTCAATGACATTATTATGCCCCTTGTCGGTCTCATTTTAGGGGGAATTGATTTCAGCAAGTTATCTTGGAAAGTCGGAGAAGCAGAAGTGAAATATGGGGCTTTTATTCAAACTGTCGTTGACTTTTTTCTCATCGCCTTTTCCATTTTTATATTTATTAAGCTGTTAAACAACTTGCACGAACGAATGAAAAAACAAGAAGAGACGAAACAAACCGCACCAACGATTACAAAAGAACAACAACTGCTCACAGAAATTCGCGATTTATTGAAACGACAAAAAGAAATGTCGTAAAGGGCTGTCCGAAAAGTCGCATGTCATCCTATCAAGAGCTTATTGGACAATACAAATAAGAGACTTGAGGCATCGCCCCAAGTCTCTTATCGTTCCGCCGCAAGGGCATCTGCTTTTGTCGGATGCACCGTTCCAGCTGGGTGTTGTGGTGGGGCATAAATCGAGTATAGTTTAAGTGGAACGTTGCCCGTGTTAATCAAGTTATGCCACGTTCCCGCTGGCACGAAAATAGCCGATCCGTCCGCTACCTTTCTTTCAAACGTGAGCTGATCTTTCTTTTTTCCCATGCGCACAATGCCTTCTCCTTGTTCGATACGTAAAAATTGGTCGAGATGATTGTGAATTTCTAATCCAATATCTTCTCCAACTTGAAGGCTCATTAACGTCACTTGCAAATGCGGCCCTGTCCATAGCGCCGTACGAAACATATTGTTTTGTTTCGTCGCTTCTTCTATTTGAACAACAAATGGATTCGGCCCGTAATCTTTCGCGGTTGCTCGCGGAAGCGGATACCCCATCATCGGATATGGATACATCGGCACATACATATAGCTCGGATAGTAATAATACACATTCCCACCTCTTTCAATATCATCAATCGCTATGTTATGCGCCGTGCTTGAACAACGTCCCCTATGTCAAAAACAATTTATACTGCTTTCACCCATTGAAATGAACGATATCTCCAATATAACAATACCGCGCGCGCAATCATGACCGCCGCCGCAGCAATGGCGAGAAATACTGCAAAATAAATGTTTAAAATCGTATTGGATACCCCGACGGCCGCCACTTCATGTAAACCTAATTGCGAGATAAATAACGTATCAACAAATCCGACTGCACTTTTCAAAAAGTTTTCAATGATAATCAGAAATGCTAAAACGACAATCGTCTTTCCGTGCGACATGAACTGCTTAAACAAACAGATCGCCACCAATCCGAAAACATATTGCACCTTTTGTATTATAAATAATTGGTACATAACAAGAAATACGACGAACGAAGAAATGGACATATACTACTTTTTGTAACTTCAAAAATTAAATTTTCAACCTAAAAAACGGTTCATCCTCCCACTTTTTCACTCCATTTGTCATAAAAATTTTCCGCAAAATTCAGTTTTCTACTTTTGCATTTCCCTTATTTCCCGATTTTAATCAAATTGTCCCCTATATTCTAAGAAAGGATGATCTGTATGCAATACCTCGATTTAAAAATGGATTTCATGTTTAAACAACTGTTCGGCCACCCAAGCAGAAAGTCAATCACCATGGCGTTTTTAAATGCGTTGCTACATCGGACTGGAGATGATCGCATCATCGACGTACAGTTTGAAAACACCGAACTAACGAAAGAAACAGAAGACGGTAAGACTGGACGGTTAGATGTCATCGTTCGCACAAACCGCGGCGAGCGCATTCACGTTGAAATTCAAATCATCCCACAATACGGTATGCCCGAACGGCTATTGTATTACTGGGCAAGGTTGTTTTCATCTTCACTATCGAAAGGAGAACGGTACGACATTCTCCCTCCAACGATTATGATCGCCATCTTAAATTATCCCCTTTTCCCACATGAAACAGATCGCTTCCATACCGTTTTTCACATTCGTGAAGACGAAGAACA
>NZ_FOJQ01000033.1 GCF_900111795.1 Anoxybacillus pushchinoensis | reverse complement strand
TTCATCATCTTTGGCGAGGAGACCCCGACTTCTAAGCGAGAGCGAAAGTCGGGGAGGAATCGCCCTTCCTCCTTTCTTTTGTATATGATAGAATAGGAATGTGGAGAAAACCGTTGAATCAAGGCACTCCAATCCCCGTTACTCGATGTAGGGAGTTGGTTGCAGGAAACGTTGCAACCGTAAAACATCGAGCGTACATCCGTCTGTTGTGCGTGGAAGTCAAGTACTGCCTACAGACATGCCGAGCCACTCGGTAGCGATATAGGCATGACCTATGTCGTTGGGTAGTCGTCAACCTGCCCCTGATGCAACCCCAAGTCAAGGAAGGAGGACGATGTCCGTTCGCACTTCTGGGGAGTCGCAAGCCCCCGCTTCAAGCGTTAGCCAAGTGGGGGTAGTTGACATGCATCCCCCTTTACAAAAACAACGCAGCAACATATGAAGCAACGACTAATGTCACAATGATGCTTCCCCCAACAAAAAACATATGTTCTGCTGCTCCTTCATTCCGATACTCCAATGCGGTGGCGCTCCATATGTTGGCTAAACTCATCATCGGCACGATCATTCCTGCCCCGGCAATTTGTGTAAATCGGCGATACAATCGAGTAGGGGTACATAGCGCGGCACACACGATAAGCGTTCCGTTCATCCAGCGAATCGCTTCCGCTTCATTCATGTGGAACCATATGCTATACATATCGTGAAACGCCTGACCAACTATCGCAATCAATCCTCCTGCTAAAAAAGCTTTTAACATACATTCCCTCCTATCGATCGACAAAATATATCCAATGAAAAAGAGAACCTGCCACTTTGCCAAATACCATCGCCATAAGTAATATGACAATTTGCTCATCGATACCGAGTCGCTTCGCTAAAATCGGAAATACGTTTAATACTTCCGTTAACGCCGCTGCAAGCATGCCGACAAACACGCCGCTACAGAGGCCGATGACGCTTGCAAGCATAGGAGGAAAAGAAAAAAGAGGATCGCGCAGGCTAATCCAACTGCTTACAACCGCTCCAAGTACAACTCCCCATTCATACGTTGCAATCCATTTCATCGTTTTCGTTAACTGTGTTAAACGGGGAATGACACCAAGAACAGTTAAAAACGCTACAAAACCTGAACCGACAGCTAACCCTCCTGCTAATCCGACAAACGCTACAATGAACTCACGAATCATCGTTCATTCGCCTCATCGCTTCTTTATTTTCATGCATAATGACGTATTGATCGAGCGACTGTTGATATTGGAACATTTCAACTTCAAGCGGGCTCGGCTCTTCATTAATGCGCTTTTTAAAAAAATGATTAAAAAATAAAATCATGCCGAGACCTAATCCGAGCGAATATGGAACTTGAAACCATAGCGGCTTGACGACTTCCTTCCCTGTAATGACCCGATATAATCGTTGTTGCACTTGTTGCATGCTCACATCTTCATGAAAATTCATGATGGCAAGCCCTGATCCGACAAACAAAAGAAGCCAAACGACTGGAACGTACAAATAGCCCCATCGTTTTTTTTCATACACCACTTCAACAATCGTTTGCGACGGTCCAAGTAACTGAACGTCAACGTGTGGAACAACAGCCAGCAAAGTTTTCATCACATGCATCACGTCAATGATAACAATGTTGCGATCCTTCTTTTTCACTGTATAAATCGGCACTCGCCTAAGCTCGTCCATTCGTTCATTTGCAATCACTTGTGCGACGTCCCCTAATCGAACGGTTGCGTTCGGTTGTACTTGTATACGATGGCGCATTTTCAAAAAAACTGTCCCTTTCATACTGACACCTTGCTTCCTTCATGATATTTGTAGTATGGGATATATGTGTATTCTGTATGCATAAAAGCCCGAACGGACTTATTCATCCATTCGGGCTTTCATTTGTTGCAATATTTTTTTCTCTAAACGAGATACTTGCACTTGAGAGATGCCTAATCTAGCTGCCACTTCTGATTGTGTTTGATCTTTATAGTAACGCAAGTAAACGATAAGCCGCTCACGTTCATCAAGTTCTTCCATCGCCTTTTTTAACGCAATTTTATCGAACCAAACATCTGGTTCATCGGCAATTTGATCGAGCAGCGTAATGGGATCGCCGTCATTTTCATACACCGTTTCATGAATGGACGTTGGCGAACGAATAGCTTCTTGCGCTAACACAACGTCTTCTGGCGCAATGTGCAAAAACTCGGCAATTTCATTTACCGTCGGGACGCGGCCGTTTCGTTTCGATAATTCATCTTTTGCTTTTCTTATTTTATTGCCAATTTCTTTTAATGAACGGCTCACCTTCACGGATCCGTCATCGCGAATAAAGCGTTGAATTTCCCCGAGAATCATCGGTACAGCATATGTGGAAAACTTGACATCGTATGACAAGTCAAACTTATCAACCGATTTCATTAAACCGATACAACCGATTTGAAACAAATCTTCTGGTTCGTATCCGCGGTTTAAAAACCTTTGCACAACCGACCAAACAAGACGCATATTTTTTTCAATGATTTCATCGCGCGCCTGCTGATCTCCTTGTTGACTTCTCCGAATCAATTGTTTAATCTCGTGATCTTTGACAGCTTGTACCTCGACATCCATAGGCACGTCTCCCTTAATTGCATAACGCTTTGCTTTTCGTTACATGCTTAATCAGCTCCACGGTCGTTCCTTCATTCACTTTGGAATAAATGTTCACTTCATCCATAAAGTTTTCCATAATCGTAAACCCCATACCGGAACGTTCAAGCTCCGGTTTTGTCGTAAATAACGGCTGCCTTGCTTCTTCAACGTTTTCAATTCCTTTTCCGCAATCGCGAACAGTTAAATGGACGGTATGCCCTTCAATGATGACGGAAATATATACGATGCCGCTTGGATTGTTTTCATACCCGTGAATAATCGCATTTGTCACCGCTTCCGATACAACCGTTTTAATTTCAGTTAGCTCATCAAGCGTTGGATCAAGCTGTGCGACGAACGCTGCAACTGTCACGCGAGCAAATGATTCATTTTGACTGAGGGCAGAAAACTGGAGGTGCATTTCATTTCTCATTTACGCCACCCCCAATGTTTGCAACGCATACTGTTCGTTCGCTTCTAAACGAATAATTTTAAACAATCCTGACATATCGAACAAACGCTTAATTGATGGAGAAACAGAACAAACAATCATCTCTCCACCAAGCCGTTGTATTTGCTTATATCTGCCTAAAATGACACCTAATCCTGAACTATCCATGAACGTTAACTCATTCAAGTTTAAAACGATCGCTTTCACTCGCTCGCGTTCCAATACATCGGTTACAGCTGCACGCAGCTCTTCTGCTGTATGATGATCTAACTCACCAGCTAATCGAACGAGCAACACATGTTGTTTCACTTCTAATTGAATCGATAAACTCACGGTTGTTTCCTCCTTATCCGCTTAGGTTAAGGAAGAATTCGACTGATTTATGCTTCAATCCTTCTTGCCGACAAAACTAGTGGTCATTCGCCCTGTTTCGTCAAGATGTGCGTGAGAAGGAGCTGAACATTCGTTTAAATAATTCCCACATGTTTGCTTCTTCTACTTGCTCTTTCGCCACTAAAGGACTTTTCGCAATCACCGAACCGTCTTTTTTAATGATGAGCGTGCCAAGTACATCTCCTTTTTTCACCGGTGCTTTCACTTTTTCGTTTAATTTCCATGCCGCTTTTATTGCCTCAGACTTTTCCCCTTTTTTCAATAAAACAGAAAGCGGTTCAGACGTCACAACGGCGACTGATCGTTTCTTTCCTTTGCTGACAGGAAGCGTCGTAATCGTTTCCCCTTTTTTATAAAGCGGTTTCGTCTCATAATGGCTAAACGCATAATCTAACATTTTTGTAATTTGCGCATTTCTCGCCTTCGGTGTTGGCGCACCAAAAACGACGGCAATGACGCGCATATTGCCTTTTTTCGCTGTCGCGGTTAGACAGTATTTTGCTTCGCTCGTATAACCTGTTTTCAACCCGTCAACACCCGGATAAAATTTCACGAGGCGATTTGTATTGACGAGCCAAAATTTTTTGTCCGTATTTTCTCGTAAATAATCTTCATACGTACCTGTGTATTTTGTAATTAAATCATATTTCAATAGTTCCTTTGCCATCACCGCCATATCGTACGCAGTGCTATAATGATTTTTTGCTGGTAAACCGGTCGTATTTTCAAATGCCGTATGTTTTAAACCAAGTTGCCTCGCTTTCTCGTTCATCATATGAACAAATGCTTCTTCTGATCCCGCAATGCGCTCTGCTAGTGCGACGGATGCATCATTGCCCGATCCGATCGCCACACCTTTAAGTAAATCGTCTACTGTCATTTCTTCCCCAGGCTCTAGAAAAATTTGCGATCCACCCATCGATGCGGCATATTCACTCGCCCGCACTCGCTCGTCTATCTTCAACTTTCCTTGATCAATAGCCTCCATAATGAGAAGCATTGTCATAATTTTCGTCATACTCGCTGGTGGAAGCGGCTCATGGGCATTTTTTTCATACAAAACAGCCCCTGTGTCTCTCTCAATTAAAATTGCTGATCGCGCCTCAGGTGCTAATTCAATTTTCGGCTGCTCCGCGCGCACAACGACGCTTGGAAGAAAAAGAAACGCGATAGCAAACATGCAAAAAAATCGCTTCATCTCCAACCCTCCATTTCTTTATACTTGCCATCCTTTCCATTTTTTATTTTTTTATACATAAAAAAACCTGAAGGAATGAATCCTTCAGGTTACGAAATTTTATCGTAAATTAATGTTGGTGCTTGCACAGGAGTTGCTGAGATGCGAATGTTTTCATATAGTTTTTGTTTTACATCATCCACTTGTTCGCGGTTGCTGTAAATTGTAACGAGCGATTCACCTTTTTTCACCGCATCACCGACTTTTTTGCGAAGCACGAGACCGACAGCTAAATCGATCGTTGATTCTTTCGTCGCTCGCCCTGCACCGAGCCACATTGCCGCCGTTCCGACCGCATCCGCGACAATTTCGGATACGTATCCATCTTCTTTCGCTTCTAGTTCAATAATATATTTTGCTTGCGGCAATTTACTCGGATCATCAACAACAGACGCGTCGCCGCCTTGCGCAGCTAAAAACGTCTTAAACGTTTCAAGTGCGGAGCCGTCTTTCATCGCTCGTTCTAACATATGGCGAGCTTCTTCAAGCGAAGATGCTTTTTCAGCTAAATATACCATATGGCTTCCAAGCACTAAGCAAAGTTCTTGTAAATCTTCCGGCCCTTCACCTTTTAACGTATCGATTGCCTCTTTTACTTCAAGGGCATTTCCGATCGCATAGCCGAGCGGTTGGCTCATATCGGAAATGATCGCCATCGTTTTTCGACCGACACGATTTCCGATATCGACCATCGCTTTCGCCAACGCTTTTGCATCATTTAAATCCTTCATAAATGCGCCTGCGCCCGTTTTTACGTCAAGCACGATCGCATCAGCACCAGCAGCAATTTTTTTACTCATAATTGATGAAGCAATGAGCGGAATGCTGTTGACCGTTGCCGTCACATCACGAAGCGCATACAACTTTTTGTCCGCTGGCGTCAAATTACCAGACTGACCGACAACGGCAATTTTATTTTTATTCACAAGATCGATAAATTCATCGTTCGTAATTTCAACGTGAAAACCTGGCACCGATTCTAGTTTATCGATCGTTCCACCCGTATGTCCAAGGCCGCGCCCAGACATTTTCGCAACCGGAACACCGACAGAAGCAACGAGCGGTCCGAGCACTAACGTTGTCGTGTCGCCCACACCACCTGTGGAATGTTTATCCACTTTTACTCCTTCAATTTTTGAAAGGTCGATCGTATCGCCTGAATGCACCATCGCCATCGTTAATTCAGCTGTTTCTTCTTCGTTCATGCCGCGGAAGAAAATTGCCATCGCCAACGCGCTCATTTGATAATCAGGAATGTCACCTTTTGTGTACCCTTCAATGATAAACTGAATTTCTTCTTTCGTTAATGTATGTCCGTCTCTTTTTTTCTCAATTAAATCGACCATTCTCATTGTGTTCACCTTCTCGTTTAGTTTTTCGCCATGCGGCGCACAATCGCTTTTACAAATCGCAAAAAGTCAGCTTTTACTTTTTCCGTCGTTTCGATCACTTCATCATGCGTAAGCGGCTGATCTAAAATGCCGGCCGCCATGTTAGAGATGCAAGAAATACCGAGCACTTCCATCCCAGCATGGCGCGCAACAATGACTTCAGGCACAGTAGACATTCCGACCGCATCGCCACCCATGATGCGGATCATGCGAATTTCAGCTGGTGTTTCATAGGCTGGACCCGTATTGGCAACATACACTCCTTCACGCACGCGTAAGCCAATCTCGTTCGCAACATCTTTTGCCAGCTGGCGAAGTCGTTTACTATACGCTTCGGTCATATCTGGGAAGCGTACGCCAAGCGACGAATCGTTTGGACCGATGAGCGGATTGCCACCCATGTTGTTAATATGATCTGAAATAATCATTAAATCGCCCGGTTCGAACGACTCATTTACCCCACCTGCCGCGTTCGTAACAACGAGCTGTTCGACGCCGAGTGCCTTCATGACACGGACCGGAAACGTCACCTTATCAAAGCTGTACCCTTCGTAGTAGTGGAAACGCCCTTGCATGACGACAACCGTTGCGCCTTCTAACTGACCGTATACGAGTTGGCCTGCATGTCCTTCGACTGTCGATACAGGGAAATTAGGAATGTCACTGTAAGGAATTTTGATTGCTTGTTCGATCTCGTCTGCTAACACACCTAAACCGGAGCCAAGAATTAAGCCGATTTGTGGTGGATTCGGAAACTTTTCTTTTAAAAATTGTGCCGCTTGTTCAATTGCTGCTCGATTCATATGTTCACGCTCCTTATTTTAAATCACGTAAAAAGCTTGTTCCATGTGCTGGCATCGCCACGCCAAAGTTTTCGGCAATCGTTGCACCGACATCTGCGAACGTCTCGCGAAGCGGAAGTTGTTTTCCACCATCCATGCTCGGGCTATAAACGAGGAGAGGGACGTATTCACGCGTATGATCTGTTCCATGATGTACAGGATCATTGCCGTGGTCAGCTGTAATAATTAATAAATCATCATCTTTTAAACGCTCAAACACTTCAGGTAAACGGGCATCAAATTGTTCTAACGCATCCCCATATCCTTTCGGGTCGCGGCGATGTCCATATAGCGCATCAAAATCAACGAGATTAAGGAAGCTTAGCCCTGTAAAATCCATTTGTAACGTATCGACTAATTTGTCCATTCCATCCATGTTTGATTTTGTGCGCAACGTCTGAGTTACACCTTCATTGTCATAAATATCAGCAATTTTACCGATGGCAATCACGTCGTAACCTGCATCTTTCAGCTCGTTCATGACAGTTCGCCCAAACGGCTTTAACGCATAATCATGACGATTCGCTGTTCGTTGGAAATTGCCCGGTGTGCCGATGAATGGACGCGCGATCACGCGACCAACCATATATTTTTCATCAAGCGTCAATTCTCGCGCAATTTTGCAAATGCGATATAGCTCTTCTAGCGGAATGACTTCTTCATGTGCTGCAATTTGTAAAACGGAATCAGCGGACGTATATACGATCAACGCGCCTGTTTCCATATGTTCTGGACCAAGCTCATCAATGATCGCTGTTCCACTCGCCGGTTTATTTCCGATCACTTTTCTTCCCGTCCGTTTTTCCAACTCTTCAATTAATTCTTGTGGAAATCCGTCTGGGAACACTTGAAATGGCGTATCAATACGAAGCCCCATGAGCTCCCAATGTCCTGTCATCGTATCCTTTCCTGCGGACGCTTCTTGCATTTTCGTGTAATAAGCAAGCGGCTTTTCCGCTTTTGGAATACCTTCAATCTCGCGAATGTTACTTAAACCTAGTTTCGCCATATTCGGCATGTTTAAGCCCCCACGATGTTGTGCGATATGTCCGAGCGTATCTGCCCCTTTGTCGTTATATTTTTCAGCATCTGGTGCCTCGCCAATCCCGACCGAGTCCATTACGATTAAAAATACACGTTTAAATGTAGGCTTCACGATTGTACCTCCTCAGTTGCTTCATTCGCTTCATAGCATGTCCACTATAAAGCAAACTCACGCGTCGTTCGAATTTGTCAGAAGTCTGACAACTAAATTATAAAACGTTTTCATAATGAATTGCAATAAAAAAACTGTGACAAATCATCGTCACAGTTTTATGCGCGTGGATGAAACTGCTTGTACACATCTTTTAAGCGCGTTTTCGTTACATGCGTATAAATTTGCGTTGTCGAAATATCAGCATGGCCAAGCATTTCTTGTACCGCACGCAAGTCCGCTCCATTTTCTAGTAAATGCGTAGCAAACGAATGACGTAGCGTATGGGGGGTTAACGGTTTTTGAATGTTCGCTTCACGAGCAAGTCGCTTTAAAATTTTCCAGCACCCTTGTCTCGTTAGCCGCTCACCATGGTGGTTTAAAAACAATGCGTCCGTCGTCCTTCTTTTTTTACTCAACAGCTTCGGACGTCCCTTTTCCATATACTGTTTTAATGCTTCTGTCGCCATTTTTCCGATCGGAACAATTCGCTCTTTCCGCCCTTTTCCGTAACAGCGAATGAACCCCATCGTTAAATGAACGTCGGATACGTCTAATTGAATGAGTTCGCTCACACGAATGCCTGTCGCGTATAACAATTCCAACATCGCTTTATCCCGAATGCTAAACGGGGTGTTTTGCTTCGGTGCATCCAATAGCGATTCGACTTCTGCCATCGATAGCACGTTCGGTAATGTTCTCGGCAACTGAGGTGTCTCAATGTGAACAGTCGGATCTTGGTCAGCCACTTTTTCACGTAACAAAAATTGATGGAAAGAGCGCACAGACGCAAGATGGCGTGCAATCGTTTTTGGCGAACTTCCTTTTTCTTTTAGAAACTTTAAAAATTGCATAATATGAAAACGAGTTATATCGTTCCAACTGCTTTGTTGTTCAACTTGTTGTAAATATTGAACGTATTTTTTTAAATCCCGCTCATACGACACGATCGTGTTATGAGCTAAATTTCGTTCTACAATTAAATAGTGAATAAAATCTTTTACTTGGTCTTCCACACTCATCCTACTCCCCGTTTTGATAGAAAAACAATAGCCGATCAAGCCAATGTGTTTCTTGTCGTTCAGTCGTCGACACTTTTACAGCCGACCCCATAGGCTCATCGTAACGACGATAATAGTTGTATTCTTCGCTCATCCATACAATACTATAATAAAATAAAATCGTACATCCCGTAAATAAAAGAAACACTTTTAACACATCGACGATTCTTTTCATCGCATACCTCCGCTAACTGTCATATAGTAAGAGGATATGCCCGTTTCATCGCATTTTATACATAAATGAAAAAACCTTTTCATAGACGAAAAGGTTTTACTATGCCTCATGCTTATCTTGGCAACGATGGCAAATACCGTGAAACGTTAGACGATGGTCTTTAATTTTAAAATTCCAATCACGCTCTACAATGGCTTCAACATCTTCTAATAAATCTTCTTGAATTTCATCAACCGCGCCACATTCAATGCACACTAAATGGTGATGAAAATGCGCCGCACCTTCTTTGCGAAGATCGTAGCGGGAAACGCCATCCCCGAAGTTAATTTTATCGACAATTTTTAACTCTGTTAATAACTCCAACGTGCGATATACGGTAGCTAGACCAATTTCAGGCGCTTTTTCTTTCACGAGGAGGTAAACATCTTCCGCGCTTAAATGATCTTCTTCATGTTCAAGCAACACACGCACCGTCGCTTCACGTTGCGGCGTTAATTTATAACTGGCTGCATGCAGTTGTTTTTTTATTCGGTCAAGCCGACTTTCCATTTCCTTTCCCTCCCTCGTTACTCATTCTCATTATAACAAAAGAAAGGAACGTGTCAAAATAAAATGATTATAAATTGATAAATAAAATGATTATTAAATAATAATTATTTTTCTATCCATTGCACAACTTCTTTCATGAGCAACGGGGATACATATGCCTCAAGAGAAGAAGCTAACGCTAAAGCGATACTAAACGATAACATAACAAACGTATAGCGAAGCATCGCACGAAAAATTGGTTCATGTGTTCGCTTCACAAATTGGTGACGAATCATTTTTAAAGAAAATGAAATGGATACAGCCGCCATCATAATAAAAATAGGAACGAGAATGATATTTTGTGGAACGACAGATACGAAAGCCAATAAAAATCCGTGCCATCCCATTTGATTGACTAAAAAGCCGACGGTAAACCCGATGACAAGCCCTTTTAAAAACAATAAAATTAAAATGAGTGGCAAGCCGACGAGCGACATCGCCAAAATCCACATTAACCCGATATATTTTACGTTTTGTAAAAAGCTTTCTTTCCACGCATCATGCGCACTCGCCATATTGCCCGCGGAAACTTGTCCAAAAAAATTCGTTAAGTAATAGTATAAATCTTCTTTTTGATTAAAGCTTAAGCTATTGACGACGATGGCACCAAAAATAATGCCCATAATAAAAAGAACGACGGTAAATACATATGTCGTATAATGTTCTTGTACGTGTTGCCCCCACAAATTTATCCACGATCGCTTTCTCATCGCTCCATCCCCCTACATGTCCTGTTAATCTCATTGTATGGGACAATGGAGAGCGATATGACAAAAAGCGATCACGCAGACCGCTTTTACATATACAATTGCCAGTATAACAGAGCGTAAATCGTTTTTGCATCGTAAATTTGCTTTTCTTTCACCATGTTTAATGCTTCTTCTAACGTGACCTCGAGCACATCAACAAACTCGTCATCATCAAGCATTTGCTTTTCGCTTTTTTTCGTTAGTCCTTTAGCAAGAAATATATGTACTAGTTCATCTGCAAATCCTGGAGAAGTGTAAAAAGAGTGGAGCGGCTCCATCGTTTCACATACATACCCCGTCTCTTCTTCTAATTCACGCCTTGCTGTTTCAAGCGGCGCTTCTCCTTTTTCTAGCTTCCCTGCTGGAATTTCAACAAGCACTCGTTCTAACGCTTTTCGGTATTGGCGCACGAGCACCATTTTATTTTCTTTTGTGATCGCTATAACCGCAACCGCTCCAGGATGTTTCACAATTTCGCGCTTGCTCGTTTCCCCATTTGGCAACAACACATCTTCCACATACATATCAATCACTTTTCCAGAAAAAATACGCTGTTGATTCATTGTTTTTTCATATAAATGATCCATTGTTTCACCACCATATTCATCATCTCATATCGATTGTACTACATGCTTAAAGACAAATGGTAAACTTATTCGTTATAATTTAATGAAAAAGAGGGGTGAATAGCATGAAAAAACGGAAACTCGGACATTCGAACTTATATGTAAGTGAAATTGGCTTCGGTTGCATGTCGCTTGGAACTTCGGAGGGCGAAGCGATTCGCATCATTCATGAAGCGATGGATAAAGGTGTCAACTACTTTGATACAGCCGATTTATATGATCGCGGGTTGAATGAAGAAATTGTTGGAAAAGCGTTAAAAGGAAAGCGACATGATGTCGTCATTGCGACGAAAGTAGGGAATCGTTGGACAGAACAAGGAAACCGTTGGACGTGGGATCCGTCAAAAGCATACATTAAAGAAGCGGTGAAACATAGCTTGCAACGGTTACAAACCGATTATATTGATGTATACCAATTACACGGCGGAACGATCGATGATCCGATCGATGAGACAATTGAGGCGTTTGAGGAGTTGCAACAAGAAGGTGTTATTCGTTATTACGGTATCTCCTCTATGCGTCCGAACGTCATTCGTGAATACGTCAAACGATCGCGCATCGTTTCTGTTATGATGCCGTATAGTTTACTCGATCGCCGCGCTGAAGAATGGTTTCCACTTTTAAAACAACATCACATTAGCGTCATTGCACGGGGACCGCTTGCTAAAGGATTATTAACTGAACGTCCCATTGAGCGAGCAAGCGATGGAACGAAACAAAACGGCTATGTCGATTATTCGTTTGCTGAATTAGTTACACTTATTCCAAAACTAAAAGCCGTTGCACCAAATGAAACGCTAACGGCGATTGCCCTTCGCTTTTGTTTAGCTCATGATGCGGTTGCAACAGTCATTCCAGGTGCAAGCCGATTAACACAGCTCATCGAAAACGTCGCTGCCCAATCGGTGACGTTAAGCGATGAACAAATAGCTATATTGAAAACACTAACGAAACAAACGATTTTTACTGCTCATCGATAACCGAGGTTCGAACCTCGGTTATTTAAATTTTCGCCAATCTAAATCACTTTCTTCTAACCACTCCGCAAACGTTTTGTTTTTTTCACGTTTGCGCGCCTCCTCTTTCCGCTTTGCCTCCTCTTCTTCTTTTCGTTTTTGTTCTTCTTCTAGTAGTTCCTTTTGTTTTAACTGCTCAATCAGTTGCTCATTTAATCGATCTTTTAGCTTGAACTACCACTAGGCTAAAGCCATAGTGGATTCCTACGAACACCGAAAGTTTTTTCGGTTATTTAGTAGGCGATCCCCACAGTTCCTGCGGTTAAGAAGCCTAATCGCTTCGTTTTTAATATTGATACTTGCGTTGATATCTCGGTCGTGATGGGTATGACACTTTGGACAATCCCACTCACGTAACCCAAGATTTTTAACGTCTTTGTTTTGATAGCCACAACATGAACAAAGCTGACTAGACGGAAAGTTTTTTGCTACGGTGACAACTTGTTTTCCGTACCATCTAGCTTTGTATTCCAGCATTGTTCTAAATCGTGACCATGATACTTCGCTAATGGCTTTTGCAAGGTTATGATTTTTTAGCATATTAGCTACCGACAAATCTTCCATCCCGATGATGTCGTGGTTTTTGACAATCTCGGTGGAAATTTTGTGTAAGTAATCATTTCTAGCGTTTGCGATTTTTTCATGAATACGAGCGACTTTAATTCGTTGCTTATTCCAATTCGAGCCACCTTTTTTTCGTCTGGAAAGAATACGTTGTGCTTTTGCTAGTTGTTCTTCCAGCTTACGAAACCATTTCGGGTTTTCGTACTTTGTTCCATCTGAAAGAATAGCAAATTCCTTCAAACCGACATCAATACCAACTGCCGAGTTAGTTTTAGGCAATTCTTGTACTTCTGTTTCAACAAGAATGGAAACAAAATATTTTCCGCTTGGATTTCGTCTAATCGTAGCAGACAAGATACGCCCCTCTACTTCTCTTGATTTTGCAAAACGAACAAGGCCAAGTTTAGGTAGCTTGATGTGTTGATCTAGCACAGCAATATTCCCATTTGTATGCTTTGTCGTGTAAGATTGAACAGGATTCTTTTTAGACTTGAAACGCGGCTTGTCATTTTGCTTTTTAAAAAAGCGATCGTACGCATCATCCAGACGCTTGAGTGAAGATTGAAGCGCAATGCTATCCACTTCTTTTAACCAAGTGAATTCTTTCTTTAATTGCGTCAATTGAGAAGAACAAGCGTCGTAAGTTAGTCCCTTGCCCGTTTTCTTGTAAGCATCCTCCCATTTTGCTAAAAAATAGTTGAATACAAATCGACTACAACCAAAAGTTTTAGCAATCAGGATTTCTTGTTCTTTGTTTGGATAGATGCGAAATTTGTATGCTTTGTTGACCAGCATTGACTTCACCTCCTTTATGTATATGTTTATTATACATCTAGTCATCTAGTGTATTATAGTTTTGCAGGTGCAGTTTATGAACTGATCCGTAAAGGCTTGAAAAAGCAATGAAATACATCCATACATTGAAACACAAGGCGACTAGGGCTTACATCCCCTAGCCTGAAGGCGTAGGGGGTTTTACGCCCATCACCCGTAAAGAGGTGAAGCTTCATGACAAAACATAAAAGCCAAAAAGGAAAACCGACAGCTGATACCGTCCGTCCTATCATAGCAAAAGAGGAGTTGGAAAAAGCCATTCACCCGACAAAACGGCAAAACTCCCCGCAATAAGCAAGAGGGCATCTCGCCCTCTTTATAAAATATCAGTAATACTTGGCATATGTTGTTCAATCCAAGCAAGCGCCTCATCTAACTGAACGAACGATTGTGTTTCAAATGTCATTTCATCTTGCAGCAACCAGACGTCGCGCTCATCATTTGAAAATCCCGCAACAGACCAATGAAGCAAGCTATATGGGTGGTTATTGTACAAAAACGACACCCACGTTTTTTCCTTTACTATTTTCCGAAGACGATTTACTTGATCGTTCACAACTATCACTCTTTCTCTCATCATTTGCACGTACGCCTTTATTTTAACTCAATATAGTGAAACAAGAAAAGAGATCTCGAAAAAGAGACCTCTTTCCGTTTTATTGCTGTTTCGGCATGCGACGACGATAAACGACGTAACTGCGGCTCAAATAACGAAACGGCATGCTAAATATGTGAACTAATCGTGTAAACGGCCAAACGATAAAAATACATAAAGCTGAAACGATATGAATTTTAAACCAAATCGGTACGCTTTCCATATACGTCGGATCGGCACGGAACGTTAAAACGGTACGAAACCATGGACTGATCGTTGTACGATAATCAAATCCATTAGCATTCACATTCAGCGATGTAGAAGCGAAGCCCGTCAACATGACAATCGCTAATAAAATTAAAACGAGCCAATCCGCTTTACTGGTTGTTAAACGAATGCGCTTGATCGTTAAGCGCCGTTGAATCAAAATGGCTAAACCGATAATAGCAACAATTCCTGCAGGGAGACCAAATGCAATCGCCATCGTATGGTACATATGCTCAGAAACGCCTATCGCATCATAAAACGCTTTCGGAATAAGAATGCCCATCACATGACCGATGAAAATGAAAATGATCCCCCAATGAAACAAAATGCTTCCGAGCCGCAACGATCGTTTTTCAAGAAATTCGCTCGATTTTGTCGTCCACCCGAACTGATCGTGCTGATAACGATAAATATGTCCTCCGATAAAGATGGTTAAAACGATGTAAGGGAAGTATCCCCAAAGAAATTGTTCGAGCATTACGACACGCTCCCTTCTGCCAGTTTACGCACACCCATTTCTTCAAGTGCCATGAGCAGTACATCAAATAAAATGGCGTAGTAACTTTCAGCCGCAATTAATTGCTCACGAATATGAGAAATATGATTAAAATATTTTTGCATGAGCGGTTGGACATACGCACGCTCTGCTTGAGATGCGAATTCAAGCATGAGCGGTAAATAGTCTGGCAATTCCTGCTCTGTTACGTCAAACCCTGCTGATTTGTATAATTGCTTCAATTGTAACAGCTCAATTCCTCGCTCTCTCTGTTCCCCTGTACTCATATATGTGACATATAAATTTGTTTTTTTGCCAAAATCAAACGTATACACATACGTTTCAATCCACGTCATTTCATCCGTTTGTTTCACATAGTCAATAAATTTTTGTATGTTTTGAACGATTGGACGATGCGGAATATGTTGACTAAACGTCGCACAATCATCTAGTTGTTTCCGCCATTGCCGATCTGGGTACGATAACAAATACGAAACGATTTCAAACACCGTTTGTACGTGAGCATAATCCATTTACATCCTCTCCCTTATGACGAAATCGTGCCACACGAACCTGGTCCGCCCATGAAAGATAATCCACATGTACCTTGCTCCGCATATAATTCAGCAACTTGTTCGCGATGCGATGCTGGAATAACAAAGCGGTCGTTGTATTTTGCAATCGCCAATAAGCGATACATTTCTTCGATATCTTTCCCGGTTAGTCCTAACGATTGAACCATCTGTTCATTCGGTTGTTTATTCGTTTGAAGCGCACGCATGTATAAACGCATCGCAGCCATTTTTTTCAGCACTGTACGAATATGTGCTTGGTCGCCAGCTGTTAATAAGTTAGCTAAATATTCAATTGGAATGCGCATATCATCAATTGCTGGGAAAATGTCGTATTCACTTGCTCGACTTCCTTTTCCTTCAATCATATTTGTAATTGGACTTAATGGAGGAATGTACCATACCATCGGCAATGTTCGATATTCAGGATGTAGCGGTAAAGCAATTTTCCAATCCACGATCATTTTATAAATAGGTGATTGCTGCGCCGCTTCAATCCACGCTTGCGGAATGCCTTCTTCTTTTGCCTTTGCAATCACTTCTGGATCATGCGGATCTAAGAAAATCGATAACTGCGCCTCATATAAGTCTTTTTCGTTCGTGACGCTTGCCGCTTCTTTTACCCGATCAGCATCATATAACATCACGCCGAGATAGCGTATGCGACCAACACACGTTTCTGAACAAATCGTTGGTAATCCCGCCTCCAAACGTGGAAAACATAGTGTACATTTTTCTGCTTTGCTTGTTTGCCAGTTAAAATACACTTTTTTGTACGGACAGCTCGATACACAATATCGCCAAGCACGACAAGCATTCTGGTCAACAAGGACAATACCGTCCTCCTCACGTTTATACATCGCGCCAGATGGACAACTAGATACGCATGGAGGATTTATGCAATGCTCACATAGGCGCGGCAAATACATCATAAATACTTGTTCAAACTCAGCTTGAATCGACTGTTCCATTTTCACTACGTTTGGATCTTCTAACGCTGTAGCGTGGGCACCAGCTAAATCGTCTTCCCAGTTTGGTCCCCATTTGAGCTCCATAAATTCACCAGTTAATGCTGATTTTGGCCGCGCAACTGGCTGATGTTTTTTTTCAGGGCTATTTGTTAGCGTCTCGTAATCGTAATTCCACGGCTCATAATAATCATCAATCGTCGGTAAGTTAGGGTTATAAAATAAGTTGAGTAACCGATTTACTTTCGAGCCAGATTTCAATTGTAGTTCACCGTTTTTTAGCTCCCAACCACCTTTATATTTTTCTTGATCTTCCCATTTCTTTGGATATCCGATGCCAGGTTTCGTTTCTACGTTGTTAAAATACATATATTCGGCACCTGGACGATTCGTCCAGGTGTTTTTGCATGTAACGCTGCACGTATGGCAGCCAATGCATTTATCTAAGTTCATAACCATACCAATTTGCGCTTTAATCTTCAAGCCAATCGACCTCCTTCAACTTGCGGATAATGACGTTCAAGTCGCGTTGGTTTCCTGTCGGTCCATAATAGTTAAATCCGTAACTTAATTGTGCATAGCCACCAATCATATGCGTCGGTTTGACATGAATACGCGTCGGGCTATTATGCGTACCGCCACGGTTGTTCGTTAACTTTGATCCTGGTACGTTAATGTGGCGATCTTGTGCGTGATGCATGAATGCAATTCCTCTAGGAAGACGGTGAGAAACGACCGCACGCGCAACAACAACACCGTTTCGGTTGAAACATTCAATCCAATCGTTATCTTGAATACCTGCTTCCTCGGCATCTTCTTTGCTTAACCAAATCGTTGGTCCACCACGGAACAACGTTAACATCGGTTGCGAATCAAAATACATGCTATGGATGGACCATTTATTATGCGGTGTTAAATAATTGAGCGTAATTTCTTTTCCCTCAACATCTGGGCGATTTTTTTGGAACGGTTTATGTTGCAAAATTGGTTTAAACGTTGCCATCGTTTCACCGAACTCTTGCATTAGTTCATGATCAACGTAAAAGGATTGACGCCCTGTTAATGTCCGCCAAGGAATGAGGCGCTCGACATTCGTTGTAAACGGTGAATAGCGACGTCCACCTTTTTCCGATCCGCTAAATGCTGGCGACGTAATAACTGTTTTTGGTTGTGCTGTAATTTGTTCAAATGTAAAACATTCTTCTTCCCGCTCTGCCGCTAAATCTTTTAGCTGTAAACTCGTTTTCTTTTCAAGGGATTCCCAAGCTTTCACCGCAACATGACCATTTGTTGTCGATGAAAGTGTTAAGATGGCTTCAGCTACTTTTTTTGCATCACTTATATCTGGACAACCTTTCGCGACCGAGGAATGTTGCACCGTTCCTAACACGCGTTTTAACTTTTCGTATTCTTCTTCTACTGACCATGTCATCCCTTTTACACCGAAAGGCGCTTTTACGACATTCGGACCGAGCGCTGTCATTTTTTCAAATATTTTTGTATAATCGCGCTCAACGACATGAATTTGTGGCATCGTTTTTCCTGGAATTGGTTCACATTCCCCTTTACTCCAGTCTTTAATTTTTCCGAACGGTTGTGCTAACTCTTGTGGCGTATCGTGAAGGATCGGCGTTGCCACAACCTCTTTTACCGGTGTCATCCCTATTTCTTCCGCTACTTGTGACACCGCCTTCGCAAGCGATTTGAAAATTTCCCAGTCTGAACGTGCTTCCCATGGTGCAGCAATCGCTGGATTAAACGGATGTATAAATGGATGCATATCTGTACTGCTCAAATCATGTTTTTCGTACCAAGTAGCCGCCGGCAATACGATATCCGAATATAATGCCGTTCCAGCCATCCGGAAATCTAAGTTAATTAATAAATCTAATTTTCCTTCCGGAGCTTCATCGCGCCATTGAACTTCTTCCGGACGCAAGCTATCTTTGTCGTCGTTCATTAAACCGTGGGTTGTTCCAAGCAAGTGCTTTAAGAAATATTCATGTCCTTTTCCGGAACTTGAAATTAAGTTCGCACGCCATACAATTAAGTTTCTCGGGAAGTTTTTCTCGTTATCTGGATCTTCAATCGCAAAGCGCAACTTCTTCTCTTTCAATTGCTGAGCGATGTATTTTCCGATTTCCTCCGGCGTTTTCGCTCCAGAAGCAACCGCTTCATTGTAAAGATCGATTCCGTTTTTCTCAAATGTCGGATAAGACGGAAGCCAACCCAATCGTGCCGCAAGGACGTTATAATCGGCATAATGTTGGTAACGCGCCTCTTTAACAAGCGGTGAGACGAGTTGCCCAACCGGCGTATCCTCATACCGCCATTGATCCGTTGCAAAATAATAAAATGATGTGCCGTTTTGCAGTTTTGGTGGAGCCTGCCAATCTCGTGCCATCGCAATCGTTTGCCAACCTTCTACCGGACGCAATTTTTCTTGACCAACATAATGCGCCCAACCACCCCCGTTTACTCCTTGTGCACCAACGAATAAAACGAGGTTTAAGACAGCACGATAAATCGTATCTGAGTTAAACCAATGGTTAATCCCTGCGCCAACGATAATCATTGAGCGACCTTTTGTATCGATTGCATTTTGAGCGAACTCGCGCGCAATTTGAATAACGAGATCGCGTTTCACACCTGTGATGTTTTCTTGCCATGCTGGCGTAAACGGAATAAGGTCATCGTATGTTTTCGCTACTTCACCACCGATCCCACGATCAACCCCATAGTTAGCAAGCACTAAATCATATACGGTCGTAACGTATAATTCTTCATGCTCCGTTTGTACGCGTTTTACAGGCACAGCACGTTTTAAAATTTTGTTTCCATCATGAGAAAAATACGGAATTTGTATAGTTACAACCTTGTCTTCTATGCCTAACATCGTCAGTCGCGGCTCGATCGCTTCCTCTGTTTCTTCGTCTACCATGTTTAAGTTCCATTTTCCTTTGTTTTCCCAGCGTGAACCAATTGTTCCATTCGGAATCGCAAAATCATTTGTTCGTTCATTCCAAAGCGCTGGTTTCCATTCCCCATTTGTCGTGTTCCGTCCAATATCAGACGCGTGTAGGAAACGATCAGCAACAAATTGCCCATCTTCTTTCTTTTTCAACGTAACTAAAAATGGAAAATCTGTGTATGTTTTCGCGTAGTTTGTAAAGTATTGTACTTGTCTATCTACATAAAACTCTTTTAAAATAACGTGCCCCATCGCCATCGCTAAAGCGCCGTCTGTTCCTTGTTTAACGCTCAACCATTCATCCGCGAGCTTCGTCGATTCAGCAAAGTCTGGACTAATCGAGACGACTTTTGTTCCTTTGTATCGAACTTCTGCTAAAAAGTGAGCGTCTGGAGTACGCGTCATTGGAACGTTTGATCCCCATGTCATAATGTAACCAGCGTTATACCAGTCGCTACTTTCTGGAACGTCCGTTTGATCTCCCCAAATTTGTGGTGAAGCTGGTGGCAAGTCAGCGTACCAATCATAAAAGCTTAAAATCGGTCCACCCATCAATGACATAAAGCGTGCACCTGCTGCATGGCTAACCATCGACATTGCGGGAATTGGAGAAAAACCAACGTTTCGATCTGGACCATATTTCATGACTGTATAAAGTAAAGAGGTGGCAACAAGTTTTAATACTTCATCCCACTCCGCACGAACAAATCCACCTTTTCCACGCGCCTGCTTATAACGCTTTGCTTTCTCCGGGTTTTCAACGATGCTTTTCCAAGCATCAATCGGATTTTTATGTTGCTGCAATGCTTCACGCCACATATTTAACAACACGCCACGAACGTACGGGTACTTCACGCGAAGCGGGCTATAAATATACCAAGAAAAACTTGCCCCACGCGGACAGCCCCGCGGTTCAAAATCGGGCATATCCGGTCCTGTTGTTGGATAGTCGAGTTTTTGACCTTCCCATGTGACGATACCGTCTTTCACATAAATATCCCAACTACATGAACCTGTACAGTTTACGCCATGTGTTGAGCGTACGACCTTGTCATGTTGCCATCTTCTACGATATATTTGCTCCCAATCGCGATCTTGATATGTGACTTCACTATGCGCATCTGCATGGCGTTCAATCGGTTTCACGTAGTTCAATCGTTTGAACAACGGTGACTTCTTTTTCACATCGCTCACTCCTCTTCGTATGAAATCCTTCTATCTCCACTATAAACGGGAACATCACAAATAAATGTGAGGTACCTCACACATTTTTTAATTGTCACAAATATGTCGAAATATTAGAAAAGCGCCCCCATCCCATTAAGTGAAGATGGGAAAAACTGAAAAAGACTAATCCGTCATGGATTAGCCTTCGATCTCATTTATTCTTTTTGCTAATTGTTCTTTTTCTTCGACTGATAATAACTTTTCAGCCATTGGAAAAAGCACTTGTTCTTCTTTCGTAAAGTGATCGGTTAAAATCATATAGGCGTTGATTACGTAAGAAGCTAGTTGCTTTGCTTCTTTTTCGCAAATCGTTTCAGTTTTTTGTAAAAATGTCGCAATATTTTTTTTCGCTTCTTGATGTTCGTACTCCATGACTGCAATCGGACCGAATTGTTTTCCAATGTAACGTTCCATCATCGGAAATAATATATCTTCTTCCCGACGTGAATGCGGATCAAGCTGTTGCAAAAATTGCTGTACTTTTTCACGTAAACGAATAAGTGCTTGAACAACATCTTCCTCTTTACCATCGTAAATGCCTTTCGCTGCAACAAAAAGAGCATATTTTTCTTCATTTAATGGACCGTGTTCGTCTTTTAATCGTTGCAATGGCGGACATAATGAAACGGGTTCATGCCCAATGAGACTGCAAGGTGAAAAATCCATCGTCATCCCTCTTTTCTTCATGTGCTTACACATTTATTGTATAGAAGGAAAACGATTTTTCGTGTGATGCACGTCACACCTTTTGTCTAAAAAATGAATGTTTATTGACTATTCAATGTTGCAATATGAAGTTGGACATCCTTCACAGTTAATCTGCTTTTTTAAATAGTCTAAGCTATGAATAATAATTTTTCTTCCTTTGAAGGAAATGATTCCTTTACTTTTTAACGTATTTAATTCCCGATTGACGCTCTCACGCGATGTCGAACTAAAATTCGCTAAATCTTGGTGAGTAATCGGAACATCTAACAAAATACCATCGCTCGTTTGCACGCCATAACTATTGGCCATGCGGATAAGAGTAGAGTAAAGCGCCCCTTTTTTTCCATACAATACGAGATCGCGAAATTTCGTATGTTGTTTTCGAAAATGATCGGTCATCATTTTCAAAAACTCGACAGCAAACTCCGAATTGGCAAGCAACTCTTTTTCAATATCTTCGTTTTTAATGGCAAGCACTTCGCTATCTTCTAACGCCCGTCCGTTGAATAGATATCTTCCATTATCTGAAAAAATCATCAACTCGCCAATGACAGCACTCGGACCACATAACCGTAAACATAACTCTTTTCCATCGCCGGAAAATTTACTAATTTGAAATTTACCAGATAAGACAACGAAAAAATTTTCACCTATTTGCCCCTCTTGAAACAAAAACATACCTTTTTTCACTTTTATGGTTTTATACGCTAACTTTTTTAGTTGTTCAAAATTTTTTTTGCTAATAAACTGAGACATACGTATGCCTCCATTTTAAGAAAAGTATTTTTGATATAACGAACGAGCAAATGTAGCGTCTTTTGTACCATGTACAAGCATGCGACCGTCAGCAAATAAAACGACACGATGCCCTTCTAATTGAGTTATCAACAAATATTCATTTCCTTGTACGTGTTGACCGCTCGCTCTCATTTGCTCCATCATTTTAGTTATATGAAATGGGTGCACATGGCGAATCTGTACTGTATCTCGTCCACATAAGACGGACATTTTCGCCTTTTCGCTTTGCAAAGCTGGATATGTGCGATTGCTCCCACAAGACGGACAATGTTCGGTTTTTAATTGATCCACTCGTAAAAATCGATGTTCGTTTCGCCAAACGTCAAACATAACGAGCGAACGTCGGACCGCTGCAACATCCCCAACTAATATTTTTAACGCTTCCGCTGTTTGATAAGAGGCGACCATTTGTACAGCAGGAGAGACAATACCAATATTATCACAAGTGAAGTGATAAGAAGGCAAATGATTGATGAAACAACGAAAACACGCCGTTTGCTCTGGTATGATTGTAAACGAAAGGCCGTAGCTCCCGACACAAGCACCGTATATCCATGGAATGCGATATTTTTGTGATAAATCATTTAATAAAAAGCGCGTTTCGAAATTATCTGTTCCATCAATTATGATGTCAATCTGTTGCTCAAACAGAGAAGCAAATGATTCATCTTGTACGTCCATAACGAGCGCTTCCACATGGACGTCACGATTTACAGAAGAAAGACGACGTTTAGCAGCAATCGCCTTTGGCCACCCTTTTTCAGCATCTTCTTCACTATATAACGTTTGCCGCTGTAAATTCGTCCAATCGACATAATCGCGATCAACGATTGTCAGTCGCCCGACGCCTGCACGCACTAACATATCTGCATTCGCCGAACCGAGCGCTCCTGCCCCAACAACGAGAACATGTTTATGTCGAATCGTTTGTTGTCCTTCTTCACCAATTGGCGAAAATAATATTTGTCGCGAATATCGCTCCATTACAATCCCTCTTATCTTTTAAAAGTTCCGCTCTTTCCACCCGTTTTTTCCACTACGTACGTTGGACCAATGACAATTCCTTTATCAATAGCTTTACACATGTCATAAATTGTTAGCGCACAAACGGAAGCAGCTGTTAATGCTTCCATTTCTACCCCCGTACTTCCCTTTGTTTTAACAAATGCTTCAATTTGCAACTCATAGTTTGCTTCTTTCATTTGCCAAGTAAACGAAATGTCGACCCCTGTTAAAGAGAGAGGATGACACATCGGAATTAAGTCAGCCGTGCGTTTTGCCGCCATAATGCCTGCCACTTGGGCAACGGCGAGTACGTCTCCTTTTTTGACTTCTGAACGTGCAATTTTTTCATACACTTCTTTCGAAACGATGACACGAGATACCGCTCGAGCCGTTCGCATCGTTTCCTCCTTCTCAGAAATGTCAACCATTTTTGCCCGACCTTGTTCGTTAAAATGCGTAAACGTTCCCATGTTATCATCCTCCACTAACCGGTGGAATTAATGCAACAACATCACCGGCATAGATCATATGATCATCTGTTGCAAATTGTTCGTTAACTGCAATGAGAAGCGATGAAACGATTGGCAAATGGTATTCGTGCTGAAGTCGCTCACGAAGCTGTCGAACACTCATTTGTTGCTCGCTTAACACAATTTCTTCTTTACCAACCATTTCTTTTATATGCGCAAATAATAATATGCGGATCATTCTTCTTCCCCCTCTGGTGCCCCTTGATCATAGCGAACAGTTTCTTTTTGATTACCAATCCACATTTCTCCATCTTCCCAATGTTCTTTTTTCCAAATGGGGACTATCTCTTTGACTCGTTCAATGGCATAGCGATTCGCTTCATATGCATCTGCGCGATGAGGAGTGGAAACAGCAATCGCTACTGCAATATCGGTAACATCAAGCCGTCCAATACGATGTACAATAGCTACTTTGGCTTGCGGGAAACGGGCAACAATCTCTTCTCCAATTCGTCGCAGCTGTTTTTGCGCCATCGATTCATACGCTTCGTATTGTAAATATACTGTCTTTTTTCCATTTGTTAATTCCCTTACTGTTCCAAGAAACGTTACAATCGCACCTGCATTGCGGTCCATGACTGATTCAATTACACTTGCCACATGAATAGGATCACGAACGATCGCGAACATGCTGTTCCTCCTTAACATAAGAAATGATATGATCTATATATACTTGCTCATCTTCAATGAAAAAAGAACCATCCATCCGTTGCCAGCTTATTGACATGAGCACGTTTTCTAAATGCAGCAAAGGTTCATCTTCCCGACTACGCAAACAAACGATTTTCGGATAGGATGCATGTTTAAACCCTTCAATAAGCAATACATCAAGCGGGAATGTTTTATAGAGAGAAATTAACTCATTGAGCGTCCAATTTCCTTTTGCGTGAAGAAAAAATATACCGTCTCCTTCAACTGCACATATAGCCGCACCAGCCTGTGCATGACGTGTTGTGTCTTTTTCTTTCGGCAACGTCACTTTTCCTTCGTGACCGTGGTGTTTTAATGTTCCGACACGATATCCGATTTCACATAACCGTTGAATCACCTTTTCAATAAGCGTCGTTTTTCCGCTATTTTGATAACCAACAACTTGTAAAATAATCATCGCCAAATATCATCCCCCTCATCCTCGAATAAAAGCACATCGACGCGATCCCCTGCTTGAAACCCGCGCGTCCCTCCTGGCAAGACGAGCAGGGCGTTCGCCTGGACAAGCGACGAAACAATATTTGATTTATCTTTTCCTACGGGTTCGACGTATAGCAATCCATCGTGATGCGATGCTCTCGCCCGGACAAAACGGGTGAACGGGTTTGGTTTTAAAAAGTCTTTTTGCAACACCGCTTGCTCTCTTTTTAAATATCGCCTGGACTGTCCTAACATCGCTTTTATAAATGGACGGGCGAACAGTTCAAACCCGACATAGCACGCAGATGGGTTTCCGGATAGACCAAACAACATTTTGTTTTCAAATACCGCTGCAGATGTGACGCTCCCTGGGCGCATCGCTACTTTATTGAACAACAGCTTAGCACCAAGATGTTCATACACTTGCGGAATATAGTCAAAATCACCAACAGATACGCCTCCTGTTGTAATAACAACATCTGCTTCCCGCAACGCTTTTTGCACAACTTGTAACGTATGTTCAAATGTGTCGGGCACTTTGCCAAATAAAATGGGTTCTCCACCTATGCGCCGAACTTGCGCTTGCAACATGTAAGCATTGCTGTTTCGAATTTTCCCTTTTTCAAGCGGTTCATAAACTTGAAGAAGCTCGCTTCCTGTTGAAATAATGGCGACTCTCGGTTTCTTCATTACAGGTACCCGATCGTATCCGAACGTGGCTAAAACCGCTACAATCCCCGGGTGAATTACCGTCCCTTTTTCAACAACAACTTCCCCTTGCTTCATATCCTCCCCAATACGTACAATATTTTCACCTTCACTCACTTTCCTTTTTATCTCTACAAAACGTTTCCCCTCTTTGTCAATTTCTTTCGTCAATTCAACCATGATCACAGCGTTCGCTCCATTCGGAATGGCTGCGCCCGTCATAATTTTTACTGCTTGCTTTGGCGTCAGTAGGCCATCCCAAACCGTTCCGGCGCCAACTGTACCAACGACTTCTAATAATACAGGGTGACTAGATGATGCTTCCGCTGTCGCCTCAGCTGAGAGAGCATAACCATCGTATGGTGAGCGATCAAACCAAGGAATCGGCATTGTCGCTTCAATATGCTGAGCTAAAATACGCCCATCACATTGTTCTAGCGAAACGTACTCTTCTTCCACTTGTTGACACCATGTCATTATTCGTTCAATTGCTTCGGCAACCGAAATTGGCTTACGCATATTCGTCCATCCCTTCTTAAGCCGTAATATTCTATCTTTACTATATCACTTTTGCTTACAAAATCGTGTGATGTACGTCACAAAAATAAAAGTGCTGTGACGAAATTCACATTTTTTTATAAATGTTGATAAAAAAAGAGGCGTATTGCCTCTAGCCAATCCATTTGTAATATTGTTCTTTTGTATTAATATTCATAAACGGCTGCTCTTCTTTCATTTCTATATGCTTCACTCGGCAAGAAGAAAGAAATGTGTACATGCGATACTCCCCTTGCTGAAGGCAATCGTACATGAGCGATTTCACACGATGATGATATATCGCAACAAGCGGTTGAGGTCGCCTATTTACATATGGGACAATAGCATCAAATGCATCGTCTGCTTGCTGCTTTAACGAAGTTACAATCGTTTTGTGAATAAATGGGATATCACACGGCAATACGATATACCACGTCGCCTCATAATGCTTCATCGCTGAATAAATCCCGGCTAACGGTCCTTTTCCTTTATGTTGCGAAACGTCCTCTATCCATTGCACATCTTTCAGTTGAAGCTGTTTTTGAATATGCGGTTGAGCAACAACAACAACTTGATCAACTATCGAACGTAACGCCTCCACGCTATAAAAAAGGAAAGGTTTCCCACAACGCAATGCGAGCGCCTTTGGTTCCCCAAATCGTTTCGACTGTCCCCCTGCCAAAACGATCCCGATCGTTTTCATTGGCGACGAAGCTCCCAAACAAGATGACGAATTTCTGGTAAAATTAACTTTTCCATCGCCAAGCGCACCGCATTTGTCGATCCGGGCATACAAAAAACCATCATGTTGTTCATCGAGCCAGCAAGCGCCCGACTTAACATCGCTGCACTACCAATTTGTTCGTAACTTAAAAAACGAAACAGTTCACCGAATCCAACCATTTCTTTCTCAAGTAACGGTTGAATCGCTTCAATTGTCACATCGCGCTTTGTAAATCCCGTTCCTCCATTGATTAAAATCACATCGACTTGTTCCGTTATTTGGATCGCTTTCCGAATGGCAAATACGTCATCTTTGACAATTTCATATGCAGCAACGATGATATCTGCTTGCTGTAATTGTTCGTGAATGATTTGTCCACTCTTATCCGTTTCATACGTACGAGTATCTGAAACAGTAACAATTTTACAACGAACGGGAAGCGTCGCTTGCTTTTTATGATCATAAACACCCATGTCGTTAACCTCCAATATATGACATTTCGATTCGTTTTCCGTTCCACGCCGTTTGTTTCCCACGCTCCTCTGAATAGCGATCGGCTCGTTTTCGCCAAACATGTTCAATACATGTAAGGAGTTGTTCATCGCTCGCTCCAGCGCGCATCATGCTTAATAAATCTGTTCCGTTTATCGCGAATAAACATGTATACAGCTTTCCATCAGCGGATAGTCGGCCCCGTGTACAATCGGAACAAAAAGCGGCAGAAACCGAGGAAATAAAACCGACTTCCACATCTGTTCCTACGTAACGATAACGTTTAGCTACTTCACCGACATGGGCAGGAGCAACAGGCTCAAGCGGCATATGTTCAGAAATCATGTCATAAATTTGTTTACTCGTCACAACATCGTCTAACTTCCATCCATTCAAGGAGCCAACATCCATAAATTCGATGAAACGGAGCGTTATACCTTTCTTTTTAAAAAAGTAAGCCATCGGTAAAATTTCACTATCGTTCAATCCCTTTTTTACAACCATATTGACTTTCACCGTAAGCCCTTCGGCAAGCGCCGTGTCAATCCCTTCTAAAATATGGGTAGAACAAACACCGACACCATTCATTTTCATAAAAATGCGATCATCGAGTGCATCTAAGCTAACATTCACACGCTTCATACCCGCATCTTTTAATTTTTTTGCATACTTTTTTAAAAAAAACCCATTTGTCGTTAACGCTACATCTTGAACACCTTCAATATTTGTCAACATCGCCACAAGTACATCAATATTTTTACGCAATAACGGCTCGCCACCCGTTAAGCGAATTTTCCTTACTCCTAGTTGTACGAATAGCCGGGCTAAACGCTCCATTTCTTCAAATGTCATCAGTTGTTCCCGCTTCATAAAACAATACTGTTTTCCCTCTATATCCGGCATGCAATACGTGCAACGAAAGTTACACCGATCCGTTACCGACATGCGTAAGTCTAATAATGGACGTCCATATACATCATATACCATCGTCAATCCCTCATTTCATTTACCGAGGTTCTATGTCCATGTTACTAAATTTGTGAACAAACAAATGTGACGTACGTCACACAAACATATATGTTCATATAAAATTCGTAAATTTTTATATGCTTCCATAGGACCTTAATCCTCTTAAAGACACTTCAGTTGCAATCCATAAAGTCCGACTTCTACTTTACTCTACTTCTTCACTGTAGGTTTGCACTTAATTTTCTGTGAAAATAACGTATCCATGAGCGGTTATTTTCATGCGTGGATGGTGAGCAAAACTCGCTCATGGATGGTAACTATTCAGCCGCATCATAAAGTGAGCTGAATATTTTTTGCTTTCCCTGTCTATGATGTGAATATTGATAGACAAGGAGGTGAATCACATGTTGACGGTACAACAAGCTGTATTTACAGTTGAGGGCTTAATCGGCAAAGTCCAACAACAAAAACAGCTCATTCATCAACTCGTTCAAGAAAATGAACATTTGCGTCAAGAAAACAAACAGCTACGCAAAGAAAATGAACAACTCAAGTATCGCGTTCAAGAGCTGGAAGCACGCACGAAAAAAAAAACAGCTCCAATAGCCATTTGCCCCCATCTTCTGACCGTTTTGAGAAAAAGCGTTCCTCCCGCGAGCCGTCTGGCAAAAAGCCTGGTG
>NZ_FOJQ01000034.1 GCF_900111795.1 Anoxybacillus pushchinoensis | reverse complement strand
TTTGTTTGTGTCTAACACAAAAACCATAGGGTTCTCCCCTTTCCTCTGCATAAAGCAGGTCATATTCTCCTCGACCATGTTATAGATGCTTGTTATGTGCAAGACACTAGCGCTACCCACCACGCTTGTTTAACCTTGCACGACAGAGGAACGGGCTGGAGAAGCACCCGAACGTGTCATGACATCTATAACGTAGGCTCTGTTTCAAGCCTTGGTCTGGTCAACATGGGGCTTACAAGCCCATGACTTTAGTCATTGGGTTGTTGACTTAAGTTCCCATTCATAAGATACAGCGGATAATGCATATAATGGCGCTGTCTCTGCCCGTAAAATACGTGGCCCAAGACTGCATGCGACGAATCCATGTTCTTTTAATAACGCCACCTCTTGTTCAGAGAGGCCTCCTTCTGGTCCAAAAACGATTAGGAGCGATTCCCCTTTATTCATCGTTTGAAGGAGGTGAGCAAATGCACGATGCCGCCCTTCTTTCGCCTCTTCTTCATACGCAATATATTTATAATTGATGTCGCGCGCCCATGCAATAAGTTCACGAATCGTCATCGGAGCACAAACAGATGGCATGTAAGCTCTGTGCGACTGTTCAGCCGCTTCTTTCACGATTTTTTGCCAACGTTCCACTTTTTTATCCCCTTTTTTCTCGTCCCATTTCACGATCGAACGAGAGGTGATAAGCGGAAGAAACCCTTTTGCTCCAAGTTCTGTTCCTTTTTGCAACACGAATTCATATTTGTCGCCCTTTAACAATCCGCTAGCGATATACGCATGCACAGGAAGTTCTACATTTGTCTCCATCCATTGTATAACACGACATCGAACAAAATCATTGGAAATTTGTTCGATTTCACAAAGCATCGTCTCACTTTTTTCATTACAACAAAGAAGGCGATCCCCTTCATTCATGCGCATGACTCGTCCAATGTGATGGACGTCATCGCCAGAAATGACGACATGATCGCCAACGACTTGCTCGTTACGTACAAAATATCGTTGCAATGCGAACACCCTTTTTCGTCATCATGTCAATCTATTGTTTTTTCGCAATAAACGCAACCCAGTCTTCCATCGTTAACGTTTCTTCAATTGTAAAGCCGGCGCGCAAAAGACCTTCTTTTACTTCTTGCTTTTTCGTTTGAATGATGCCCGATGTAATAAACATACCACCAGCACGCAATAAACGATACGCATCGTCAACAAAGCGAAGAATAATTTCAGCTAAAATGTTCGCCACGATGACATCGGCCTGTTCATCCATTCGATCAAGCAAATTGTTTTGTGAAACGGTAACGACATCGTGTACTTTATTCAGCTTTACGTTCAACTTCGCGCTTTCTACTGCAACCGGATCTAAATCGAGCGCATGCACACGTTCAGCCCCTAACATGGCTGCGGCAATGCTTAAAATGCCTGAACCTGTGCCGACATCGACGACCGTATCGCCTTTTTTCACCGTTTTTTCAAGCGCTTGAATACACATCACAGTTGTCGGGTGCGTCCCTGTACCGAACGCCATGCCCGGATCTAGCTCAATAATTAGTTCATCGCTCGAAACCGGTTCATACGTTTCCCACGTTGGTACGATCGTAAAGCGCTCAGAAATTTTGACAGGGTTATAATATTTTTTCCACGCTGTTGCCCACTCTTCTTCATTCACTTCGCTAATTGTAATTTTATTTCGTCCGATGTCAATGTTATATAACATTAAGTTGTTAATCGCCTGTTTAATTTCTTCAACTGTTTCACCTAAAAAACTATTTACTGGCAAATACGCCTTAATGATCACGCCTTCTTCGGGGTAATCGTCAGGATTGAGTTGGTAGATTTCCCCGTAAGTCGTTTCTCGTTCTTTCGTAAGTTCAAACGGATCTTCAATGACGACACCACCAGCACCTGCTTCATGTAAAATATTCGAAATTGCTTCGACCGCCTCATGTGTTGTATGAATGCTTATTTCTGACCATTTCATAATCTACCAACTCCTTCTTCACGTTACTCCCCTTTAAATGCTCGCTTCACTTTCGCAAAAAAGCTTTCCTCTTGACCGTGACCTTGACTCAATTGCTCAAATTCACGCAACAACTGTTTTTGGCGTTCCGTCAATTTTGTTGGCGTAACGACGCGCACGCGAATATGTTGGTCCCCTTTTCCATATCCATGCACATTCGGCACTCCTTTTCCTTTCAAACGGAATTTTGTACCTGTTTGCGTACCAGCTGGAATTTTCAGCTTCACTTTTCCATATAGCGTCGGCACTTCAATCTCTGCACCGAGCGCTGCTTGCGTGAACGTAATTGGCATTTCGCAATAAATATCATCGCCGTCACGTTCAAAAAACTCATGTGGTTCGACATGGAAGACGATATATAAATCTCCCGCTGGTCCACCATTAATACCCGGTTCACCTTGACCGGCTAGACGGAGCTGTTGACCATCATCGACACCAGCGGGAATTTTGACATGAATTTTTTTGCGTTTTTTCACACGACCTGTCCCGTGACACGTCGCACATTTTTCTTTAATAAAGTGTCCTGTGCCGCCGCAATGATGACAAGGGCGACGATTTACGATGCGACCAAACGGTGTCGCTTGTTCAATCGTTAGTTGCCCTGTACCGTGACAGTGCGTGCACGTTTCTTTTTTCGTTCCAGCTTTCGCCCCAGAACCATGGCACGTATCGCACGTTTCTTCACGTGGAATTTCAATATTTGTTTCCTTTCCAAAAACTGCTTCTTCAAACGTCAAACGCATCGTATATTGCAAATCTGCCCCTGCACGTGGCGCGTTCGGATCACGGCGACGACCGCCGCCAAAAAAGCTGCTGAAAATATCTTCAAAGCCGCCAAATCCACCAAAATCAAAATCAGCACCGCCAAACCCACCAAACTGCTGGTTCGGATCAGTATGGCCAAACTGATCGTAATGAGCGCGTTTTTGATCATCGCTTAGCACTTCGTATGCTTCTTTAATTTCTTTAAACTTTTCTGCTGCATCGGGCGCTTTGTTAATATCTGGATGATACTGTTTTGATAACTTCCGATATGCTTTTTTAATTTCTTCTTTTGTCGCATTTTTACTCACACCGAGCACTTCATAGTAGTCTCGTTTACTCATGATCACCCACTCCCGACTCGTTCACATGAACGTAATTTTATCATTGTCTGAACTCGTTGTGCAATATATTTGACGTCTCCATAGCAAAAAAGTCAAAGCCAAGGCAGGCCTGACTTTGACTTTTTTTGTTTGTTTACTTATCTTCTTTCACTTCTTCAAACTCTGCATCGACGACGTTATCATCTTTTTTGCCTTCGCTTTGTTGTGCTTGCGCTTGTTTTGCCGCTTGTTCATATAGCTTGACGGAAAGTTGTTGGACAACTTCTTGTAGCGCATTTTTCTTCGTGCGAATGTCTTCAATATCTTTTCCTTCAAGCGCTGCTTTTAATGCATCTTTTGCTTCTTGCGCTTTCTTCACATCCGCTTCGTCTACTTTTCCTTCTAGCTCTTTTAATGTTTTTTCCGTTGTGAAAATGAGATGGTCTGCTTCGTTGCGAAGTTCTACTTCTTCTTTTCGCTTCCGATCCGCTTCTGCGTTTTCTTCCGCTTCTTTAATCATGCGTTGAATTTCCTCTTCAGAAAGACCAGAAGAAGATTTAATTGTAATCGATTGTTCTTTATTTGTACCTAAATCTTTTGCCCGCACGTGTACAATACCGTTTGCGTCAATGTCAAACGTGACTTCAATTTGCGGCACGCCGCGTGGGGCTGGTGGAATATCTGTTAATTGGAAACGGCCGAGCGTCTTGTTATCGGCAGCCATCGGACGTTCACCTTGTAACACGTGGATGTCTACTGCAGTTTGATTGTCTGCCGCCGTTGTAAAAATTTGTGATTTGCTTGTCGGGATCGTCGTGTTGCGTTCAATTAATTTTGTAAAGACGCCACCCATTGTTTCAATACCGAGCGAAAGTGGTGTAACGTCTAATAAAACGATGTCTTTTACATCACCGGCGATAACGCCGCCTTGAATCGCTGCACCAATGGCAACGACTTCATCTGGGTTTACGCCTTTATGCGGCTCTTTTCCGATTTCTTTTTTAATCGCTTCTTGAACAGCTGGAATGCGCGTTGAACCACCGACAAGAATAACTTTATCGATGTCCGCAGGCGTCAATCCAGCGTCTTTTAGCGCTTGGCGAACAGGACCCATCGTACGTTCAACTAAGTGTGCGGATAATTCTTCAAATTTTGCGCGCGTTAACGTCATTTCTAAGTGAAGTGGACCGTTTTCGTTTGCGCTAATAAACGGCAATGAAATTTGCGTTTGCATCACGCCAGAAAGTTCTTTTTTCGCTTTTTCCGCTGCATCTTTTAAGCGCTGCAATGCCATTTTGTCTTTCGATAAATCGATGCCGTGTTCTTTTTTAAATTCTTCAACTAAATAGTCGATGATAACTTGGTCAAAATCGTCACCACCAAGATGGTTGTCACCAGCAGTAGCTTTTACTTCGAATACACCGTCACCTAGCTCAAGAATGGAGACGTCAAACGTACCGCCACCAAGGTCGTATACGAGAATCGTTTGATCTTCATCCATTTTATCTAATCCGTACGCTAATGCTGCCGCTGTCGGCTCGTTAATGATGCGCTCGACTTCTAAGCCTGCGATGCGGCCCGCATCTTTTGTCGCTTGACGTTGTGCATCGTTAAAATAAGCCGGAACAGTAATAACGGCACGTGTAACCGGTTCACCTAAATACGCTTCTGCGTATGATTTTAAGTATTGTAAAATCATCGCAGAAATTTGTTGTGGCGTATATTCTTTTCCTTCGATTTGCACTTTATAATCTGTACCCATATGTCGTTTAATTGAAATGATTGTATTTGGGTTTGTGATCGCTTGACGTTTTGCGACTTCACCAACTAAACGCTCACCGTTTTTAAACGCAACGACAGATGGTGTCGTGCGACCTCCCTCTGGGTTTGGAATAACTTTTGGTTCTCCACCCTCTAGCACAGCGACACAAGAGTTTGTCGTACCTAAGTCAATACCGATAATTTTGCTCATATACAGTCCCTCCTTATTGATTTACTTTGACCATTGCTGGACGAATGACACGATCTTTTAGTTTGTACCCTTTTTGAAACTCTTCAACGACCGTGTTCGGTTCATAGTTTTGATCATCCACTTGCATCACCGCTTGGTGCACATGCGGATCGAACGGTTTTCCAACCGATTCAATCACTTCGACCCCTTCTTTTTTGAGCGCCTCAATTAACGCGCGATATACCATTTCCATGCCTTGCAGTAACGATTTTGCTTTTTCATCTTCGACTTGCACTTGTAATGCGCGTTCAAAGTTATCTAAAATCGGCAACAAATCAGAAACTAAGCTTTGCGCGCGATATTTTTCAGCCGCTTCCATATCTAAACGCACACGGCGACGATAATTGTCAAAATCAGCATGTAAACGAAGGAAACGATTTTCTGTTTCTGCTAATTTCGCTTCTAATTGAGCGATTTTTTCATGCGCAAGCGATAACTCGTCTCGTTTCTCTTGCGTTTCTTCGCTTTGTACTTGCTCATCTTCTTTTTGTTCAGCTTGTACGTCTTCGTTTTGTTGTTCAATCGTTTCATCATATGTACGCTGTTCTTTCTCCATCTTTTCACCTCCCTCAAATACTTGAAAAGCGGATGGGGAAATTCCCCATCCATAATATTGACATTGCTAATCTTTTTGATACCACATCGTTAACGCCTTCGACAAATCCGTTGCAACAAGGTTTAGCAGCGAAATGACGCGCGAATATTCCATACGGGTTGGACCAAGCACAGCGATTGTGCCAAGTTTCTCTCCACCGACGGAATATGTCGCTGTAATTAAACTGCAGTTTTCCATCCCTTCGACATCGTTTTCGGTACCGATTTTCACCTGGATACCTTGTTGGTTATGCTTTCTTAGTAAACGATAAAACTCTTTTTCTTGTTCAATGATGTTAAATAAAGCACGAAGTTTATCGATGTCGCTAAATTCCGGCTGACGAAGCATGTTCATCTTTCCGCTTAAAAACATTTGTGCAGGCGCATTTAAATCTAAAGACGACGCAAGCATACGCAACATATAGTCGTAGTTTTCGATGTGTTCACGGAAAATGTGCGCAACTTCCGTTTGAATTTTATTTGTTAATTCGTCTAAAGGGACACCCGTCAACCGCTCGTTTAAAATGTTCACCATCTTCTCTACATCGGATGGCGCAATAGACGGAGGAAGCGTCACGACGTGCTTTTCAACATATCCTGTATCCGTTACAATAATCGCAACAGCCGTCTCCGCATTAAGCGGAATAATTTGGATCGTTTTTAGCTTATGTTCCTTCACTGAAGGACCAAGAACGACGGTCGTATAGTTCGTTAAATCAGATAAAATTTGCGCCGATTTTTGAATGAGTTTTTCTAATTCATATATTTGCTCATGAAAAATAGATTGAATCGTTTGAATATCTTCACTTGTTAGCCGAACAGGCGGCAGTAAGTGATCGACATAATAACGGTATCCTTTTTGAGACGGAACGCGACCAGACGAAATATGTGTTTTTTCAATAAACCCAAGTTCCTCTAAATCCGCCATTTCGTTGCGGATGGTGGCAGAGCTAAACGTAATATCCTCCTTCTTCGATAACGTCCGTGAACCAACAGGATGCCCTGAACGAATAAACTCATCAACAATCACTTTTAAAATTAACAATTGGCGATCTGTCAGCAATGCTCATCACCTCTGTTAGCACTCTAATAAAGCGAGTGCTAAATCTACTATTAAGGTATCAAATTGAGCTTGTCGTGTCAAGATGAAACGCCAAGAAACGATTGAAATACTTCATTGCCAAGCAATTTACCACGATGCGTAAGAAAGAGAGCTTCATCTGTTTCATCAAGTAATCCATTTCTTTTGTGCAACATAATGGCATCGGAAAAGACGTCATGGACTGTTTTTCCATAACGTTGTAAAAATTGTTGTTTATTTACCCCTTTCGTTTTTCGCAATCCAAGAAACATATGCTCTTCCATTTGCTCTTCTTTTGAAACGATATGTGTGTGCACATACGGAAGTTGACCTTGCTCAATGAGCTGAATATATTTTTTAATCGGCCCAGCGTTTACATATCTCACTCCGTTTACATAGCTATGCGCCCCTGCCCCGAATCCGTAGTAATGCTCGTTATTCCAATACGTCATATTGTGACGGCTAACCGCTCCTTTTTGTGCATAATTGCTTAGTTCATATTGGTTGTATCCATGCTTCTCCATCTGCTCCATGACCATCTCATACATATGAGCTTCTTCTTCTTGACTTGGCAGCGGCAACGCTCGTTTTTTCATCAAATTATAAAATACCGTTTTCGGCTCAATAATTAACGAGTAGGCAGAAACGTGTTGAATGGGTAATGAAAACGTTATGTGCAACGTTTCTTTCAGTTGATCGATTGTTTGTGTCGGTAATCCGTACATTAAATCGATATTTATATTATGAAAACCGAGTTCGTTCGCCCGTTCAATTGTTTCGATTGCCGTTTCCTTCGTATGTGTACGTCCAATGTGTCGTAGCAGTTCATTATCAAACGTTTGTACCCCGAAGCTAAGGCGATTGACTCCCCATTGCTTGAGCACATACAACTGTTCATCACTTACTCCATCTGGATTCGCCTCAATTGTCAACTCAACATCTGAAGCGATTGGGACAATGCGGTGAATAGCCCCTAATAGTCGATCGAGCTGTTTGGCGGTAAGCGAAGTCGGCGTTCCTCCCCCGATAAATACCGTTTGTAGTTGCGATGTCGGAACGCGCTCAAACGTCCGTTCCATTTCGACGATCAACGCATCTATATACGCATCGACCGGTTGTTGATGTAAAAATACTTTATTAAAATCACAGTAATGACAAATGTGCGTACAAAATGGAATGTGAATATAGGCAGCTTGAATCATCCGTTTCACCCTTTTCTATATAAAAAACCGCAGAAACATTCTGCGGTTTTATTTTTGGTCGTCCATCTTTAAAACAGCCATAAACGCTTCTTGTGGCACTTCCACCGAGCCCACTTGTTTCATGCGCTTTTTCCCTTCTTTTTGCTTCTCAAGCAACTTCCGCTTACGGGAAATATCGCCACCATAACATTTCGCTAATACGTTTTTACGGAGCGCTTTAATCGTTGAACGCGCAATGATTTTATTTCCAATGGCCGCTTGAACAGGCACTTCGAACTGTTGGCGCGGAATTAAATCTTTTAATTTCTCAACAATCACTTTTCCACGATCGTATGCTGAATCGCGATGAACGATGAACGATAAGGCGTCGACTTTTTCCCCATTTAATAAAATGTCCATTTTAACAAGTTTCGATGGTTTATAACCAATTAATTCATAGTCAAACGATGCGTACCCTTTTGTGCTCGATTTTAAAATATCGAAGAAATCATATACAATTTCTGCAAGCGGCAATTCGTACGTTAACGTCACACGTCGCTCGTCTAAATATTGCATATCACCAAAAATGCCGCGCTTCTTTTGACATAGTTCCATGACAGGTCCGACGTAATCGTTTGGCACCATAATGTTCGCGCGCACATACGGCTCTTCTACGCGATCAATTTTTTGCGGATCAGGCATGTTTGACGGGTTATCGACAGCTAATTCCGTTCCGTCCGTTAAATATACTTTATAAACAACGCTTGGCGCTGTTGCAATAATATCAATATTAAATTCGCGCTCTAAACGCTCTTGAATAATTTCCATATGCAAAAGCCCTAAAAAGCCGCATCGAAAACCGAAACCGAGCGCTTGCGACGTCTCCGGCTCAAACTGCAACGCTGCATCGTTTAACTGTAGCTTTTCTAGCGCCTCACGCAAATCGTTATAGCGCGCCGTATCGATTGGATATAAGCCGCAAAACACCATCGGGTTTAAACGACGATACCCTGGAAGCGGCTCGCTTGCTGGGTTGTCGGCATGCGTAATCGTATCCCCGACGCGCGTATCGCTTACGTTTTTAATCGATGCGGTTAAATATCCAACATCACCGACGGTCAACTCGTCAACGACTTTCGCTTTCGGCGTAAATACGCCCACTTCAACGACTTCAAACTCTTTTCCTGTCGCCATCATTTTAATTTTTTGACCTGCTTTTACTGTTCCTTCGACCACGCGAATGTATGCGACGACGCCGCGATACGGGTCGTACAACGAGTCGAAAATAAGTGCTTTAAGCGGTGCATCCGGGTCACCAGATGGAGCAGGAATTTTTTGAACGATTTGTTCTAAAATTTCGTCGATCCCGATACCGACTTTGGCTGATGCCAACACAGCTTCGGATGCGTCAAGACCGATGACATCTTCAATTTCTTGACGAACACGTTCAGGATCTGCACTTGGCAAGTCAATTTTATTAATGACTGGTAAAATTTCTAAATTGTTATCAATTGCTAAATATACGTTCGCTAACGTTTGAGCTTCAATGCCTTGGGCAGCATCAACGACTAAAATTGCCCCTTCACACGCCGCTAAACTGCGAGATACTTCGTACGTAAAGTCGACGTGCCCAGGCGTATCAATGAGATGTAAAATGTAGTCTTGTCCATCTTTCGCTTTGTAATGAAGCTGGACGGCGTTCAATTTAATCGTAATGCCACGCTCACGCTCTAACTCCATCGAGTCGAGCGCTTGATCTTTCATCTCGCGATCAGATAGCGCACCCGTCTTTTCAAGAATGCGGTCGGCAAGGGTAGACTTGCCGTGGTCGATATGTGCAATAATGGAAAAGTTGCGAATACGATCCCTTCTTTTTAATCTTTCTTCACGATTCATCTATGTTCCACTCCTATAATTTCCGAAATACGCTAGCTTTGATTATAGCAACAACGTTCACAATATTCAACGTAAAAAAGAAAAGGCGGATCGTTATCCGGCCTTTTGTGTAAATGAAAGCATATGTTCGACGAGCGAATGAACGAAAGTGGCAAGCTGTTGTCCTACCTTCGAAAACACGTTAAACGTTTCGATTTGTTGTAGTTTTTCTTTTTTTTGTTCAAGCGATTGTCCGAGCACAATCGTTTCATCTTTTGACACATGTACAACGCGTTCAAGCGACGGATCGTTATACCCTTTCATTTTTCGCATTCCTTCATTCGCTTGTTGCATGCCGAGCAACACGCCAACTAAAAAAATGACGGTGATGAGTAAACTTTGAATTGTAAACTTCACCATCGTACTCACCTACTTTTTTTCTGCTTGTTGCGGCGCATTCACTTTTTCTGCTTGCCAATAATATTCACTAAATACATCGGCAACAGCGGCCGCTGTTCGATACAACTCTGGAAACGTATTATCGACACCACCAAATTCAATTAAAATGGCGTTTTCGGATAAATCTTGATTAAACTTTCCGTTCGTGCCAACACCTTTTTTCTCAAACGTTCCACGGCTCAACCCAGGATATTTTTTTTCAAGTAACTCATGTAATTTCGTGACAAGCTGCAAGTTTTTTTCATATTTCGCGTTTTCTCCACCGATAATAAATGACACCCTCGCATAGTCGACACCGTTGATTGTTACAGTCGTATCATTGCGGCGACGGGAATCGCGATGAATATCAATTAAATATTGAACATCCCGATTGTTCGCCATCGCTTCAACAACCGTTTTGCGCGACATCTCATACGCCTTATGATATGGCATGTTATTTGTTAACAACTGACTTATAAAGTCGGTCGTATCAACAACTGTACCGATGCCGCGCTTTTCCAATTCCTCCCCGATCTTTTTTCCCACTCTTGTCACATTTACTGTCGGATGGTGGGCGAAGTTTGGATTTGTCACCCCTTTTAATGCTGGCAAATACGATTCTTGTGTATGCGTATGGTATATATAGACAACCTTCCTTCCTCCTGTCGTTTGCGAAGGAGCAGGAGCTGGCGGAGTTTCTTCCTCTTGAAGCTGTTCTTGTGCAGCTTCGCGCTCTGCAAGCAACACTTCTAGAGGAGGCGGGGATTCGTACGGAATGTTTGTAAAGTTCGTTCCTTCACCCGCCAAAATAATTTCGCTATCGTACAACGAAAAGCCGGGAAGCTCCCGTCCAAGTAAACTGCGCGGATCGTTAAAGTTTACGCTCGTCGTCATTTCGAAAAAATATGTCGAATAAGGTAACTGTCGTTTTTCTTTCGGCAACGTTTGACGGAAATACACATTTTCGGACGAAAGCAAATGCACGAGTGATTCTGTTGAAAAACGGTGTGCAACTTCATGCACGGAAGAAGAAGAAAGACGATATGTTGATGTCGCTGTCATCGTAGCGACAACGGTAATTGTTCCTATAAACAAAAACAAAATAAATATGATCCATTTTTTTATACTCGCCCCATCAACCGTTACCATCATATCCATTTCACCCTTTCAAAGCTTGTCTACTCTATCATTATGACAACGCTTTGAAAGATAGAACGAAAAACTAATGCGTATATGCCCCAACATTTTCTTGATCAATGCGATCGTGTAAAGCTGCATTTAAACCGCTAGCTAATATGTTCGCCATCTCCTCGATAAATAAGTCGACTTCTTTTGGGGTGACCATTAAATTATGACCGATCGGGGCAAGCACTTCGTAAATTAAGCGCCGCTTTTCTTCCTCCTGAAGCATGCCAACCATTCCTAAAAAAGTAGAACGATCTGCTTCGCTCGGTAAATCTTCTTCCGTTAACCTTTTTTTCTTTCCGAACACGAGACTAGCTGGGGCAAGAGCACGAGCTGCCCGATTTCCTTCTTTCATCTCCCGTCCGAGATGTTTTAAAAGCAAATCGATCGTATCGCTCGCAATCGATACCGCATCGACAACAGTCGGTACACCAATCGCAATAACAGGAATGCCTAACGTTTGTTTACTAAGTTCTTTTCGTTTGTTTCCAACTCCTGAACCTGGATGAATACCGGTATCTGAAATTTGAATAGTGGCGTTTACTCGTTCAATTGAACGTGCAGCTAGCGCGTCAATTGCAATAATGAAATCAGGTTTCGTTTTTTCTACAATGCCTGCAATAATATCGCTCGTTTCAATTCCTGTCATCCCCATGACCCCGGGAGCGAGCGCACTAACAGACCGAAAGCCGTCTTGAACATGTTCTGGTTGTAGCTGAAATAAATGACGCGTCACAACTAAATTGGATACAGCAAGCGGCCCGAGCGCATCAGGTGTTACTTCTGCATTCCCCAATCCAACGACTAAACAACTCGCTTCTTTCGGAATGCCAAGTTGTTGTAAAAACGAATAAAAATGTTTAGCGAACAGTTTTTCTACTTTTTGCTGCAAATCTGTATCTTGCGTTCGAATACCTTGCGCTTCAATCGTTAAATATTTCCCAGCCTTTTTTCCTAACGTTTTTTCTCCTTCTTCCGTTACTTCCACAAATGAAAAGTGGATGCCATCTTCTTCCCAATCGCGAATATATACTCCTTCGAGCGATGTTTGTTGCTCATTTTGTAACCGTTCTTCAATCGCTATTTCGTGCGCTTCAATCGCCAAGTCCGTTCGAACACTATATGGTCGCAAATCGATCATACTGTTTCCTCCATGTTTTTTTATCATTTGTTTTATCCATTTCTCTCCTTTTTCATACAATCGCACTTTTCCGGCTTTGCCCTATTGCATAATTAAGAGCAGTTTGGTAGAATATCACTTGTTCTTATTGTTCATCGAACTGTCGCGTATTGAACGTATATATTTGCGATCGGTTAACGGAGGTGAAAAAGATGGCAAACATTAAATCTGCAATTAAACGTGCAAAAACAAGCGAAAAGCGTCGCGCTCATAACGCATCTATGAAATCAGCAATGCGCACAGCAATCAAAAAGTTTGAAGCGCTTGTTGAATTAAAAGACGTGGAAAAAGCGAAAGAAGCTTTCGTACTTGCAACGAAAAAAATCGACAAAGCAGCTAGCAAAGGCTTAATCCACAAAAACGCTGCAAATCGCTATAAATCACGTTTAGCGAAAAAATTAAACAGCATTACAGCATAATGAAAAAAACAGCTTGTCATACGCGGCAAGCTGTTTTTCCGTTTTGGGAGGGGAATGTATGCATTGGGTGAAAGAACAGGTGAACTACTCCCACTTAGCTTTGCTTGAAATGGGAGCTTCTCAGTTCCGCGACGAAAGCCACCTTTCGTCTCCCTGAGCGTGACTTCGGGTCGTCCCAACCCTAGATATCCGACATTTCTACCTTGGCTATTTTACAAGTGGAAGGAATCTGCTTGGTTCTCGCCTATTCATTTGTCCACTCAACCCCCATATAGCCACTTATCAAGAAACATATGATATATTCAGTTTATCATAAGATTTGGCTAACGCAAACCGAAATTCATCTCCCACTTTCACTTCGTTTAGAAGCGGGAGACTTCTTTCGGAAAGATGTTAAAAGCACCGCTAACGACTCGCGAATTAGCCAACATGATCGGAACAGCGCGCGAAACGGTAAGCCGCGCGTTAAGTCAACTGAAACAACAAGACATCGTCACGACCGACGAAGACGGCTGTTATATCATTGATGTTCATGCACTACAACAAAAGCGGTAGTGAAACGCTACCGCTCTAACTTTAAGAAAAACAACTGTAACAACAGCTGCTTGTCCGTCGCGCTACTTTTTAACGCATAATCGGTTTCTGCCAAATCGTATAATATACGCATAAGCTGCCGTTCAGAAAAACCGCTCGCATAACTAGCTGCCACTTTGACACGAAACGGATGGACACCTAACATCGAGGCAATTTGTTGTTGGCCGTATCCTTTTTTCATCAGTTCCTTCACTTCGTAAATGAGACGAAACTGACTCGCTAGCAACGCGACAAGCTTAATCGGCTCCTCGTTTTGCTTCAGTAAATCTTGAAGCGTTTGTAGCGCGGCTGGAACGTCTCGCTTCGCCATCTGTTCGACGAGAGTGAATACATTTTGTTCAAGCGTCCGTGATACAAGCAAACGGACATCGTTCGCCGTAATGGCGCGATGCTCAGCAAAAAGCATCAACTTCTCAATTTCGTTTGCTAATGTCGCTAAATCGGTGCCTGCCAATGCAAGCAACACGTCAATCGCGTCATCATTGATTTGACATTGCCCTTTCAGCCATTGCTTTAGTTCTTTTTCATTGAGCGGCTTGGCAACGATGACATTCGCTTTCTTTAATAACGCTTTCGTCACTTTTTTACGCTCATCTAGCTTCTCATACGTCCCGACAAAAATGACGCTCGAAAACGGTGCCGGCCGCTCGATGTAAGCCTCTAGCCGTTTGACGTCGTGCTCGACCTTGTCTTTTCCTTTTTCCGCCGTTAAAAAATATGGCTGTTTCACAATAACGACTTTCCGCTCCCCAAAAAACGGGAGCGTTTCTGCATCTTCAAGCGCCACTTCAATCGGTGTTTCTTCGCAATCGTATGTACTAACATTCCATTCCCGCTCTTCGTCCGACAACGCTCGGCGAACAATTTGTTCGTGGGCTTGTTTAATTAAAAAATGCTCCGTGCCATAAATGACGTATAGTTGTTCCATGTTCTCTTCCCCATTCTTCATCCACTTTCTTTAAAGAACATACAACGTTTCGGAGCATTTTACAAGGGAGTTAGCAGATGAAAATCGCCAACTCCCATTTATTTAAACGCTGGAAAACAAGCCCTAGGAACTCGTTTGTCCAACGGGTATCTTTATCTTTTCCGATCTGACGAGAACTATTTGTGACAACTGTTGTCAACGATGTAGATTTTCTCTCTTTTTTCCCTTATACTAATGGTGAGAAAATAGGAGGGATGGTCATGAACGAATTTGAAAAAAACGTTCAATGTACGCGCAACGATGCCGTTGACTCGGCTGTTGGCTTCATCGTATCATTCGGCTTTTTCGCCACAATGTTCATTATTGCCACACTTGTGAAGTTTTTCGGTGCGTAATGAACAACAAAAAGGGATTGCTGCGTGCAGTCTCTTTTTTCTTGCATATTATGGTGAAAACGTCTGAATGGTGCTTATCCGCTCACGAAAACGAATAACGACAGCACCATGCTCATCGGTGCGGAATATACGAACGTTATGATCGCTCAAACGGTCAATGACTTCACGATGCGGATGACCATATCGATTGCGGCGACCGACTGAAATGAACGCCACTTTCGGACGAATATGTTTTAAAAATAATTCAGACGTTGACGTTTTGCTCCCATGATGCCCAACTTTTAATATATCTACAGGCAATGACCGATACGTGCGTATGAGTTGCTGCTCCCCATCTTCCTCTAAATCCCCAGTAAATAGCCAATACACTCCTCCGATAAACGCATACAATACGACAGAACGACCATTTTCCGTCGTTTCATTTCCGAATGGGGACATAATATAAAATTGCGCATTCCCCACCTTCCAACGATGACCACTCTTCACGACTTGCACGCGCGCACCATCTTTTATCGCTTGGGAAATAAGCGCTTGCTCTAAATCGTTTCGCTCCTTTTTTATCCCGACGATCAACGTTTTTATGCGAACCGCACGGTATACATCCTTCGCATCCCCAATATGATCAAAATCGCCATGTGTCGCAATAAGCGCATCAATCGTTCGCACTCCTTTTGCTTTTAAAAATGGAACGATGACATCTTCTCCGACACGAAACGACTGTTTGCGCTCTTTCCACGGCTCATCCACCCATGACATCGTTCCTCCGGTATCAATGAGATAGACTGCTTTTCGATACGGCAGCTCGATATATATACTATCCCCTTGACCGACGTCTAACATGACAACTTCACCGTTCGGACGAAAAAACGGCAAAACGAAATGAACACCGATAACGACGGCAAATAAAAAGCGAAACGTAACCGCCCGCCGCTGTTCAAGCGAGAGGAATAAAACACATATCGCAATGATGTAGGCGATCATAAGCCACGTTGGTGGGCGACCGAGAGTAAGTATGAACGCGTCTGAAAGAGCAACAACAAGCGCATTCGTACGTTCAATGACGAATGTCATCACGTATATGACGAGCGGGCTAACGAGTGGCACATATGCGTGTATAAACAACGCTAAAAAGGAAAGCGGCAAAATGACGAACGTATAAAGCGGAACGAAGATGACATTAAGTGGGATAGATAAAAGAGATATTTCGTAAAAATGGTAAAGTAAAATCGGTAGCGTACTAACTTGCGCAACAAACGAAGTCATAAGTAGTTGATGAACAAATGATCGACTGCTTTGAATCCACGGAGAACAAATAATTAATGCAAAACAAACGAGGAAAGAGAGCTGAAAACCGAGATGAAAAATGATGTACGGATCTTTCACTAGTAAAAGAAGGCAAGACACGCTTAACGCATCGAGCGTGCGAAGGCGAGAAGAAGCGAGAAGAAAACAACTTGTCATAATTGCTGCACGCATGACCGACGGGGCAGCACCTGCTAAAATGACATACAGCGGAATGCATAATAATAAAACTGTGCTCGCTCGTTCCCTCGTCATACCGAAGCGAATGAACAAATAAAAACAACCACCGACAAGCAACGTCATATGCAAACCTGAAATAGCAAGTAAATGAATTAATCCTAACTTTTGATAACTCGAAAGAACCGCAGGATGAATGTCGCTTCGCTCACCGTAAATGAGCGCTTGCATGAACGCACCAGCATCTTGAGGAAAATGGTTTTGAATGTAGCGAATACCGTCTTGCCGAATCGTCTGAAGCCGCTCCATCCATGTGATGTTGGCGCGCATACAACGTTCGAGTGAAGTCGGACGAACAATCCAATGTATGCGTTGGTGAAATAAATAGCGGCGATAATTGAAGGCATACGGATTAGTCGGCAAAGAAGGCCGCTCAAGCATCCCTTGGAGTGAACACGTTGTCCCTATTTGCAGTTCGTCCCATTGTCGCTTTTCTTCTTCTGTACGGAGACGATAAATCAGTTGCAGCCGTTCATTTTGCCATTGAACGACCGTCTTAACTCGATCGCCATCAACATAAATCGGAGCAATAAATCGAACAACGAGCGCCGTTTCGTTTCCTGAAAGCGTCGTCACATTGTGTTGATGAATCCAATAGCTCCACACCGAAAAAAATAAGTAACAGCTGACGTAAGCAAAACATTGCTTTCGCTTGCGCCAAAACAAAAAGGCGAAGTAACTAAGCGACAGCACGAAACAAACGACCGATTTCGTCAATATAGACAAGACGGCCAAGACGGCCGCCATCGCCGCATAAACGATACGTCATCTCCCCTTTTTATACAAAAATGTCGGAATGGATTCGACATCAAACGGAACACGCTGCACTTTAACACCTGCTTGTTCAAACAGCTGTAACGCAAACGGATGGTTTTTATAATCGTTCGCATAATAAACTGCTCGAATTCCACTTTGAATAATTGCTTTACAACATTGTAGACACGGAAAGTGAGTGACGTATATTTCCGCTCCCTCTGTTGGCACACCAAACTTTGCGCATTGTAAAATCGCGTTCATTTCGGCGTGAATTGTACGCACGCAATGGTTATCCTCCACATAACATCCTTCATCTATACAATGCGCCCCGCCTGCGATCGAACCATTGTAACCTCCTGCAATCATGCGCTTGTCGCGCACAATCGTTGCTCCGACCGCGAGTCTCGTACACGTGCTCCGCAGCGCTAATAAATGGCTTTGTGCCATAAAATATTGATCCCATGTAATTCGCTCCACTCGTTTCTCCCCCTTGTCCATTATGCTTTTAGTTTATCGCCAATTTTATCGGACGACAATTTGTTCTTTTATTTTTTCAAGCGATTTTTGACCGATCCCGCTCACATGTAATAAATCTTCCACTTTTTGAAATGGACCGTGTTCCTCGCGATACGCAATAATAGCCGACGCTTTCGCGGGACCGATGCCGTCTAACGTTTGCAGCTGTTCTGCCGTCGCTGTATTAATGTTGATTTTTTCACTCGAGCGGCTTGCATCGTTCGTCGTTGCCGATTCCGTCGTTATTTCCTCTCCTTTCTTTGGTACATAAATCACCATCTCATCGTGCACTTTCATCGCCAAATTAACTTTCGTCTCATCCGCTTCATCTATGAATCCTCCTGCGAGTTGGATGACGTCATGAACTCGGCTTTCCGGCGCTACTTCATATACGCCAACTCGTTTTACTGCTCCTTTCACATCGACGACAATGGACAACTCTTCTTTTTTCTCCTCTTGTTGTTCTTGTTGTTCTAGCGGTAGCGGCTCGATCGTCGTTTCTTCTTGCTGCGCGCCCCATATGACCGCCCCGATCACAATAATCGCGATATACACCCAACGTTCATACGTTTTTATCCATTTCATGCTTTCACCCTTTCATAAAAAGGATCGTTGTCGCATACATATGACGTATAGTGGTGACGGATAAGGGGGGGAATACCGTTGAATATAGGATTTATTGGAACAGGAAATATGGGAACGATTTTAATTGAATCGTTCATGAACGGAAATGCAGTAAAGCAAGAACAACTATTTATCACAAACCGAACGCTTGAAAAAGCGTACAACATACAACGACGCTACCCGAATATACACGTGCTTAAAACGAACGAAGAAGTAGCAAAGCGAGCGACGATCATTTTTCTTTGCACAAAGCCGCTACATATGCCGATTGTATTAAAACAACTACAGCCGCTCTTAACTGATGAGCACTGCATCGTATCAATTACGAGCCCAATTTCCGTCCAACAGCTCGAATCGCTCGTTCCTTGTCATGTCATTCGCGTCATCCCGAGCATTACGAACCGCGCACTCGCTGGAAGCTCTTTAATTACTGTAGGCGACCGTTGCCGAGACGAGTATCGGACGACGGTTGAACACATGTTTCGCTCTATTTCTCGTCCAATATACATAGACGAGCCTATTACGCGCATCGCCTCTGATTTGGCAAGTTGCGGCCCCGCTTTTTTTAGCTACTTAATTCAAAAATTTATTGACGCAGCGGTGCAACAAACACCCATTACAAAAGAACAAGCGACGACGTTAGCGACAGAAATGATCATCGGGCTAGGTGCGTTGCTTGAACAACGCTTGTACACATTACCGACATTGCAGGAAAAAGTATGCGTCAAAGGTGGCATTACCGGGGCTGGCATTGACGTGCTAGAAAAAGAAGTGGGAGACTTGTTCGTCCATATTTTTCAAAAAACACATGAAAAGTTTTACGAAGAAACAGAAAAGGTGCGCCAACAAATCGACAATATTCGCCATTAACTGAAAAAATCCTGCTGTTTTGATGAAAAAACGTCCCAAAAGCAAATGCTTTTGGGACGAATGTTATTTTTGCGCAACGAAAAAGATGCGCTCACTTTCATTTGTCGGCTGTTGTTCTGTGAAGTCGGCCCATACGTGCAACAAGCGAAATCCTGCATCTTTTAGCCACGTTTCGTATTGCGCCACATCGTACGTCCGCTGCACGTGTATTTCATCTACTCGCTCATATACACCTTCCTCTAGTTGAACGAAAAACGTCAGCTCATGTTCAACACTATACGGCCGTGAACCCGGGTAACAATTCCATATATAACTTACTTGTTCATCATTACTTGCAAACGTCTCTTTCTGCAAAAAGATATGCTCCATTTTAAATAAAGAATGAACATCAAATAAAAACAGTCCGCCCGGTCGCAATTGATCATATACGCGCGAAAACGTGGTGACGACGTCTTCATCTTCCAATAAATAATTGAGTGAGTCGCAAAAAATAACGATCGTATCGAACGGCTCAAACGGGCCGAAATGACGCATATCTTGTTGATAAAACAAAACATGAACCCCGCGCTCTTCTGCTTTCATTTGCGCAATCGCCAACATTTGTTCCGACAAGTCAACGCCGGTCACATCAAACCCTTTATTCGCTAAACGAATCGCAAGTTCCCCTGTACCACACCCGAGATCGAGAAGCCGCTTTCCAACGTCATAAGAAGCTACCGTCCGTTCGACGAGCGCGCACCACGCATCGTAAGGAGCATCGCTCATCAGTTGATCATACCAACTCGCAAATCGTTCGTACGTCATGCTCCGAGATCACTCTCGATCCGCTCAAGCGGCGCATCTCCCCATAACCGTTCGAGATTGTAATATTCACGATCTTCTTTATGGAAAACGTGAACGACAACGTCTCCTAAATCAACTAAAATCCAACGCGCTTCATCAAACCCTTCGACACGTTTTACAGAAACGCGATGCTCCTCCGCTTTTTCTTTAATTTCGCGCGCAATGGCTTGCACTTGCTTATCGGAATTGCCGTGGCAAATCATAAAATAATCGGCAACAAGCGAAATTCCTTTCATATTTAAAGCAACGATGTTTTCCGCTTTTTTCTCATCGGCTGCTTTTACTGCTATTCGTAAAATATCTCGTTCTGTCATGATGAAACCCCCTTTAACTTTTTCGCGATATCATTATACGTATGAAACGTATCAGGGTAAATCGGCTCATTTTTCTCCATCAAAAATTGAATGGTATTTTGCAGTGCGCGCAAAAGGGCGCGATCGATATGTTCTTTTGCTAACGCCCGCACATCGTCAACGCCCGGAAACGAACGATTCGGCTCAATATAATCCGCAATATATACAATTTTCTCAAGCAACGTCATATTTGGGCGCCCCGATGTGTGATAACGAATGGCATTCAAAATGTGTTCATCTTGAATGCCAACTTCCGTTTGAACTAAATACGCTCCGACAGGCGCATGCCACAATTCTGGGCTGTACATCAATAAATCTTGCGGCATTTGTTGCTCGATGATGATGCGCTTCATTTCCTCTTTTGAGCGGAACTTCGCATAATCATGAAAAATGGCAGCTAATTCTGCTTGTTGAACATCTGCTCCGTATAGAGTGGCGAGCTCTACCGCTGTTTCCATGACGCCTAATGTATGAATATACCGTTGCTCTTTTAATTGCTTGCGCACGATTGCTAACGCTTCTTCACGTTTCATACAACCGATTCTCCTTTATATATAATTGAACGGCTTTCGGCAACAAATATGCGACACTTTTCCGACGTTGAATGCGTTCACGAATAAGTGAAGAAGAAACTGCGAACATCGGGACATCTACTTCGATAATCGGATATGTCGTACGAAGCGAATACCCAGGACGTTTCACACCGACAAATTGCACGAGCTGAATGAGCTCATCAATACGATACCAACGCGGCAAATATTCGACCATGTCCCCGCCGATAATAAAGTAAAACGTTGCATTTGGATACCTTTCCTTCAATAAAACAATCGTATCATACGTGTACGATCGCTCTTTTCGTTCTAATTCAATCGTTTCTACGCGAAAGTGCGGCTCATCGCCAATCGCCGCATAAAGCATATTGACGCGATGCGTATGATCTGTCACTTTATTTTCTTTATGCGGCGGCATGTAGTTTGGCATAAACCATATTTCATCTAGTTTTAGCTCTGTTCGGACATCGTCTGCAATTAATAAATGTCCGTAATGAGGCGGATCAAACGTCCCACCTAAAATGCCCACTCTTTTCACTTCGTCTCTCCTATGTTGGCAATACAATTTGTTTATGTTCACGTGATTCTTTATACAACACGATCGTATGGCCGATCAATTGGACGATTTCCGCCCCCGCGCCCTTCGCTAATTGCTCAGCAACAACTTCCTTCTCTTCTTCGCAGTTTTTTAATACGCTCACTTTAATTAGCTCTCGCGCTTCAAGCGCATCAGCAATTTGTTTAATCATATTGTCATTTACGCCGCCTTTTCCCACTTGGAAAATCGGCGTTAAATGATGGGCTAAAGAACGTAAAAATCGTTTTTGTTTTCCTGTTAACATGTTTTTCCTCCTAACTGTTGTATGACAAGTTGTTCCATTCGTTTCGTATTCGGGAATATACCTGTCCATTTTTCAAACGCGAGCGCACCTTGATAAACGAACATGCCGACGCCGTTTTGCACGCGCGCACCTTTTTCTTTCGCTTCTTGCAGCCATTTCGTCATGAGCGGATTATAAATAATGTCGCTTACGATCGTATCTTTTTTTACATGCCGAAGGGACAGCGGCGTCGCATCGACATGCGGATACATGCCGACAGACGTCGTGTTAATAATAATATCGTACTCCCCTACCCGTTCTTCTGCTTCTTCAAGCGAATATACAGATGATTGTTGGACAACAAACGCCTCTGCTTTTTTGACTGTTCGATTACATACATCGACAGCGGCGACACGATGTTTAAGAAGAGAGAAATAAATGCCGCGCGCTGCTCCACCTGCACCGACAAGCAAAATGCGCGCACCTGACAATTCGACGTCCATTTGCTCGCATAGCGCTCGGACAAATCCTTCACCATCTGTATTATAACCAATCCATTTGCCGTTTTCATTGACGATCGTATTGACCGCACCCATTTGTTTTGCGGTTTCATCTAATTCATCGACATATTCCATTACCGCCGTTTTATGCGGAATGGTCACGTTCAATCCTGCACACTGCAACGCTTTTAACCCTTGTACCGCCTCTTTTAACATGTGCGGTTCGACGTGAAAGGCGTGATAATGCGCATGAATGCCGAGCGATTGAAATGCATCGTTATGCATGAGCGGCGATAGCGAATGATGTACAGGACAACCAATGAGCGCAAATAATTTCAAACTCCTCTCCCCCTTGCATTAAATGAGCGACTTGCGCAACATGACGCCAACGCCTTTCGGTGCGTAAGCGATAACGTGAGCGCCTGGCTCATGACATGTCACCCAACCAAGACCTGAAAAAACGATATCCGTCTTCGGATCTTTTAACGTAAAATGGTGGGCAACGAGCGGCGGCAATTGCTCACAGTAACTTTTGCGCGGTGGCTGCAACAGTTCGCCTAAATGTTTTTCATATAACTCATCGGCATGTTCGCGCTTCGTCCGATGAATAAATAGTTCATTTGACATATAACATACAAATGGGCGTCTTCCTCCTTGGACGTAATCTAACCGGGCAAGCCCCCCGAAAAAGAGCGTTTGTTGTTCGTTCAATTGATACACTTTTGGCTTTATTTCTTTTTTCGGCGTAATGATTTTTAAATCTTTTTTGTCGACAAAATGAGCCATTTGATGATGATTAATAATGCCCGGTGTATCGTAAAGCGCTGATCCGTCATCAAGCGGAATTTCAATCATATCGAGCGTTGTTCCCGGGAAATACGACGTCGTAATGACGTTTCCTTTCCCTGTCGCCTCTTTAATGATACGATTAATAAATGTTGATTTTCCAACATTCGTACAGCCGACAACATATACGTCTTTGCCGTTACGATACTCATCGATCGCTGCCATCACTTCTTTTATGCCATAACCTTTATTAGCGCTTACTAAAAAGACGTCGCGCGGCTGTAGTCCGAGCTCCCGTGCCGCCTGTTTCATCCATCGCGTCACTTTTTCATGTTTAACCGACTTCGGCAATAAATCGACTTTGTTTCCGACAAGCAACACGTCTTTTTTTCCGACAAATCGGTGTAACCCCGGTAGCCAACTACCGTTAAAATCAAAGATGTCAACAATTTTCACGACCAATCCGTCCGCTTGTCCGATGCCGTTTAAAATATTTAAAAAATCATCATCCGTCAACGACACGTCTTGCACTTCGTTGTAATGTTTTAAACGAAAGCAGCGCTGACAAATAATCGGATCGCGTTCGAGCGCTGAAGGAGGCGCATATCCAATTTTTTTTTCATCTTCTGTTTGAATCGTTACTCCGCATCCGATACAAATGACTTGTTCACTCATTTCGATCACTCCCAATGAATCATACCTTTTTTTCGCATCATATTTAAAATTTTTCTTTCTATGTTTCGGTTAATACGAGTAAAAAAGCCGTCTGTTTGTGCAACAGGGACAACTAAAATCGTATGTAATCCGATCCGATTGCCGCCGAATACATCGGTAAGAAGCTGGTCACCGATGACGACAACCTCTTCTTTTTTCAGCTTCATATCGTGCAACGCTTGTTGAAACGCTCGCGTTAACGGCTTGCGCGCTTCGAAAATAAATGGGATGCCAAGCGGTTTAGCGAACGCTTCTACTCGTTTTTTATTATTATTGGATACGACCGTCACTTGAATGCCGCTTTGTTTCATTTGCTCGAACCATCGAACAACGTCTGGCGTCGCAAGCGGACGATCCCATTCAATTAACGTATTGTCTAAATCGGTAATAATTCCTTTTATTCCTTTTTGCTTTAGTCGCTCCGGGGTAATTTCGAAAATGCTTTTTGCATGTTCATTCGGCAAAAAATATTTTAACATCTTTGCTCATCCTTTTTTCATTTTTTACATAAATAAACAAATTACAAAATTTTTCGACAAAATCTGACCATTTTCATAACTTGTGGATAACTTTATACACATATTCCACACTTGTTTTTCAACTTTCTCCCTATGTTATAAACAACACATCCACAACTTACCCACAATTACATGTGGATAATTAGAACGATTGTTCTTGTTTTTAATTTATGGTAAAGTGAAGATGAACCTACCATTATATGTATACCTTCATTCATGTATACGTTAAGGAGGCGAAAAAAATGAAATGTTTACCTGACGACTTATTAATTGAATCATACTACAAAGCGAAAGAATTGCAACTGAGCCCAGAGTTTATTCAACTGATCGAACGAGAAATTGTCTGCCGTCGTCTTCACCATAAGCTAAAGCAGTCATCATAAGTTCGGGCTCTCACTCGCTTTTTTCTTTTAGACCGAGGAGCCCGAGCCGTTGTCCCACTTTAACTTCTACCGGCGGAACAATTTGCTCATCTAACGTGAATACTCCTTTTTCGAACAACAATACGACCGTTGAGCCGAACGAAAAATATCCAATTTCTTCTCCTTTTTTGACGTAATCATGTTCGTGCGTTAGCTCAATGCTATTTACAAACATCGCTCCGACTTTCACAATTGCCGTATGCATACCATTTGTACACAGTTCCGTAATTCTTCTGTAATTTTTAGAAAGCGGATCCTTGCCATATTTCAACCCAAGGCGGTTTACAGGATACGACTTCCCTCCGAGCGCCCATTGCTTCACAACTTCCCCATATATTGGGCTATGAATGCGATGATAATGGCTTGGACTTAAATACAAAATAATAAACGTACCGTGCAAATACTTTTCAGCGACGCGATCATCGCCAAGCATTTCACGTATAGAGTACGTTTTTCCTTTGACGATGATTTCTTTTTGATCCGTAACGATGCCAACATCTTCAACAACTGCGTCCACAGGGCTGACGACGCTATTCGGATGTTCATCGATTGGGCGAAGTCCCTCTTTCAGCGTACGGATGAACAGTTGTTGTAGCGTTTCATATTCATGCAGCTTTTTTTCCATTTCTTCTTCATTGACTTTATATACTTTCGCATAAGATGGAATAATGAAGCGACTCCACTTTGAACTTGTAAACGAAGCGAGCCATTTAGATGTCATTCGTCGATTTGTTAGTTCAATTAACAGGCGATATAGCCATTTCATGAACGTTTTCCCCCTAAAGTAAAGAATATCCTTTACTAGTTCGCTTATTATCAATAAAATATTAGTAACCGAATAGTATGTTTGGCAAGTAGATCGGCACGATTTTAAATAAAGGAGTGGGCACTTATGTTTTTATCCGATTATATTGATCATACCATTAAAAAACTAAAAGCGCATATGGCAAACGTTTTAACGTTAACAAATTTAAGCTTAGGTGGATTTGCAATTTTATTTGCGGTAAAAGGACAACTTAATGCGTCGGTATTATTCATTTTTCTAGCAGCGCTCGCCGACCGCTTCGACGGAACAGTCGCTCGGAAGATGAATATCGAATCGGATCTAGGCAAACAATTGGACTCAATGAGTGATATTATATCATTTGGAGTAGCACCTGCACTATTGCTTTATCAAGGTTTATTGCACGAATTTGGCGCACTTGGTTCGTTCTTTACAATTTTTTATATCGGTTGTGGAGCATTTCGCCTTGCAAGATTTAATGTTACCGAAAGCAACGGTTATTTTACCGGTTTGCCGATCACTGCCGCAGGTTGCTTATTAACGCTTAGTTATTTGACGATTGGCTACTTTCCACCTCACGTATTTATTTTTATTATTTTCACTCTTTCTCTTTTAATGGTTGGTTCATTTAGACTAAAGAAAATTTAACCCTTGAAGTGACCCTTGAAGTGGAAAACTTCAAGGGTTTTTTTCGTACAAATTTCCCTTTTCAAACATTCGGATAAATTATATGATAAACTTGGATTTATTTTTCATTCTATAACTTGGGGTGATATCATGGACCGTACGTCCTTAATTGGGCTCATTCTTGGCATTATCGCTGTCGGTGTCGGAATGGTGTTTAAAGGGGTAAGCCCAGCTGTGCTCATTAACCCTGCTGCGATTTTAATCATTTTATTAGGGACAGTGGCCGCAGTGACAATCGCCTTTCCAACGAAAGAAATTTCGAAAGTGCCGAAACTGTTTGGAGTTATTTTTAAAGAGTCGAAAACGCCAAAAATCGAAGAACTCATCCCTCTGTTTGTTGAATGGGCAAACATCGCTCGCCGCGAAGGATTGTTAGCGTTAGAAGCAAAAGTGGCTGAAATTGATGATCCGTTTTTGCGCAACGGATTAAGTTTAGCCATTGACGGACAGTCACAAGAATTTATTCGCGATGTCATGACGGAAGAAGTTGAAGCGATGGAAGAACGCCATTTAGCGAATGCGACGATTTTTACACAAGCCGGTACATACGCCCCAACGCTTGGGGTACTTGGGGCCGTCGTTGGGTTAATCGCTGCCTTACAAGATATGTCTGATATTGAACGTCTCGGTCACGCGATTAGTGCGGCGTTCGTCGCAACGCTTATGGGTATTTTCACCGGATACGTGCTTTGGCATCCGTTTGCGAACAAATTGAAACGGAAATCGAAAGAGGAGATTAAAGTGCGGCAAGTGATGATTGAAGGGGTGCTCTCCATCATCGAAGGACAAGCACCGCGGGCGATCGAACAAAAACTAGCTTCTTACTTGCCGATGAGCGAGCGTCAAAAACTTTTAGAACAAGGAGCTCAAAATAATGGCGAAAAAGCGTAAAAAGCATCATCATGAGGAACATGTCGATGAGAGCTGGTTAATTCCGTACGCCGACTTACTGACGTTGCTGTTGGCTTTGTTTATCGTATTATTTGCCAGCAGCCAAATCGACTCTCAAAAGTTTATGCAAATTGCTCGCGCCTTTAATAGCGTGTTTACAGGGGGCACAGGAGCGCTGCAATATTTAAGTCCGATTGAACGCGAAGAAATGGATTCGGTCATTAAAGATTCTCCGAGTCAAAAGCCGTATGTAAAAATTTCAAAAGAAGAATACGAGGAACTAAAAAAGATTCAAAGTAAATTTAACGAATATGTAAAAACGAATCAATTGAGTGGGGAACTATCTGTCGCCATGACAGAAGAAGGACTGCTTGTGACGATCGCAAACGACGTATTGTTCGATTCAGGTAGCGCCGATATTAAACCGCAATATCGCGATGTCGCTAAAAAAATATCGAATTTGCTCGTCATGAACCCACCGCGCAACATCGTCATTAGTGGACATACAGACAACGTGCCAATCAACAATGCAAAGTTTGCTTCAAACTGGGAATTGAGCGTCATGCGCGCCGTTAACTTTATGAAACTATTGCTTGAAAATACAAAATTAGATCCGCAACTATTTAGCGCAAAAGGATACGGTGAATTTAAACCGATCGCATCTAACGCAACAGCTGAAGGACGAGCGAAAAACCGACGGGTAGAAATTTTAATTATGCCGCAAGAACCGACACAATAAAAGCGAGGGGATGCTCCCATAGCCATCAAGTTAAGAATTTGATCTTTTTTCAGCGCCAAAAACATGGTATCCTTTCTAACGAAAATCATCGTTGGAAAGGATTGTTTTTTGATGGCAAAAAAG
>NZ_FOJQ01000037.1 GCF_900111795.1 Anoxybacillus pushchinoensis | reverse complement strand
GTCGAAAAGATATCGTCCTGACGATACGCTTCGATATGATCAAAATCCGTTTTTCCTGTGGCAAGCAAGCCGATCATCGAGCGAATGACGTCGCTATGGGAAATGTGCACATCTCGACGAACCGTTGGGAGCCGAAGGGCGTTTACTCGTTTATCCAGCTTCGTTTGGTGCAGTAAGTAGCCCACGAGAGCAAGCCCAGCACTTGGAGTAATCGCTTCATCTGTCAATACAAACCGAATCGGGAAATCTTTCATCACATTCACCTACTTGATGAAGAGTCGTCAACGTCGTTTTCCCTTATCGTATCAACGGTTTGCGACCATTGTAAAGATGTTTTGTCACGGATTTAGGACTTATATAGTTATCTTGATTTTTCCACTCTCCACCTTGCGAAGGAACATACTCGTATAAATCACGATGCAGTTGTTTAATGATAGAAGGGGATATCGGAATGGCGTCGTATGATGCGTGGATCAATTTTAACACATTTCGGTATCCGGCAATCTCCCCTTCCGATCGATCCATCGGTAACGTTTGTTCAGCCATAATGCTTTTAAGTCGTTTATCTGTAATGACGATTCCTTCAATCGCATTTGATGATTTTGTGGATTGAATGATCGCTACATTTTTCAGCGTTTCGAGTATTTGAGGAGATTGCTTTTTGTATAAGTCTTGTTTCCCTTTGTATTCATCAATTTTTGTAAGTAGTTGAATCGTTTCCATGGAGTATGGGAGATGTTTCAATAGCTCGTAATTGTATATGCGCATCATATCACCTCGTGTGCAAATGATTATATTAAATTATAGCACACCCAATTATTTTTTATAAAAATATATTCATGAAATAAAAAAAAGAGAACATTCCGCTTTAGGCGAAATGTTCATCAGCAGGAAATAAAATGCCTGTTTGTTTTCTTGCTTCGTCCATCACTTTCATTGTTGCAAGCGAATGGGCGTGTGAATTAATTGTAGATTCCTTCTCTCCCCGTTCGATGAGTGACATAAATTCAAGCGCCTCATAGTACATCGGCTCGTACGGTTGCGGAACGGTGACGTCTTCAATGCGCCCGTCACGGTAATGAATATGTACGCGCGTTGGTGTATGAATCGCATCGATAACGATCGTCCCTTCTTCTCCTTGAATTTCGGCAGGAGCATACGAGTTTGCGATTTTGGAATACATAACGATCGCATCCATCTCGCCGTAATCGAGCATGATGCTTCCTTCGCCATCTACGCCCGACGATAGGCGAACGCTATGGGCTTGAATGGTTTTCGGTTCGCCAAACAAAACAACGAGCGGATATAAACAATATACACCAAGGTCCATCAATGCCCCACTTGAAAAAGCAGGGTGAAAGGCGTTTGCGATCGTTCCTTGCTTAAACGCATCGTAGCGCGAAGAATATTGGCAATAGCTTGCGACGTAGCGACGGACGCGCCCGATTTTCGGTAAATGGTGTTGAACCGCTTGAAAGTTTGGTAAACACGTCGCCTTCATCGCCTCCATCAACACGACACCATTTTTTTGTGCCGCCTCAATCATCGCTTCCACTTCTTTGGCGTTAGAAGCGAGCGGTTTTTCACAAATGACATGTTTGCCGTGATTCATAAGCGTGATTGCTTGTTCGGCATGAAACGCATTTGGGCTTGCGATATATACCGCATCGACGTTTTTGCTTACTGCAAGTTCATGTAAGTTTGTAAACGTTTCGGTTGCCCCTGTTTTTTCAGCAAAGGCGTTTGCGGTTTCTTGTTGTCGAGAATATACAGCTTGTAAATGAAACGAAGGCACTTGTTTGGCGGCGCGAATAAACGCCTCAGTAATCCAGTTTGTTCCGATTGTCGCAAAACGAATCATTTTTCGTCTCTCCCTTTTATATATGTCCAACCGTCTTGTTGGTACACTTTATTTTCTTTCATTAATCGTCCGAGCGCGCGTTTAAATGCCGCTTTGCTCATATGAAAACGCGCCTGAATGTCTTCTGGATCGCTTTTGTCGCTATATGGCATCGCACCGCCACGGCTTTCAAGATAGTTGTAGATCGTTTCTGCATCTGTTTGTAAACTTTCTTGTTTTCGCGGGAGTAGCGATACGTTAATCGTTCCGTCTTCTTTCACAGCGATGACGCGCCCTTCGACAAGTTCACCGAGACGTGGTTCGCGTCTTCGTTGTGACTCGTGAATAAATCCGATATACCCGACATCTGTGATAAGAAACGATCCTGCTTTAATTAAACGGTAAATGCGTCCGCGCACATTAGTGTTAAACGCAGAAGCGGGAGCGGGAACGCTTATTTGTTTCATCGCTTCTTCATCCGCGAGTTTCGCGAGGAGGCGACCTCGCTTATCTACTTGAAGCGAACAGTATAATTGATCTCCTTTTTCTGGCCAAAGCGTCGGAATGGACGGTAAGTCGTCGAGCGACAATAAGATGTCTTTTTCGATGCCAATATGAACGAACACACCTAAGTTCGGAACTACATCGACGACGTCGACCCAACCGTATGATGTTGTTGTGATTAGCGGTCGTTTCATTGTTGCACGCATCCGTCCATCATGATCGTGATATAAAAATACGGTCACATCATCCCCAACTTGTAACTCGCCTTCGCATTGACTTTCATGAAGCAAGGCGCTTTCTTTTCCGTTTGTGACGATGTAGCCGAACGGTTTTTGTTCTTTTACTTGCCATATTACGATTTGTCCAATCATTGCTCTCTTCCTTTTTTATAGTGTTTAATGCTTATTCTACACGATTGCAAGGAAAGACACAAAGGGATGTATCTTCTTTCCTTTTGACGTGTTACAATAAAGAAAAAGTGTTGAGGTGGGGAAAATGAGTAAAGTAGCACGAAATGCGTTATGTCCGTGCGGAAGTGGAAAAAAGTATAAACATTGTTGTGGGAATAATGTTGTGTCGATGCATGAGCTTATCGATCAAGACGTTATTCACCATATGCACGATCTCATTCACTATGCTACATTTGAACACGAATCGTTTTTGTATCGAACGGTTCAAAAACATATAATCGTAGAACAAACGGACGAAGATACAACACCTGTGTTTCGCTTTTTCATTAGTATGTGGGCGATGTTTTTCAAAAAGGATGCACATGGGATGACGATTTTCGATTACTATTTGCGCACAATTCGTAAACAGGCTGTTCGTCCAACCGTCTATAGCATCATTCAGTCGTGGCGGCAGGCGTTTCCGACGTTTGTTTGCATTGATGAATTGCGCGATTCGTATGTTGTCGTAACAGATTTATTAACTGGGGAAACGAAACATATGAAACTACTTGATATGCCGGATGAGTTCGAGTTGGAAGAAGGACAAGCGTTGGCAGGAATTTTTGTACCTCATGGTCAATATATCGCTTGCTTCGGGACATTTTTCCCTCTCCCTGTCGTTTTAACCCGTCCGTTATACGTATACATACAAGATGTTTGGAAAGCATGCGACGAACAGTATGAACAATGGATTGAGACGTATCCAGAAACGTTTCAAAAATCATTACGTTTAACGATGTTTGACGTCGAAAGTTTATCGCCAAAACAAGAACAAGTGTTTATATTATTTGAACAAAACTTTCCGAAAAAAGATTTGTCCATTCTTGATACCGCTCGTCTCATTTGGGTGGAATATTGTCGTCTGTACAATCCGACGATTCGAAAGCCAGAAGTGTACGCAGCAGCGCTTCATTACATTATGGCTGATGCGATTTTGCATGAATGGATTCCACAAAAACAACTTGCTGAGCAATACGGCATTTCTGCGAGTACGTTATCGAAACGGATCGATACGTTTTACGATGCGTTTGAAGACATTGCCGAACAAATTCACGACCAACTTGATGACTTATTTACTGACTGGGATGATGACGACTGGGAAGAAGATGACTGGGACGATGAGGACATCTTTGAAGTATGTGAAGATTGTGATGAAGAGTAAAAGGGAGCGAATCGGCTCCCTTTTACAGTTTGCTCAACGCTTTTTTTAATAGCGCGTTGCGTTGCGTTGATTTTTGTTGTTCGTATGTTTCACGAAATTCTTTCGCATGATTTGGGCTAAAGCCATTCTTTTTTAATTCGTTTTCTAGTGCGTTGTAAATGACGTTGAATGCTGCATCTGTTTTTGCCTCAAGCTCTTGGGCAGCTGTGTTGTATTTGGAGAAGAAGTAATTAAATGATACCGATTGTCCATTTGCTTTTCTTTCTTTGTACTCTCCAATTGCGTGATCGACAAGCGCGTCAATTTTAGCATTCGCTTGCTGTTGGAGGAGTTCAAACGACGGACGATACTTTTCTTTAATGCTTGCGACCGTTACTTGTTGGACGGGTTCGTTTGTTTTGTTTTCTTCATTTGTATTATTTTGTTTGTTTGATTTGCTTTCGTTATTTGTTCCTTTTTCATCGGATGAAGACGATGACTTGTTTTCCTCCTCATGTTCTGTTTCATTGTTGCTTGCTTGACTATTTGTGTCGTCTGGATTCTTTGTTGTGGATGTTTGCTCGTTTCCTGACGCAGATGACCCGCTGTCATCAGGCAACACAATTTCATATTCTTCTTCTACAATTTCAGCTACTTCTTTGTCTTCTTTCTTCAAATCTACTTTTTTATTCGTAAGAAAATAATAGTATCCCCCTGCACCACCAAGAAGTAAAACGATGATGCTAAGTGAAATGACGATCCACTTTTTCACTTGAATGATCTCCTTTCTCTTTGTTCCGCTATGTTTATCATACACGATTTTATAGAACAATGGACATAAAAAATGTAACCAAGCTGGAAATACGTCTTGATATCGTCATACAATTGAATTATTATAAACTTATGGAAATAAAAGATAGATTACGGTTGTTAGTACTTTCATATTCACATATATTTAAATGAGGTGATGAAATGAAAAAATATCCATGGAGTCAAAAGGCATTGCGGGCGATGATTGCAACAGCTGTTGCTTTTACCCCAGTAGTTGCGGTTGGTGGACAAGCTACACATGTTGAGGCGGCGCAAGATGAGCTAGGCACGAAAATCTCAAGACTTGTTGCAATTTATAACAATTTAAGTTCAGAAGGTGTGACAGTTTACAATAAGGCTGCAGCAGCTTTAAATGGATTACAGGATAGCGATTGGGAGTACGTTATTGGCTCGACAGTGAAAGAAAACATTGACAACAAAGCAGGCACAGGAAAGGCAGTAGAAGTTGCGAAAGCTTTAGCAACGATTGTGTATAGTGCCAATGGTTCGACATTAGAAAGTCAAATTCGCTCGTTCCAAACGAATTATAGTGATGAGTTTGATCAAGTGTTTGGTACATCTGTAACTGTTGATAAATTAATTACATTTTTTACAGAAGCAGAAAAAGAGGTATGGAATCATTTAGATCAAGCTATCGATTTAGCGTCTAATCCATCAGAAGAACAATACAAGAGTTTTATTCGTACGATTCGCAATGGAGTGGAATCGAAAAATCCAAGTCTTGCTACGCTAGATGCTGATTTAAGAAACGGGATCGGTGCAGGGTTAGACGATTTGTTTAGTATGAAAACAAGATTAGACGAAAAACTTGCTTTAACAGCAGAAGACAAGTCCACTTTAAAAACAGCGCTTAGAGCTGCTATTGTAGCTACAGGTAATCCGTATTCATCAGGCGGTGGTAGCACAGGCGGTGGTAGCACAGGCGGTGGTAGCACAGGTGGTGGCAGCACAGGCGGTGGCACAGTGGTTACCCTTCCATCAACAACTAGTGCGGAAAATGGTAAAGTAACTATCGGTCAGGATGTCGCAACGACAAAAGAACAAACGAACAGCAAAGGTCAAAAAGAAAAAGTAACCGAAGTGAAAGTAGACAAAATTGCAGACATCGTTAATCTTGTTTCAGCTCAAAATAAAGAAATCGTGTTAGGCGTTGGTGCGCTTGGAGCGAATGAAGTGGCAAAAGCGGTGGTGCCGGCGAAGCTATTCGCAGACGTAGCGAAAAAAGAGGCAAAAGCGATAGTGAATGTTCAAGCAGATAAAGCATCATATAAGTTACCTGTGGCGGAAATTCAAGCGAAGCTTACCGAAATCGCGCAAAAGCTAGGTTCAAGCATAGATAATATAAAAATCGTTATTGAAATGACGAAAGTCAATCCGCCTCAAGGAGTAACTGCGGTATCGGATGCGGTGGAGTTTAACGTTGTTGCTACAGCAAACGGAAAAAGCGAAACGATTACACGGTTTACGCAATATGTGGAACGTGAATTAAAGGGATCGAAAGTATTTGTTCCACAACGTTCGGTAGCTGTGCGTGTTGATGCAAACGGCAACCTCGTCTCTGTGCCAACGGTGTTTAACGGTGACAAAGCTACCGTGAAATCGTTAACTAACTCAACATATGTTGTTGTTGAAAATCATAAGACGTTTCTGGATGTAGACGGTGGAAAAACATGGGCTGAAGCGTATATTGAGGCGCTTGCATCTAAGTACATTATTAAAGGAAAAACAGATCAAACGTTTGCACCAAAAGAAAATATGACACGTGCGCAATTTGCTGTTTTACTTGTTCGTGCGCTTGGATTGCCAAGTGAGACATATGATAAACGGTTCAAAGATGTGAAAGGAACAGAATGGTTCAACGAAAATGGCGAGCTTGCTGCGGCGGTGAAACATGGAATTATTCAAGGGAAAGAAAACGGCTTGTTCGCACCAAACGCTCCAATTACTCGTGCGGAAGCTGCGGTCATGCTAAAACGAGCGTTAGAACTTTCTTTCTTGGACTATGACATGACGCAATTAAATACGTCGAAAAAAGTGACGGATTTCAAAGATGCTGCGCATATTAAGTCGTGGGCAAAAGACGGTGTAGAAAAAATGTATCAAGCTAACATTTTTACAGGTCGGGAGAACGAACGTTTTGTACCGAATGGTTATATGACACGCGCGGAAATTGCCAAAGCGTTAGTAAAGTTTTTAGCATCTGCGAAATTAATGAACGATGTACAATAAAAAAGGGAGCGACGGGCTCCCTTTTTTTAAATGAGTTCAATATCTTCTAAAATCATGCTTGCGAAAAAGCCGCTGATGTGATGAAGTGCTTCAAGCACCGCTTTTGGATCGGCATGGAAAAAGTCTTTCATCATCGACTGATTTTGTTCATGAATAAATGCGAAAATGAAATCTGTCTTGATTCGATTGCTTAGTAAGACAGGGCAATAGCTCAGTTCAAGCTTACGTTTTATATTTCCTTCGTCGCCGAAATGTTTGCGATACACTTCACGCAACGTTGGCAATTGTTCTTGAATTTTTTCATGCGCATCTGTTAACCATGCTTGCACGGCTTCAGCAGGTGGAAATTGTTTATGAAGCAAAATGAGCTCAAAGATTTTGTTTAATGCAAAGCTTGACTCTGTCGCAAAAGCGACGTTCGTTAACAATAACGAAACGTATTCTTCTTCTGTTTTTGTTTCCATGCGCATTTTCATAAAAATTTCTAATATTTCGGAGTGTACTTTTGTCTTCGTCCAATCTTTTGTTAATTGTTGAACGAGAGCCATTACCGTGCGATTGACGGTATCGTTTGTCCATTGTTCCATGGCGTATGCAACCCTTTCTTATGCACATATGTATACCATTAGTTTACCAATGTTATGACAAAGAAGAAATAGTCAATTGTTATATTCATGTGATATGATTAGTAGTGTTGTCGAATGATCGAAGCGAAGGAGAGTTTTTTATGTCGTTTCAAACGGTTCACATACTCGGAGTTCCGTTTGTTCGTGCGACAATGGATGAAATGATGTCCGTCATTCATGCGCACGTCAAACAACAAAAGCCTTGTTTTATCGTGACGGCCAATCCTGAAATTGTTATGAAAGCAAATGAGGAACCGACATACATGGCGACCATTCAGCAAGCGGATTACGTCGTCGCGGATGGCATCGGGGTCGTGAAAGCAGCTGAATGGCTCGGTACACCGCTTCCCGAACGTGTCGCAGGTTACGATATGTTATGCCGTTGTTTGCGGATGGCCGACGAGCATCAATATCGCGTATATATGATCGGCGCAAAAGAAGAAGTTGTACAAGCGGCAGCGAAACATGTGCGTGACCGCTATCCGAACGCTCGTTTAGTCGGAGTACGCAACGGCTACTTCGATTGGAACGATGAAACGATCATCGAAGAAGTGAAGCGAGCCGAACCGGATTTTGTTTTTGTCGCGTTAGGCATGGGGAAACAAGAACAGTGGATTTCTCAACATATACAGACAGTCGGACGCGGTGTATGGATGGGCGTTGGCGGAAGCTTCGACGTGCTTGCCGGCGTGGTGAAGCGCGCACCTGAACTATGGATTCGTCTCCATTTAGAATGGTTGTATCGACTGTTAAAACAGCCGACGCGGGCGAAACGAATGCTTGCATTGCCGCGCTTTGCGTGGACCATCTTAAAACAGAAGGTTGTCGGAAAATGAGCCAGTCATTTATAAAAGGAACGATGATTTTAACGATCGGTACGATCATTTCGAAAGTGCTCGGCAGCATTTTTCGTATTCCATTGCAAAATATTGCAGGGGATAAAGTGCTCGGTATTTTCAGTCTCGTTTACCCGCTTTATATGGTTGCCTTAATTTTATCTGTCGCAGGCATTCCTATCGCGGTATCAAAATTAATTTCGGAAGCGCGCGCCCAGCAAAAAGAAGATGAAGTCGCGCGTCTCGTACAGACGGCGAGCGTGTTGGCATTTAGTTTCGGCGTGCTCAGCTTTTCGCTCCTTGCAGGAGGCTCCTCATGGATCGCCCAAGCACTAGGTGGCGAGGAAGCGCAATGGGCGATTATCGTCGTCAGTACGACGTTACTTATCTCGCCGTATATGGCGGTATATCGCGGCTTTTTCCAAGGGCTTGAAAATATGAAACCGACAGCTACGTCGCAAGTACTTGAACAATTCGTGCGCGTCGCTTTTATTTTACTTGTTGCTTTTTATATGGTGAAAGCTGCATACCCTGACGATATAATCGCCGGAGCAATTATGATTGGCTCGCCGCTTGGGGCGCTCGCGAGTCTCGTATACTTACGGACGTTGTATGCCCGCTCTCCTTACCGTCCGAAGCGCGTGAAACTAACGCGTACGCAGTGGATGGAGATGAGCAAGACGATTTTAACGTTATCCATTCCTATTGCGCTCGGTGCGCTTGCGATGCCATTTTTAAATTTAGTCGATTCGCTCTCCGTCCCGATCGCCCTTCGTTGGCATGGGACAGAAGGAGGGGAAACGAGCTATTTATTTGGGCTGTATAGCCGTGGAACAGCGCTCGTGCAAATTGCGACCGTATTTTCATCTTCCCTTGTGCTCCCGCTCATTCCGCTGTTAAGTAAACAGCTAGCAAAAGGGGAAATAAATCGAGCACAGCAAACGATCGAACAGTCGTTTCGTCTATCCCACTTTTTATCATGGCCCATGGCGGCAGGACTCGCCGCTTTAACCGTTCCGCTCAACGTCGCTTTATTTACAAATGACGAAGGAAGCGCGACGATGGCGGTCGTGTTGGCAAGTTCTCTATTTACATCATTCGCGTTGCTTGGGACAGGCATTTTACAAGGTATTGGCGAGTCGAAACGAGCTGCTTTCATTATTTTAATAGGCTGTCTCGTGAAATGGGGGACAAACGTTTTATTTATTTCACGGTACGGCTTAATCGGTGCCGGCATTTCGACGTTTGTCACATATGCGTTTATTACGTGGGCAAATCATTATGCGATTCGTCGGCGCATTCCGCTCGCATTTTGGAATCGCCAAGCGATCATTTACGCACTCGCCTCACTCATGATGGGCGCATGTTTATTTTTCATTTCCCCAACGACTAGTAGAATGGCTTCTCTCGCTTATGTAGCGGCGGCGACGATCGGAGGGGGCTTGCTTTATGTTGGAGTGGTTTTTGCGCTCGGTGGCGTTACGCTCCAGCAAATGCGCCAATGGTTGAATCAAACGAAGAAGGGATGAAACATGTGAAAAAATGGTTGTTATTTATTATAGCGATTTCGCTTGTGCTCATCGCTCCAGCGGTAGGCAAGCGCCATGAAGTAGAGTGGAACAATCGGACGTATGAAATCATCATGCCGTATGACGAAATTGAGGCGTGGCTGCAACAAGATAGCGAACATGTGTGGAAGAAGCTGAAAGAAGCTGGGTTAACGACGGTGAGCGTTGAAGCAGAAACGCTCGAGTCACTTGAAAAATCAGGACATGTGTTATTGTTAAATATGGACGAATGGAAGCATACGCTCGTGTTATTAAATGAACGTGTCGATCAAATGCCATCGCGCGGACTTGTTGTGTATCCGCTTAACGATGCGTTCCCAGTCGCTTCGTCATTACGCGACACGTTCGGTGATGATGTCCGAGAAGTTGAAATCAATCAAAAAACGTACTATGTCATTGAAGGAAATGCGAAAAAAATTGAGCGCGTGCCGCTCGGATATGATGAAGCAAAAGTCGCCCATGTCATCGAACGCGGCTTTATGGTTGTACTTCGCATTCCAGATGCGCGCGATATGAATGAAGGGAGCGTCCGCGTGCTCCAACAAGTGGAATCGTTAAAAAATGAACATATGTCAAAGCTGCTTCCTACTGGTGAACAAGTAGCAGGCTACCCGTCTGATGTGGAAAAGTGGGGAGAAAGATGGAAGCGTGCAGGATATGCTTTATTGTCAACGGAGTTTTATGAAGCGAAAGGGTTGACGACATTAGCGAAAGCGATGGATGTGCACGTTGTTCGATTGCATAGTTTAAATTTAGAGCAGCGAAAGCCAAATGAAGCGGTTGATGTAGCGATTCGTGCGATTAAAGAGCGCAACATTCGCGCCCTATTTATTCGCCCGTATACATCCGAAGAAATAGCACAAAATATTGAAAAAACCGTTTCCGTCATGAAACAAATCGTTCAACATATGCCAAGCCACTATACGCTCGGAAAAAGTGAACCGTTTGCGCCAGTAGAGCGGTCGTCTATGGCAACCATTGGCTTAATTGTTGGGACGACAGCTTTCCTTTTTCTTGCTATTCGTTCGCTCGTTTCTCCGTTATGGGCATTTGTGGCGGCAGGGGGGGCGTTCGCTCTTAGCGTGGCTGGTGCGTTTCTCGCGATCGATTTAGCATGGAAAGCACTTGCTTTACTTGTAGCGATTGTGACACCTGTTTACGCTGCCAAGCCTTCTTCCGTCCAAGAAGGATGGCGCGGAACGATGATGGCATACAGTCGTGCGATTGTCATTTCGTTTGCCGGAATTAGCTGGATTGTAACGATGTTGTATGGAAACGAGTATATCGCTTACGTTGGCGAAGGATTTCGTGGGGTAAAACTCGTTTATGTCGTGCCGATTGTAGCGATGGTCGCGCTCGTTTTACCTTCAATCGTTCAAGAGCCGATTTTACCTTTCATGAAGCGGCTATGGAAGCATCCGATTACTGTCGGACATGTCGTGCTTAGCTTGATCATTTTCGCTCTGTTGGCGTATTACGTCTTGCGCTCTGGCAATACAGGAACGGCGAGTGCGTTTGAACTAGCAGCGAGACAAAAATTAGAAGAATGGTTGTACGTACGTCCGCGCACGAAAGAATTTTTGCTCGGTTTTCCAGCCTACGTGCTCGCTTTAGCGGTCATAAACCGACAAAAGAAACTAGGTGCTGTTCTTCTTGTTGTAGGAACGATCGGCTGGTTGTCGATGATCAATACATTTACACATTTACACATACCGCTCTTCATTTCATTTATTCGCACGATGTATAGCCTCGGGCTCGGATTTGTATTCGGTGTCGTGCTCATTTATGCTTATCGTTCGGTGTGGAAATGGAAAAAGGTGATACGATGAACGTTGTAATTTCTGGCTATTATGGTTTTCATAACGTGGGAGATGAAGCCATTTTATATGCGATTATTCAGGCGCTTCGTGCGCATGACCCACATGTGCAAGTGACAGTTTTGTCGAACGACCCATCGTTTACGGAACGAACGTACGGTGTTCGTGCAGTAAATCGCTGGCGAATAAACGACATCATTCAAGCGCTCCGCGAAAGTGATGGTTTGATTAGCGGCGGTGGCAGCTTGCTTCAAGATCAAACGGGCTGGCGCAGCATTCCGTACTATACAGGGATCATGCAAATTGCCAAATGGCTCGGCAAACCGGTCATGGTGTACGCACAAGGGATGGGGCCTGTCAATAAAAAACAAAATCAATGGCTAGTGAAATGGACGCTTAATCAAGTCGATCGCATCACAGTGCGCGATGAGCCTTCCGCTCGGTTATTGCATACGTTAGGTGTAAAACGGTCGATTGCGGTCGTACCTGATCCAGTAATGGGACTGAAGCCGCCGACGTCGCCAACGACGTGGTGGAACGAACAATCGTTTACCCGTCCAGTCATTGCCGTTTCGGTGCGCGATTGGCCGCGCGGTCGTGATTTTGAAAGAAAAATAGCGGCAGCGCTCGATCGATCTGTACAAGCCGGATATCACGTTGTATTTATCCCGATGCACGGACGTCATGATGATGAAACGTCCCGTCGTGTGCTTCAGATGATGACGGAACATGCGGTCGTAGCGCCGCATGACGCAAGCATTGAAGAGAAAATGGCGATCATTCAAAGTGCTCATTTGCTTGTAGGTATGCGCCTACACGCCCTTATTTTTGCAGCGGTCGCCCATACGCCATTTATCGCTTTGTCGTACGATCCGAAAATTGATGCGTTTGCCGAGCAAGCAAACCAACCGGTGTTTGCGCATGTCGAACGAGACGACTGGGACGGCGAAGCGCTATTTTCCTATATTCAGCAATGTATGCATGAACGAGAAGAACGAAAAGAAACGATGGTTCGCGCGGTCGCGCTACTTCAACAACATGCACAACAAACAGCCGCACAAGCGCTCGCTTTGTTAAAGCGCAACATTTAGCGAAAAAAGGAAAACAATTTACTGTTTAGTCCCGGACATTTTCCGGGATTTTTATTGTTAAAATTATGAAAATTCATTATAATAATGGCGAACATACATTTGTGAGGGGGAGTTATGGTGGAACGGATGGAAGAGTACATTATTATGGAGGAAACGGCTGCGCTCGTGCCGCAATACGATGAATATGGCCGGCTCGGCACGATTGTTTATGAATTGTACAATACGTACAAAGTAGAGCAATCACCGAAACAAATTATGGAGCAAAGCTGCCGTTACTACGGAAGTACGTATGAAGGAAAAGTGCATGCAGCAAAACATATTCTCGGCATTCGGCAAATGGTTCCGATCTCCGTTTGTGAAGCGCTTCGGCTCTACTTCTTTCCAACATGTTCTCCTGACAGCGATCGATGCATATGGATTGCACCATCCCACATCAAGATGATACAACCGTATGAAAAAAAGAAAACGAAAGTCATTTTAAAAAATAAACAAGAACTCATTGTCGACATCCAAAAAGGAACGTTTGAAGGAAAAATGTATAAAACAGCGATGCTCATTTTCATTTTACAACAAAGAATAGTGAATAACTATGAAAAATAGTGTATAATATCTCGGTAGTACGAGGGAAAAGAGGAAGATGATGAGGACGTTGCGTGGACATCATTTATTATGTGTGCATGGGTTTCAAGGGATGGGATATAGCGAATCGTTTGTGGAAAAGATGAGTGAAATTGTCGCGTTTATGCGCGATGACCGTACGGATGGCCCGATTCGCGTCATCGCTGCTCTCGATGAGGCGTGTTATGCATGTCCACATCATGGGATCGACCGTTGCGAAGCAAATGAAAACTCGAACGAGCACGTATTGGCGATGGATCGGCGCGTGCTCAACCATTTACAGCTCGAAGAACGAGGAGTTTACATGAAGTCAGAGCTCATCGAACGAACGAAGCGGACCGTTGAGCCGGATGATTTAGATGTGCTTTGCGCCGGCTGTTCATGGCTATCGTATGGTGTGTGCAAAGAAGGAATACGAAAATTGAAAAATTTTTCTGACAAAAACAAATAAAGATGTGCTATGATAAGAAAATAAGTTGACTTGCTTACGATGAAACGTAAAATAGCGGCTTATCCAGCTGTTATTTTTATAGAAAAATAGAAAGAAAGGGTTATCGCATATGAAAGTCGTAAAATTTGGAGGAAGTTCTGTTGCCAATGCACAGCAATTTCAAAAAGTCGCACATATCGTGACATCGGATGAAGCGCGCAAATTTGTCGTCGTCTCTGCCCCGGGCAAGCGATGCAAAGATGATACGAAAATGACGGACTTGCTTATTACGTTGGCGAAAAAAGTGATGGAAGATGAGTTGTACGAAGGGGTGCTTGCGCAAGTTGTCGCACGTTACGATGAAATCGTCACCGATTTGCATTTGTCGCGCGATATTTTAGACGTCATTTCCGCGAACTTACAACAAATGATTGATACGTATCGCGATCAACCAGAGCGCTTGCTTGATGCATTAAAGGCGAGCGGAGAAGATAACAACGCGAAGTTGATGGCGCATTATTTTCGTCAGCTCGGTTATGAAGCGCATTACGTCAATCCGAAAGATGCCGGCATTTTCGTGACGGATGAACCGGGGAACGCACAAATTTTGCCTGAGTCATACGATCAGCTCGCCCGTTTAAATGAGCGAAGCGGCATTTTAGTCATTCCTGGCTTTTTCGGCTATTCCCGTTCTGGGCATATCGTGACGTTTCCGCGCGGCGGTTCGGACATTACCGGCTCGATTGTAGCCGCAGGTGTTGGTGCTGAGCTATACGAAAACTTTACCGACGTCGATTCCATTTACTGCGTCAATCCATCGATCGTCGAGCATCCATGCCAATTAAAAGAGCTAACATATCGCGAAATGCGCGAGCTGTCGTACGCTGGTTTTTCCGTTTTTCATGACGAAGCGCTCGAACCAGTGTATCGGCGCGGCATTCCGGTATGCGTGAAAAATACGAACAATCCTGAAGCGCCGGGAACGATGATCGTCGCCACGAGAGATCATCGCGAGCGTCCTGTCGCCGGCATTGCTAGCGACACTGGCTTTTGCAGCATTAACGTCAGCAAATATTTAATGAACCGCGAAATCGGATTTGGACGCCGGTTGTTACAAATTTTAGAAGATGAAGGCATTTCATATGAACATACTCCATCAGGCATTGATAATATGTCGGTCATTTTACGTGAAGAACAATTGGCTGGAGACATAGAACGTCGCGTTTTAGAGCGCATCGTGAAAGAGTTGCGCGTAGATGAAGTGTCTATTGAACGCGATTTGGCGCTTATTATGGTCGTTGGGGAAGGAATGGAGCGGAGCGTCGGTATTGCGGCGAAAGCGACGGCAGCGTTTGCGCGGGCGAACGTCAATATTGAAATGATTAACCAAGGTTCATCTGAAGTGAGCATGATGTTTGGCGTCAAGGCAGATGCGGTCGAAAGAGCAGTGCGCGCACTATATGACGTATATTTCTAATCGCATAAAAATGGAATAATCGAACAAAATAACCATAGCACATATAAGGGAGGAAAAAACATGCGCGTGCTATGGTTATTCATTTGTTTTTTATTTGCCGCACCGGTGCAAGCGGCCATTTCTGAAGAAGCGTTGCGGCAATACGTCCATGACATCGGGTGGACGATGGACGACTTAACACGTTATTTAGCGAAATGGAATATGACAATCGATCATTTTTCTTCATTGGAAGCGTTGAAAAAACAATTAGGCACCCCGATCACACCGGAGCGTCTTGATGAGCTATTGCTCCGTTACGAAATGACACAAGAAGAAGCAGAGGCGCTTCTCGGGCAGTTTGGCGAACAATTGCAACAATATACATTTATCGAAGATTTATCATACGCTTTATCGTTTTATCGCGGCCGTTACGAAACGATGCAAGCGATGTCGGACATTTTAGCGACAATCGGGCTAACGGAAGATGAAATTCGCCGCCTATTTGAACGAACCCCTCTGTCAGCGAAGCAGGCGCTCGAACGCCTTGACAAAAATGTGCAAACGCTCTTGTTGCGCGATTCAGCGACACCGCTTACAAATAAAGAACGACATGCGTTGTATGCCCTTTGGAACGAATGGCTGTCGCTGTATCGCCTGCAAGCGAAAGTGTTTGAAGTAAACGAACATGGGCGAAAACCGATTTCGTTTGGACAAATAGAAACAGCTACAGCCCCTGTCGTTATGGAATGGTATGATGAAAGAGGAAATTTCGTAGCCGATTTATACATTCCGTCTGAACGGATGAATTCGAGCGTGTTGATTGATGCAAGCGAACAACTTGCACACATTGGGAAGATGGCACTTGATTTAGAAAGTGGTTTGCTTGTTGCACGCATGCCGAAAACCGCTTCTTCGTATGGGCTGAACATATTGATCGGTGTCGCTCTACTTTTTGTAAGCTTCGTGTTATGGAAGAAGGGAAAACGATGCGAGCCGTTGCGATAGCATGTTTTCTTTTTAGCGCATCGTTCATTTGGGCAAATGTGTTCGGTTGGTATAAAGCATATGAAGCGGTACAACGGGGCGACCAACCTATTGTACAACAGGGTGATGTGATCGGCACGCTTTTTATACCGAAACTAAACATATCCATGCCGATTTATGAAGGATTGCAACAGTTAAATAAAGGGGTGGCGCACGATGAACGAAGTGCGCTTCCGGGGAAAGGTAATCATACGATTTTAGCAGGACATCGCGATACGGTATTTCGCCAGCTTGGCGACATTCAACGAGGAGACGAGCTAGTCATTCGTACGAACGATCAAACATGGACGTACGTCGTTCAACATATTCGCATCGTCTCACCCGACGACCAAACTGTTCTCGTCCCGAAAGCGCATCCGACGTTGACGCTTATTACATGTTATCCGTTTCAATGGATCGGGCATGCCCCAAAACGATACGTCGTCGTAGCGAAACAAAAAATGAGAGGCTGATCGATGTTCATCAGCCTCTTTTCGTGTGCATTTGTTCTTTAAACTGTTGCAACAACGTCTCGCCGTGCAGCCCGCGTTGAACTAAATCTTCTAAAACAACTTCAGCTAAATTCGAGCGCTTGACGAGCACTGCATCCATTAATACGCTCATTCGTTCACCCATCATCGTAACGGAGCGAACGGTGGCGCGTACATGGGCCGGATCGTTTGTCTTTCGAGAAATCGTCACGAGCGCATCAAATGTCGTCTCCTTTTCTTTCAGCGATGTGAATAGCTTATGATACGTTTGCTCGACATACGCTTCCACAAGCCAGCGTTGGTTTTCATCTTCTTTATTAATCATTAAGCCGTCAATGAGCGGAATGTCTTGCTTTTGCCCATGCAGCAATGTGAGGGCAACGAGCTTAAATGTTTTCACCGCATCCACCTCGCAATATGAGTTGCCTCCATTATACCATACGAAAAGGTGCGGAAAAAAATAAAACAAAAAGTGAAAATTGAATTTTCGGGCGCTTTTTTCACGAAACATAGCTGAAAAACAGCAAAAAATTTAAAAAAACGGCTTGAAAATTCAAAAATCGTCATTTTACAGCATATTTTTCTTGTCATATCATATGAGACAAGGAGGTGATACACAATTCCTCTCATTTCCTTCCAAAATGTGTCCTCTACTGCTCCCTCACAAATTGGCTAGCACCCCTTGCTAGCCTCTTTTTTTCAATTGACCGTCCATAGAGGGAGTGATATGCTAGGGAGTAAAGAAAGGGGTGAAGCGAAGTGGAAGATCAAGTTGTTCAAGCTGTGAAAGAATTGCTTTACGAAGTGCGTGAAATGCGTCAAGAGATGGAAGCTTTCAAACAAGAGATACGTCAAGAGATGCAAAGCTTCAAACAAGAGATACGTCAAGAGATGCAAAACTTCAAACAAGAAATACGTCAAGAAATGGAAAGTTTCAAACAAGAAATACGTCAAGAAATGGAAAGCTTCAAACAAGAGATACGTCAAGAAATGCAAAGCTTCAAACAAGAAATACGCGAAGAAATAAAGGAATTGCACGTGCGCATTGGAAAGCTAGAAACGAAAGTGGACAAGCTGCATGACAAATTTGAATTGCACGCGCAAAAACAATGGCAAACAGAAGCGGACGTGTATCGATTGAAAAAATTAATTGGCATTGAATAAAGGGCAGATGCGCCCCCTTTTTTATTTATAATACGATAAGAGCGAACGGAGCGAGAAAGTCTCACTCCGCATTTTTATTTTAATGCATTGATCATTTCATCAATCATTTTCACCACTACATGCTCGACCCGTCTCCGTTTATGCGCAGGCAACGATTGTAGCGCGTACAAACGCTCAGCAAGATCGGGCCGTTCGTTCATGTAGCGAATGAGCGACAATAGTTGGTCGTTCATCTCACTCGTTCCATATGCTAGTTGTACCTCATGTAAAAGTTGCTTATCGGTCGGCGGCTTCCCAAGTAAAAAGTCGACGCTGACCGAAAAAAGTTCGCTCATATCGATGAGCGACTTGATGTCGGGCAGCACTTCACCATTTTCCCATTTGCTCACTTTCGAACGAGAGACGTTCAACCGTTGTGCCAACTGCTCTTGCGTCCAATGATGCGCTTTGCGCAGCCGCTTAATTTGTTCACTGACGTATTGTAACATTGTCTTCCACCAAATTCCCTTTTTCTTTTTACAATAGAAGAATAAAAGGGATTGTTTTGTTCTTTTTCGGAGCAAAAACAAAATTCGTTCGAAAATAGAACGAAAATAGACGGTTCATTTGTCGAAAAAAGTTGATTGAATATTCATAAAATGTAAAAATATACATTGGAAAAACTTGAAGGAGATGATGAATAGTGCATATTTATTTTGCAAATTTCATTATCCATCAAGCGAAACGAGGTGGGGAACCATGTGAAGTGCTCATTAAGGAAAAGCCGCATCCTCCGTTTCGTGCATCACGAACGATCGAGCCCATTCACTTTTCTGATTCACTTCAGTTTATTTCACCACCAACGGCAAAGCAGCCGTTAGATCCTGTTCGCTATCGTCTCATCACATGCACGACGAAAGATGACGTATTTTTATTTTTTAAAACCGTCGATGAACAAATGATGGTCGTTGTCACCTTCTTATTTAGTAAAGGAAAAGCGCAAATTAGCGTGCGACGTTGGAATGACTTCGAGAAGCAATATGTCCCCGTATCGATGAACGACCTCACCGCAGTTGAAGAACGAGCAATCCAATGTACTTTTCGTTCCGTATCTATTCGCTCTGGGCAAAAAATTCGATACTGTTTGTTTTGATCTGTACTAGATGAGGTAAAAAAATGATATAAAAAATAAAAATATGTTTGTTAAACGAGAGAAATGATGCTAAAATATAACTGTAGTACTATTTCCTTCTGTTTACGATAGAGAGCGGTTGGTGGCCAGAGGCAAAGAAAAAGGGGCTGATGAAATTCATCATCCCCTTTTTCCTTACTGTGGAATATAAGCTCGCCATGTAGAGAAATCAACTGTTTCTTTTTGGACGAGTGATTTTGGAAAGATGAACGTCCACGGTTTGCTTGTGTTCGCTTTTACTTCCAACTGCAGTGTAAACGCTCCGCGCGCTACCACATCTCCTTTAGCATCTTCGACGATGAGCGGCAATTGTTCAAACGTAATATGCTTATTCGTACCGTTGCGAATGAGCAGTGTGACGATCAAATTTCCTTCTTCATTTACTTGCGCTTGCAACCCCATCACGTTTACTTCGCCTTCTTTCGGTGGGGTAAGGGAACGGACGAGCTGTTCCAGTTTGTCTTGATCTTCTTTTCTTAATTGTTTTTTCCAACTTTCCTCTAAATCTAGGCGGTGCGGCTTTTTCAATTCAAACGCTAGTTTCCAGCCCGTCTCCGGAATATGTTCGGTGTGCAAATCTTGTTTCGTGAATACAAATCGCCATGGCCGACTACTTTTCGGTGGAATGTCACCTAATTCTTGCATCGGGAATATTTTGCGACCGAGTACTTGTCCGTCCGGTCCGATAAACAGTAACGGAGTTTCATCGAAACGAATCGCTTTGTCTAAACTGTTGCGCACGAATGCAGTAATGACATAGTTGTCCCCTTCTTTTTTCCATTCGACCCCAGATAACGATACTTGATTTTTTTTCAATGGAGGCAATTCGTTGTTCACATATTGAAAATAATATTTTTGTTCTGTCGTTAACGACATGAGCGGATGAATGGATAACGTCGTACGCACGTCTTCATCTTGTTGTTCGTGTGCGCCATCAAATAATTGATTCGCTTGAATTGTACTATCTTCACCTTGTTTTTTCTTTTTAAAGAATGGAAGCATTGTTCCATCTCCTTTCTTATTGTGTAAGCAGCTGGGCAAGTTGTTGGGAAGCATCTTTTTCTAATCGGTGGTACATGAGTGTAAAGAGCTCCAACCCTTCTTTTGCATATTGGCGCATTGGATCTTCTTGGCCGTAAGAGCGCAACCCAATTCCTTCCTTTAACAATTCCATTGCCTCTAAATGTTTTGTCCAATGGAAGTCGATTAAGGAAAGCAACGCCCGTTGAAGCGCCCATTGTTGTTCTTCGGTATGTTCGAATGTATGAACACGCTCTTTCCATGAAGTGATCGCTTGCTGGACGATCGCTACTACTTCTTTTTGCTCGACGACACCAGCTACATCAATGTGTTCGTTTGTCACCGTTTGAACGGTTTCGACTAAACGCGCAACATCCCATTCTTCTGGAATGGCATCTTCTGGGCATGTATAAGCTATTTCTCTTTCTAAAAACGACGGAACCATGTTGACAACAATGGCTACAACATCATCCGCCTCTAGTACGCGATTGCGCAGCGTATAAATGGTGCGGCGCTGCTCGTTTAGTACGTCATCGAGCTTTAAGTTATATTCGCGCACCGAGAAATTGCTTCCTTCGCAAATGCGCTGGACGCGGTTAACAAATTCATGGACGTCTTCATTTAACACTTCGCCTTCTTCATTTACACGAAGCGACTTTTTCATTTTCTCCAGCTCCTCTTTGGCGAAGCGACGAAACATATCATCTTCGAGCGAAATGAAAAATTGCGAACGACCGGGATCACCTTGGCGGCCAGCGCGTCCTTTTAGCTGATTGTCAATGCGGCGGCTTTCGTGGCGCTCTGTACCAAGGACGTATAAACCGCCAAGCTCAGCAACTCCTTCCCCGAGCATAATGTCCGTCCCGCGCCCAGCCATATTTGTTGCAATTGTAATTTGCCCCTTTTGACCGGCACGCGAAATCAACTCGACTTCTTGTTCGACGCTCTTCGCGTTTAACAATTGGAACGGCAGCCCTTCTTCCGCTAAATATTTCGCCACTTTTTCCGATTGTAAAATGGACGTTGTCCCAATGAGCATCGGCTGTCCAGTCGCGTGTACGCGCTTCGCTTCTTTGGCGACTGCTTTATATTTTGCCTCGATGGTCGCAAAGACGCGGTCAGGCAAGTCTTGACGAATGACCGGACGATTTGTCGGAATTTGAACGACATCCATGCCGTACAACATTTGAAATTCTTTTTCTTCTGTTTTCGCTGTGCCCGTCATCCCTGATAAAATCGGATAAAGACGGAAATAGTTTTGAATTGTAATCGACGCTTGAATTTTGTTTTCTTCGGTTAGTTCGAGACCTTCTTTTGCCTCGATCGCTTGATGAAGTCCGTTACTTAAGCTTCGTCCTTCCATCGGGCGGCCGGTGAACATGTCAATAAGCAACACTTTTCCATCTTTTACGATATAGTCGACATCGCGCGTAAACATGACATATGCCCGCAACGCTTGAATGACGTAATGATATAACACTTGATGTTCAAGGTCATATAAGTTGTCGATGCCAAATCCTTTTTCAATTTTTTCGATACCTTGTTCTGTTAAGTTGACCGTTTTCGTTTCTTCATCATATTCGTAATCTTCATCACGAACGAAATGTTTCACGATGCGAGCGCATAAATAGCTTAATTCGGAACTGACGCCTGTCTTTCCTGCAATAATGAGCGGTGTTTTCGCCTCGTCAATGAGTACGCTGTCGACTTCATCAACGATCGCATAATGGAACGGGCGTTGGACGCGATCGGAGACGTGATATGCCATATGATCGCGCAAATAATCGAACCCGAACTCGTTTCCGACTCCGTACGTAATGTCCGCTGCATACGCTGCTTTCTTTTCTTCTAGCGACATGTGCGGCAAGTTTAAGCCGACCGTCAGCCCTAAAAATTCATGAATTTTTCCAATGAGGTCGCGGTCGCGTTTGGCTAAGTAGTCGTTGACCGTAATGACGTGCACACCTTTTCCTTCTAATGCGCGCAAGTAGCTTGGAGAGGAAGCAACGAGTGTTTTTCCTTCTCCTGTCGCCATTTCTGCGATGTTTCCTTCTGCTAATACGAGTCCGCCGATGAGCTGAACATCAAAATGGCGCATCCCGAGGACGCGTTTCGATGCTTCTCTGACGGTCGCAAACGCTTCAACTTGTAAATCGAATACGCTTTCCCCTTGTTGAAGACGCTGTTTAAATTCCGATGTTTTATCGCGCAGCTGCTCATCCGTTAATTTTTCAAACGATGGCTCCAGCTCATTGATGCGAGCAACCGTTTCATAATAACTTTTTAGTTTCCGTTCATCACGGTTGACTAGTTTTTTTATGTAAGACAACATGTTGCATTCTCCTTCAATACGAATCAAATAGTCTCAACGTACAGTATACCATTGTTCCCAAAATGTTTCACGCCTCGGAAAATATTTCTTTACTTTTTGTTTATTGGGTGATATTGTAAGATTGTTAGAAAAATTTATCAAAATATGAAACTTTTTTTGTTTTTTTTATCGTTATAGTAGGTGTATTTGTTTTTCGAAGCGAATATATATGTTACATTCTTTTGAAGGAGGATCTTTATGAAAAAATGGAAGAAAACCGCATTATCGATTAGTTTAGCCTCATCGCTTATCGTGCCGGCAGTTGCGCAAGCATCGACGGAGCCGCCGATTGCGCAATGGAAAAAGCAAACGGTAGAGAGCAAGCAAACGTCACTTGTTTACAAACGGTTTGAAGAAGCACAACAGCAAGTGAGCTCAGACACATTAATTATTAAGTACCATGAAAAAATTCCTGCCGCTGTTCATCGTAGCCTAGGGGCGACGTTAAAACAGTCGTTTCCGCAATTGCGCTACGACGTCGTCACGGTGCAAAAAGGAAAGAACTTGCAAGAAGTGATGAAAAGCTATGCAAAATTAAAAGCGGTCAAAAGTGTGACGCCAAGTTTTACATACAAACGGCTCGGCTCGGCTGATCCGAAAGCAGATCGCATGTATTTATTGTCATTGTTAAACATCGACAAAGCGTTAAAACTCGCAGGAAACCATCGCGTCACAGTTGCCGTCATCGACACGGGGATGGATACGAAGCATCCAGAGTTGAAAGGTCGTGTTTTGCCAGCTTACAATGCGATTAACCCAGCTGGCGCTCCGATGAAAGATGTGCACGGAACGCACGTTGCCGGCATTATCGGGGCAAATGCAAACAATGGAGTTGGTGCCCACGGGGTCAATCCAAACGTGACTATTTTGCCGATTGACGTTTTTGGCGGAGAGATGGGCGCAAGCGACTATACGATCGCCCAAGGCATTTTATATGCGATCGAAAAAAGGGCAAAAGTGATTAATATGAGCCTTGGCGGTTATTTTAGCTCGCCCATTTTAGAAGAAGCGGTTAAGCAAGCCATTGATGCGGGCATTACTGTCGTTGCGGCAGCGGGAAATGAAGCGACGGATATGTATGCTATTCCTGCTTCATACGAAGGGGTCATTAGCGTCGGGGCGACGGATAGTAAAAACAAGCTCGCCGACTTTTCAAACTATGGACCATCCGTTGACCTTGTCGCTCCGGGTGTTGACGTATACAGTCCGATTTACGACTATGCGAAAGGTTCTTCGTTTGCGGAGTTAAGTGGAACGTCGATGGCAGCGCCTGTCGTCGCTGGAGTCGCTTCGCTTCTTTTATCAAAGTATCCGAACTTAAAACCGTATCAAGTCGAATGGATTTTAGAGCGCACCGCAACGGATTTAGGGGAAAAAGGATATGACTTAACATACGGCAACGGCCTAGTGAATCCTGTCGCTGCGCTACAATATGACATGAAAAACGTGCCACAAAAAGAAAATTGGAACGATGAAACGATTTTAGCGAAAGCGCCAATCATTGACGCGAAAGAGGCGTATGTGAAAAAAGGGGCGCTGACAAAACCGGAGGAAATGCATTGGGTAAAAATAAACGTACAACAAGGTGAAAGCATCCAAGCTATACTCGAAGGCGCTCAATCGTACGACTACAAACTTGTGTTCCGATTTTACCCAGAAGGAAAAACAACATCTGAAAAGCCGATGCAAGTCAATGACGGACGCGCAGGGGAAATGGAAGCCAAACTATTTACAGCGAAGCAACCAGGCGTATTGGCAATCGGTGTAACAGATGCGAATGGCAACTATAGTTTACAAGGGAAATCAACATATACATTAACTGTCCAGTCGTTTACGGAGCTTGTAGATGACGGCATAACGAAAGAAAATCCAGCAACGATCGAACAGCTTCCGTTCGTTGCAGAAAACTTGACGTTCGTTTCAGGAGGAGAGGAAAGCGACCGCGACTACTTCCGTTTTACCGTCGCAGAGCCGACAACCGTGAAGTTTCAACTGTCTCCTGTGCCGGGCATCGACTCTTCTTTACACGTATATGTAGCGGAAGACTTGTATCGCCCAGTCGATCCAGATGCGAAATATAGAGAAATACCGTTCCCGATCGCTTCCGCAAACAACAACGGCATGAGCCGCGGGGAAACGTTAACGTTTGAAGCGTATCCGGATGTACAATATGTGCTTGAAGTATCGAGTGAACCGTCGCTTGCATTTTACACGATGTTTTCCTATCGGATGATGTCAAGCAGTCAAACAAATGAAGGAAAAGGCTCAGCCATTCCGTACACGTTAACTGCGGATGCGATCACGTTGCCGCCAGATGAAGATCATTATCCAGCACGCGAGCCGATGCCATCAGAGGAGGAAGCGATTCAACAAGCAGAAAAGTTAAAAGAAACGGCGCGCAAACCGAACGATACGTTTATCATCATTGATGACGGAAACTGGAGCTATTTTGAAAAAGAGCAAGTGCAACAAATAAAACAACAAGCGCGAGACTACAACGTTGGCGACCGAATCGAAGCGTTTATTCAATTTAGTTATGACCAAGACATGTATCGCGTAACAGTGCCGAAAACAGCTATTTATCAGTTTGCGTTCGAAACGCCGGACGATATGATGCCATCAGCCGTTTTGTTCGAATACGATGAGAAAAAAGATGATCTTATCCCTGTAAACTATTTTTGGCCGTTTGATTGGATGTCCGGGAAAAAGCAGACGAACTGGACGCTTATTTTAGAAGAAGGAAAAACGTATTACATGTCGGTGCAAAACGACTACTATCAGCCGGTTGCTGATCCGTACGTCATCACGTCGAAAAAGCTTATAGATGCGCCGAAAGATGTAAACGAGAACAATAACGAACCGATTTTGGCGACTGTCGTGCAAGTGAACGAATCGAAAACAGGAAACTTCGTATTGCCAGAAGATGTGGACTATTATTACTACAAACATCGTGAAGCGAACGGTGTGTTGACGTTTTATGCAAAACCAAGCAAAATCAATGCTTCGTTGCCGAAAGAGCTTCGCGGTACGTTAATTCCGATCGTATCGGTCGTTGAAGATACGAACGGGAACATGACGATTGATGAAGACGAATACGGTAAAGCAGTGACGTTTTTCCCTACCGGCTTCAGTCCGTTATATGACGTGAACGGTTCATTCCGTGCGAAGAAAAATGTCGGCTACTTCTTTATCGTGAACGGGTTGATGTGGGATGGACTATCGCTTCAGTCGTACAACTTTGGCATTCAATCGCTCAATAAAAAAGATGAAGATGCTGCATCTATGATGAAAAACAACGTGCCATCGAAACCGCTCGCGTTAACGAAAAAAGGAAACGTATACGAAGCGCGCGGATATATGAACGTCGTTGACTACGGCGATAAAGACGCTTACAAGTTCGTCGTTGACCGCGACGGCACGTTTACATTCAAGCTTAACGTACCGGGGACGATGGATGGAGTGATGTCCATTTTCGATGCGAAAGGGCGCATCGTGCAATCGTACGACAACTACGGTGAGGGCGATGCTGAAATCGCTACCCTTTCGTTGAAAAAAGGAACGTATTATGTCGTCGTTGAAGAAGCGCTAGCTCGGCCAAACGCCAACCCATATACGCTCTCTATAACGAAGAAATAAATACGAAGGCTGCCTATGCATACAGGCAGCCTTCCTTATTTTTCTTTTTCATCGTTACGTTTGACGTGTTAACATAAACGTAGATTGATAGATAACGAGGTGGTCAACTACCCGCCACTTAAAGCCTAACGGCTTTTGAAGTGGGGGCTTGCCAAGCCCTAGTTGACTACCCTCAGCCATTCAATGGCTACGTTGGAGGGGTCATGACACTTACGGATGCTCCTCCAGTCCGTAACCCTGTCGCAGATGGTTAGAAGCTCTGATGGGTAGGAGCGGTGCTGTCTGCCAAACAAGTCCTTCCAACATTGGGGAGGAGGAACTCACTCCTGAAAGGAGGTACACGTCTTGTTCGTGTACATTATCAATAAGCATGGAAAACCACTCATGCCATGCTCACCAAGGAAAGCAAGACTTCTGTTAAAACAGAAGAA
>NZ_FOJQ01000056.1 GCF_900111795.1 Anoxybacillus pushchinoensis | reverse complement strand
ATGAAACGATTGGCGATCGTCTAATTTGTCCTCGAACCGTGGGGCACACGGGGATCGCTCGGTCAACTTCCCATCATGAGATGGGATTACCCGAGAAGCCCCCACCTCTAAGCGAAGCGTAGGTGGTGGGAGTATGTCACGCGGAATGATTATGCCAAACATTGGGGCATTTATTGCGTGGGGAATTATTACTGCATTATTCATAGTCGAATCTTTTCATTAACGATTCCGCTGCGATGTTGCTCGATTTAGATAAAAAAGAAATTAAACAAATGATCGAGCAAGAAAGACAAAGTGAACATAATGTTTTGTTTTGGGAACTTTTCATGCGTCGCGATCCGTTTCAGCAAGTTAAAGTTTCGTATGAAAGAGATGGAGAGAAAAAAATATTTTTAGTGTCACAATCGATGTTGCTTAATTTGTATAGCGAAACGGCAGGACGTACAATTTTCTTTCTCGACATCACCGAAATCGAGGAACTGACAAGACGCATGCATCAATCGGAAAAATTGGAGTTATTTGGGGAGATGGCAGCGAAAGCAGCGCATGAAATTCGCGATCCGCTTACGGTCATTCATGGCTTTTTAGCGTTTATGAACGAAAATTTAGCGGAAAACGAGCGCGAACAATACCACATTCCGCTTTTATTAAAAGAAATTGACCGCATTAATGCGATTGTTGAAGATATGCTTCTTATTGCGAAACCGAGCGCGCCGGTGTTGAAAGAGACGTATATGGAAACGATCGTTCAAGATCTTCTTTCTTTGTTGCAACACACATTTGAAACAGAAAAAATCGCTGTTCACGTTCGTCTGGACCGGGTTCCGTTATGGATCGATCGAAACAAATGATGCAAGTGTTATACAATTTACTGCATAACAGCATAGAGTCGATTGAAGAAAACGGCACGATTTGCATGTATTCCAATGTGAATGAGACGTACAATATGTATATGTACGACTCAGGCCGCGGAATTCCAAAAGAGATGCAAAAGACGATTTTTGAACCGTTTATGACGACGAAATCATCGGGCACAGGCTTAGGGTTAACGATTGTGAAGCGAATTATCGAAAACCATGGCGGAACGACTGCGCTTCATGACAGTTCGGAGAAAGGAACGACGTTTGTCATCAGCTTGCCGATTGGGCGAAAAGAAGAATAGAAAAAGGTGTCCGTTACGGGCACCTTTTTCTATCCATTTTTTATCTCCATATAAAAAGCGGTTAAAAATTTTTTTACGTTAATGCGACATTTTGTTGCTTTTTCCCCAGCTTCTAACTCTCGCATGCGCAGGCGAATTTCTTCAAAGTCAAACAAGCGTGGAGCGAAATGTTCAAATGTCGGGTTTGTGTAGTCAGCTAATCCGAGCGATGATAAGTGGGTAAGCGTTTGTAGCACCACGGGCTTGTGATACTTGCTCAGCCATTATAAAATTCAACTATCCACAACAAAAAAGAGGAGCGGGTATATGAGTGCGATTATGTTATTTTTACTAGCTGGTTTTGCCGAAATCGGCGGAGGGTATCTTGTATGGCTTTGGTTGCGAGAAGGGAAACCAACGATGTATGGAATTTTTGGGGGAATATGTTTAACATTATATGGTGTTATTGCAACGTTTCAGTCATTTCCATCGTTCGAGCGAGTGTACGCTGCATATGGTGGGATTTTTATTGTTTTATCACTACTATGGGGATGGTGGATAGATAAAAAACGCCCGATATGTATGATTGGATTGGTGGAGCGATTTGTTTAATAGGGGTTGGGGTAATGTTATTAGCTCCACGTAGTTAAACTTTAGTTTAGTAACAAGGTGCTATATTAATTTGTTAAAAAGTGGTAAAAAATAATTGACAGTCGAAGAGCAGACGTTTACAATAATGATAGACGATTAGCTTTTTAGAAAATTTAAAAAATAGGTGTTGATGGGCATTGCTGAAACAGGCAGGAGGCAGAATTGGTCGCAATGCAATTTTACTCGCGATCATGGAAGAGGAAGCGGAACAAGCGATGCTTGAGCAGTTGGCTGCATTGCGCTGGCGCTGTTGCAAAGGAAAAGTTGGAGCTATGGAGTTACAGAAAATTGTAGCTGCTATCGAAACAGCAGCAAAGCGAAACGGTGTCGTAAACGGGGAACTATACCGTGAAATGCACGCCCTATATCATGCGGTAGTTGAAGCGATGCAAGGGGTTACAAGAGGCCAAGTAGAGTTAGGTGATTTTATGCGGACGGTCGGCCTTCGTTTTGCGGTAGTGCGTGGCATGCCTTATGAAAATGAAGCGGAAGGTGAATGGATTGCCGTCGCGCTGTACGGGACGATCGGGGCGCCGATTCGCGGGTTAGAGCATGAAACAGTCGGATTAGGAATTAATCATATGTAGCCTATAGGTGATTAGTTTAGAGGAGGCTATTCCACAAGCTGATTTGTGGTATGGCCTCCTTCTTTATTTCATTAAAGGGATGGGGTGAAAGTGTGGTTATTTTAACTGGACATACGTTGACATTAGATGAGGTAAAACGAGTATTGTACGATAACGAAAAAGTCATAGCGGCAAAAGAGAGTATGGACGAGGCGGCGCGCGGCCGACAAGCGGTTGATGAAATCATCGCCAATAAACGAATCGTATACGGCATTACGACTGGGTTTGGAAAGTTTAGCGATGTGTTTATTGAAGCGGATGATGTAGAACAATTGCAGTGGAATTTAATTCATTCACACGCATGTGGGGTGGGAGAACCGTTTCCAGAAATCGTGTCGCGAGCGATGTTGTTGTTGCGGGCGAATGCGCTTTTAAAAGGCTATTCAGGCGTTCGCCCCATCGTTATTCAACGATTACTTGATCTATTGAATGTGCGCATTCACCCTGTCATTCCGCAACAAGGTTCTCTCGGTGCGAGTGGTGACTTAGCACCGCTATCTCATTTAGCTCTCGTGTTGCTCGGTGAAGGGGAAGTGTTTTATCACGGTCGGCGTATGCCGTCACTTGCTGCGTTAACCCAAGCAGGCATTGCTCCGCTTTCATTAAAAGCGAAAGAAGGGTTAGCGCTCATTAACGGTACACAAGCAATGACGGCAATGGGCATTGTCGGCTATTTAGAAGCAGAACAGCTTGCGTATGAAAGCGAGATGATCGCTTCATTAACGATCGAAGGATTACGAGGGATTATTGATGCGTTTGATGAGCGCGTCCATCTCGTGCGCGGTTATCGTCAACAAACAGAAGTGGCGAAACGCATCCGCTCATATTTAGCCGGAAGCAAGCTGACGACAGCACAAGGGGAATTGCGCGTTCAAGATGCCTACTCGCTTCGTTGCATTCCACAAGTGCATGGGGCTTCTTGGCAAGCGCTCGATTATGTGAAAGAAAAATTAGAAATCGAGATGAACGCAGCAACCGACAATCCACTTATTTTTGATGATGGGATGACTGTCATTTCCGGTGGAAACTTTCATGGACAGCCAATTGCGTTAGCGATGGATTTTATGAAAATGGCGGTAGCAGAATTGGCTAATATTTCGGAACGGCGCATTGAAAGGCTGGTCAATCCACAATTGAACGATTTACCACCGTTTTTAAGCCCAATGCCAGGCTTACAATCAGGAGCGATGATTATGCAATATGCGGCGGCATCGCTTGTATCAGAAAATAAGACGCTGGCACATCCAGCGAGCGTCGACTCGATTCCGTCATCTGCAAATCAAGAAGACCACGTCAGCATGGGAACGATCGCTTCTCGCCATGCTTATGCGATTATCCAAAATGCGCGGCGCGTTTTGGCCATCGAATTGATTTGTGCGTTGCAGGCAGTCGAATACCGTGGGGTAGAGCAAATGGCGCCAAAGACGCGAGCCTTTTATGAAGCAGCACGGAAAATTGTTCCGTCAATCACAAAAGACCGCGTCTTCGCTAAAGATATTGAGGCAGCGGTAAAATGGCTGAAGGATGTGGAATGGGATTTTTTTTCACAAACGATGAAGACGGTAACAAATAGATGAAAGGGGATAGTACAATGAGACATATCCAAACAAAGAACAAGAAGTATTGATTACGAAAACATTCGGTTGCTCGCGTTTTGTATTCAACTATTTTTTGACGAAATGGGAAGATACTTATAAACAAACGGGCAAAGGACTCACGTATAAAACTTGTTCTTCTCAATTGACACAATTGAAAAAAATTCACTTGGTTAAAAGAAGTGGATAGCATCGCACTTCAATCTTCACTCAAACATCTGGATGATGCGTACGATCGCTTTTTTAAAAAGCAAAACGACAAACCGCGCTTTAAGTCTAAAAAGAATGCTGTGCAATCGTGTACAATATCAAAAACGAAGCGATTAGGCTTCTTAACCGCAGGAACTGTGGGGATCGCCTACTAAATAACCGAAAAAAACTTTCGGTGTTCGTAGGAATCCGCTATGGCTTTAGCCTAGCGGTAGTTCAAATGGAATCGCTTCATGACTTGCTTCAAACGCTTATTTACGAAGGAGGGGATGTAGGCATCGACTATCCAGACGATTTGTTTGTCCTCGATTATTTGTTTCGGTTTATACTCGAGGAGAGAACATAAAATGGTCTGTCTCGTGCAGAGGCAGACCGTCTTTGTGTGCTACGTGAAAATTTCTTTTAAAATGTGGTCTTCATCAAGGAGCCGAATGGCCCGTTTTCGGTATTGTTCATCGTGAATGTACGTATAACGATTTGGTTTAATTGTTGGCGCGATATCGATCGCCTGCCGATATTCATCTTTACTCAAATGTAACGTTTTGGCGTAGTCGAAAAATCCGGTGCGTGTAAACACTTTTGTTATGCGCTCGGCTCGATGTTGTTGTACATGTGCCATTATATATGTAGCAATTCCGACTTGAATGCCGTGCATTTGTGGTGCTGAACTCATTTTGTCAAGGGCGTGGGAAATTAAATGCTCCGAGCCGCTAATGGGGGCACTATTTCCGCTAATTACTGTTGAAATGCCCCCCATTGTTAATGAACTAATTAATTCTTTTAGGAAAATAGGATGTTTAATATTTTGCATAGGTGTACGAATGAAACTATTGACAGCTTTTTTGCTAATCATCGCTGCAAAAGCGTTGACGCGACTGACCCCATGATTTTGTTCGAATTCCCAGTCATACAACGCCGTAATATTCGACATTAAATCACCGATGCCTGCCAAAATAAATCGTTCAGGAGCTTGCTGAATGATATTTAAGTCAGCTAAAATGCCGAACGGTACTTTAGCGGGAACGGTTGTTTTTTTACCGTTGACAAGTAACGAGCAATTTGTGCTTGCGAAACCGTCATTTGATGCAGATGTCGGAATGCTAATAAACGGCACTTGTCGTAAAAACGCCATATACTTGCCGCAGTCGATGACCGCCCCGCCGCCCATCGCAATCATCACATCACAATGGGGAAGTTCAAATGCTTTTTTCATAATGTCGACAATGTCAAGTTGAGGTGGTAAACAAACGGTGTGCACAGGGACGGAGGAAATCGCCTGTTTCATGTCTTGTTCATACGTTCGATAAGTAAAGTCGTCAAATAGCATGACAGCTTTGGAAAAGCGGTATGTTCGCACTATATCGTCCATACGCCAAACGACACCTTCGCCAATTTCAAGAATGGACGGAATCGGAATGTTCATGTTAACACTCCTTTTTCTCGTAAATGACGTTCAACATCAGCAAACGTATCGACAGGGATGAAAGGGATATGGTGCTCGCGTAACAGCGATTGTAACGCCCCTTTGGCAAACGTGACATCAGCTACTTTTGCTGCATGAACGTCCGGTTCACTATCGCCAATAAAGTAAACGGTTTTATACGTTTGTTTCAATGTGCGAATCACACTTGATTTATCAATACCATACCGTTCCGAATAATGAATATGATTTGGGTCGATGCGCATATGAATATTTTTGTCGTGATAATATCCTTCGTTAGAAAAAATATCAACACCGCGTATATTATACTTTTTCAAAATGTGGCGGATATAGTAATCTGTTCCTGCGCTAAGTATGTAGAAGTCACCACCGTTTCGCTGGACATGTGTAATAAAAGGTAAAACCGTTTCATCAATCGGGATGTGATGAATATCTTCAATGATTTTTTCTTCATCTTGATGAATGGATGTAAAAATAGTGTTTAAAAAGTCGATATCTTTTATTTTTCCAGCACGCCATTGTTCGAATAATCGTTTCCCTTCAGGAAAATATTTTTCAATAACAATCCAGTAAAAGTCTTTATGCGAAATCGTCCCGTCAAAATCAGAAACAAACGCCCATTTGTTCATGAACGAACCTCCGTTTTTTTGTTAGTATATGCAATCGAACAGCGCATTCATCAAAGAAATTGAATGGCTTGAATGACATCGTAGTCGCTTTGTTGTAATGTGGTAGATTGCCCGAGAATCATTCTCGCAAGTTCGGCACCAACATATGGTCCTGCGGTTAATCCGGATGCGCCAAGACCGTTTGCCACGTAAAGACCTTCGATATGCGGTACGGCACCGAATATAGGTAAAAAGTTTGGTGCATGAGGCCGAAAGCCAACGCGCGTTTCAGTGTGCGTCCAATCGGATAGGTAAGGTGCGACGGTCAATGCCTTATGTAATACTTCGTACAAGCCGCCAGCAGTCACGCGACAATCGATCCCGACGTTGTCTTCGTGCGTCGCTCCAACAACGATTTTTCCTTTTGGAAAGGCCAGTAAATATTGATTATTTGGTGGCATGACGACCGGCCAATGATCTGTATGTTGTTCATTGTGCTTTAGATGAACGATTTGCGCTCGCTGTGGTGTGATGAGAAAATCAATACCTAGTGGCAAAAGTAACGACTTTGCCCAAACCCCTGCGGTGACAATAACCCCATCTGCTTCAAAACGTTCATTCCCAACTGTTGCGCCAATGACCCGTCCATTTTTATGCAAAAGGGTCGCGCTTCCTTTTACATATGTTGTTCCTAGTTGAATGGCAGCATGAATAAGAGCACGTCTTAATGCACGCCCATCCACTCGGGCAGCACCGCTTACATATATCGCCTCGTACCCATCGCTTAATACGGGAAAGCGCGTTATGACTTCCTCCGAAGACAAACGCGTAACCTCTCCGATTTCAGGGGCCTCTTCACGTCGTTTGTACACGCGTTCTTCCATACTTTGCAACTTGTCGGAATCATAATGTAAACAAATGACCCCGACACGTTTATATCCTGTTTGATGACCGTACGCTTGCAATTGTTCAATGAGATAAGGGTAAAATGCTGCTCCTCCTTTTGCAAGGGCATACCATTTTTTGTTTCTGCGTTGCGATGTCCATGGACAAATTATTCCCGCCGCAGCATCAGTTGCTCGCCCTTGATCTTCACGGTCGATTAAAATGACGTTTGCTTTTTCTTTTGCTAAGTGAAAAGCAACAGAGGAGCCAACAATTCCACCGCCAATGACGATATAACGATTCATCGTTTACACCTTTCCTTTTCGTGATACTGTATCATTACGATAACATAGGACATGAAAAAAGCAAGGGTCTTCCCTTGCCTTTTAATAAAACCATTTTGCCATTTCATAATATAATGGCATGCCGATTGTTAAGTTAAATGGGAAGGTGAGCCCGAGCGCCATGCCGAGATAAATAGCAGGGTTTGCTTCTGGAACGGATGCGCGCATCGCAGCTGGAACTGCAATGTATGAGGCGCTAGCGGCAAGTACGCTAAGTAAAATCGTTCCTCCAAAAGATAGACCAGAATAATAGCCGATCACAACGCCTAAAAAGCCATATACAGGGGGGAGAAGAATGCCTAAGGCAAGCAATTTGAGCCCGTATTTGCGCACGGCCGCAAGTTGATTTCCGGCTGTTAACCCCATTCCGAGTAAAAAGAGAACAAGAATGCTCGGATATAAATCAATAAATAAAGGTTTTACAATGGTAAGAGCCCGATCTCCACCAATGAGCCCGACGAGAAGGCTGCCGACCATTAAAAAGACGCTTTTTCCAAATAACCCTTCTTTAATGATTGGTCCATACACAGATGTAGCAGAGAAGCGATGTACCATTTCTTGTTTATGTGAACGACTTTCTAACAATTTCAATATGACAAGCGATACAATAATCGCAGGACTTTCTAATAAGACGACAAATGCGTTCATATAGCTTTCGTAAGGGATGTTTGCTTGTTCGACAAAAGCAAGTGCAGCACCAAATGTAACGATACTAACCGATCCGTACGTCGCTGCAATACCGGTAGCATTATTCCGATCAATGCCAAGGCGACGACATACACCAAACGTAACGATTGGGATAATGATGCCGAGCGATAACGTTCCAACTAACGGACGAACGAGCTCATGAAAAGCATGTTCCGAAAGTTCAATGCCACCTTTCATACCGATGGCGATTAATAAATAAATGCTTAACGATTCATTTAACCCTGTTGGCAACTTTAAATCCGATTTGACGAGAGCAGCAATAATGCCAAGAAGAAAAAATAAGATGGCTGGTGACGTTAAATTGTTGATAATCATTTCTTGCATAACGTTCCTCTCCTTTTGTATTCTTTTCTATATTCAACAAAAAAACCGAAAACATTTTTCGATCGGATCGAAAAATATTTCCGGCTTATCTTTTACTGACCGTAAAAGGCCTTTAGAAGATCAACCTTGTGTATCGACTGGTTCCTGTAATAGAAACACGAGGATTCGTTCCCCTGTTTTCGTACTAATATCGGTATGCATACTTGCGACTTGTTTATTTGTTAGCCTATAAATGAGCTCTTTCAACTGCTCGCTACCTGATTCAATTAAATCGGCACGAATGCGTTTAATAGACAACATTCCTTCTTTTGTTTCACACAATGCTTTTTCGGCAGGAGTTAAAATACCGCGCAACTGTACGATGACCATATTTCGTAAAATATCCGTTTTGACGGAGAGAGGACCGCGGCCTAAATATTCCTTCTCCCATTGAGTAAGGGCGCGACTAATTTGATCTTCTAGTTCCCCTTTTGTTCTCATACGAATCCCCCTTTAGAAACGAAAATCGGCATGCTTCACGTATACACCATGTGAAACATACCGATGCATCTTTAGCCTAAACAGTTTCAACGTTTGCCTTTTCGCTTTCGCCATGTCACCACGTCAAAAGCGCTAAGGTAAAACAATGGAACTGCTTGGCTATCAATCACTCGGTGCGATAATTCGTTTTTAATTGTATAAGGCTTCAAAAATTATGTCAAGGGAAAGATTGATGTTATCTATCGATATGCCATGATAGAATAATAAGGAAAGGAGAAGATAGGGAATGGGGGAGAAAGTTTGAAACTATATTTTATTGTCAATCCTTCAGCTAAAAATGGAAAGTGTAAAAAAATATGGAATAAAATTGAGCGGATGCTTCAACAGCAGCATATTTGTTATCGAGTTGTGTTCACACAAAAACAAGGAGACGGAGCGAAATTAGCACAACAAATAGCAGAACAGACAAATGAACCGATTGCATTCATTGCGGTCGGTGGGGACGGGACAATTCACGAAGTCATGAATGGGGTGGCCATGTACAGCCATGTGACTACAGGGTATATGCCCGCCGGGACAGGAAACGATTTTGCTCGTGGGATACAAATTCCAATAAAATGGAGCGAGGCTCTTAGCTATATGTTGTCGAGTGTTAAGGATGGGCATGTAGATGTGTATGACATCGGAACGTTCAAAGGAGCAAAGCAAGGTGTTTTTGTTAATAATGTCGGTTGTGGATTTGATGCACATATTTCACGGAAGGTAAATGCGTCCAAATGGAAATATATTTTAAATCGCTTATATTTAGGAAATTTTGTCTATATGTTTTATTTATTGAAAGAATTATTTACATATGAACCGACAGCTGTAAGAGTGACTGTTGATCAAAGGCAATATACGTTTTCAAAAGTATGGCTTGTCACCGTTGCGAATCACCCATACTATGGGGGAGGAATGAAAATCGCTCCATTTGCGCAGCCAAATGACCAGCAGTTTGACGTGATCGTTGTAAATGATGTGTCGAGATTAAAATTGCTCGCATTATTTGTGACGGTTTTTTGGGGCGGTCACATTAAAATGAAGGAAGTACATACGTTTCAGGGGAAACATATTTATATTCGTAGTCATATGCGTCTTCCTGTGCACGCTGACGGTGAGCAAATTGGTGAAGGAGAAATTACGATTTCTGTGAATAAGCAAGTGCGTGTGTTTCGATAGCTTAAGTGGAACCATTGTTCACATACCAGAACAACCGTATGTGTATGAGTACTAAAGGCTCTTGACGGTGACAAGAGCCTTTAGTACTTGTTTTGCATATATCGCAATATTTCATACGCACGATCACCAAGTAGTTCGAGAAGTTGTTCAAACATCTCATCGCGCCGTAAATCGAGCTCAATAATCTGTTTCGCTAAGTCCATGATTTTTTTCTCCATTTTTTATCTCCCCCCGATATCGTTCATATTGTTTTCGAAGTTCAGCTACGGTCCAGTAGTGTAATGGATGAAGCTCAAACTTTCCTCCCTTAGTTAGCTTATCAATATAAAATTGCTTCTGTTTCATCGTAGTTTGTAAAAGAGTACCCATTTTCCATCCTCCTGTGTATGTTATTTAACTACCATTGTAGTCATTTTTGTTATTTTCTTCATCGTTTTTGTTATATTTTATAACACATATTATTTATTTTGTTAAAATTTATAATAAAAAACGCGTAAATTTTGCTAGGATTGTGTATGATTATGTTATAAATAATTACATTAAGGAGAGGGTTAAATGGATTCATATAAACATAAAAAAGTTATTTCAATTGGTATTGTGAGCGAATTAACAGGGTTGTCGCCGCGGCAAATTCGTTACTATGAAGAACGTCAACTCATTTTTCCAGATCGATCAAAGGGAACGAGGAAATATTCTTTTGCCGACGTCGAATGGCTCGTTGAGATCGCCAACAAACGTGAGGAAGGGGTGCAAACGAAAGAAATTCGCTATGAAATGATGAAAGAAATTCGTGAAACGATGAGAAAGGGACAAATTAATGCTCATTTCCGTTCGCGTATGTAAATGACTCATTTCCGTGTTATAATGATAGCGGAAGGAGAGTTTCGGGCATGTTTATTGAGTTCCCGTTGGATCTGTTTACGTATGTATCGCTTTTTAGCGTTTTTATTGTCGCGATGACGTGTTATGTGACGCGTCAAGCGAAGCATCCTTTCTTCGTTCAGCGTTTCATCGCTCACGATGCAAGCGATGTTGTAATGGCAAGTGATGTGTATGATATGCCGCTGTGTATGCGATTTGTTACGTTTTGACAGCGGAAAATTCCGATAAATGAGCAGTCGCATGCTAGCGATGAAGAAGGAAGGTGGCTCCTTGTTTGTTTATAATTACAAACAAGGAGGCATAAAATCGTGAAAAAATGGATGTTTTCGTTTTTTGTTGTAATATTAAGTGCATGTAATCGAAATGTACCGATTACAGAACATAGTCAAGGTGTATGGGATCATTATTTTGTTTATCCGATGTCAAAACTATTGCTTATGCTCGGTCATGTATTTTCCGTGGGAGCGAGTTCTGTCCCTGCAGCTTTATCACTATATTGGGTTGTTAGTGGATGTTTTTCAATTGTCCAGTCACTCATCATGCGCACAACAGAAGCTGCCAAATAACCTGCTCGCTAGCTGAGCAGGTTTCTTTTCATCAAGGGGTGAAAAAAATGAAAGTGATTATTGCAGAAAAGCCTGATCAAGGAATGACACTTGCGTCGATTTTTCGAACAAAAAAAAGAGATGGATACATTGAAATTTTACCAAATGAGTTGTTTCCGAAAGGGGCTTATATGACGTGGGCTGTTGGGCATTTATTTGAATTAGCCTCTCCAGAAAAGTATGAAGCAAGTTGGAAACGATGGACGCTCGATACGTTACCGATTATTCCGAATCGTTTTCAATATGAGATTGATCGTAAAAAAGCGAAACAATTTCAAACGATTAAGCAATTGCTTCATAAACCGGAAGTGACTGAAATTATTCATGCTGGTGATGCTGGGCGAGAAGGGGAATTAATTATTCGAAACATCATTTATATGAGCGGTGTGAAAAAACCGATCAAGCGTCTTTGGATTTCATCGTTAACACCAAAGGCGATTGAACAAGGATTTCGTCAGCTACTAGACGAAAATCAAACCCGTCCTTTATATGAAGAGGCGTATGCACGAACGTGTGCAGATTGGCTTGTTGGCATGAACGCATCGAGAGTGTATACCATTTTATTAAAGCAAAAAGGGATGAATGACGTGTTCTCCGTTGGACGCGTGCAAACGCCAACACTCGCTTTAATTGTGAGAAGAGAAAAAGAAATTGAGCAATTTCAATCAAAGCCGTTTTGGGAAGTCGTTGCTACATTTGATGTGGACGGAAAACGATACGAGGGAAAGTGGTGGCACGAAAATGAGACGCGCACATACGATCGAGAGCTTGCTGAGAAAGTGAGCGCGTTTTGCAGACGAAAACAAGTAGAGGTAGCAGAAGTTGTATGTGAGCGAAAAACATTTTTACCACCGCTTTTGTTTAATTTATCAACATTGCAGGCAGCGGCAAACAAGCGGTTTAAATATTCGCCGCAAAAAACATTAGATATACTACAAAAACTATATCAAAAGGGGTATGTATCGTATCCACGCTCCGATTCACAATATGTAACTAAAGGAGAAGCGGAAACATTTCCACATATCTTAAAACAACTTTCACAAAAGGAAGAGTATGCTCCTTATTTTCCACTCGTTCACGAATCGATTTTACATAATA
>NZ_FOJQ01000100.1 GCF_900111795.1 Anoxybacillus pushchinoensis | reverse complement strand
TGTTTTAAACATAAAAAGGGAATGGTGGATCACGCATCCATAAAACCAGCAAAAAAGTCAAAGTCGATGTCAATCCATCACGGATTCAGGTAAGTGAAACGCTCCCGAATGGTGAAAAGTTTATCCGTTTTATTCCTGTACCAGCTTTCCAAACCGATGAACATATGCGCCTTCTTTGCATGACTTTTCAAGATACCGTTCAAAAAGGTGACGTACATCCATTGATCGCAATTGCCATCTTCATTTTAGATTTCCTTTGCATTCATCCATTTCACGACGGCAATGGACGGATGTCACGTTTATTAACTCTTCTTTTACTACACAAATTCGGATATGAAGTCGGTCGTTACATTAGTATAGAAACACTCATTGAGGAAAGTAAAGAAACATATTACGACGTGCTAAAGCGCTCATCAATCCATTGGCATGAAGGGAAAAACGATATTTTTCCTTGGCTACATTACTTTTTATCGATTATCGTTGCTGCATATAAAAAACTTGAAGAGCGTGTGGGCTATGTAGAAACAAGTCGCGGAAATAAACGAAAGCGCATTAAAGATTTCATTGAAGGGAAAATTGGATACTTTACAAAAGAAGAGATTCGCCATGCCTGTCCTGACATTAGTGAAGCAACGATTAATCGTGTCTTAAATGAATTGAAGGAAGCAAAAAAAATCACCCCAATTGGTAAAGGAAGAAGCGCAAAGTGGAAAAAAACTAGTGAATAAGCGAGCGAGCGTTTATGCTCGCTTATTCGCCTTCCAAACGATCCATAAAGCGATCGTTGCCCCGATCATATCGATGATAACGTCAGAAAATGACGCCGTTCGGTTCGGTTGAAGCGATTGATGCCATTCATCGAACATGGCACAAAAAAGTGTAAATAACCATGCGAAGCGATAAGAAGCTGTCGCTTTCCACGCAAGAAACGCCATCGTTCCAAACACCGTCATGTGCGCACATTTGCGAACGATGAAATTCCACGAAAACACCCCGTCGCTCACAGGACGGTTCGTTTCGATCCCAAAATAGTCGAGCCAATGTCGAATCCATTGCGCCGTTTGCTCTCCGGTAAATAGCGGAGACTCTGTAAAATAGTAAATAAGCGCACACCATGCAACGACAAGACCCCACCATATCATACGATTTGTTTTAGTCATCATCCAGACCCTTTCTATATACGGAAATCTTCCCACCATTCTATCTCTTTTTCCTCTTTTTCACAACAAAAAAGCCCCTCCCAAATTGGGAAGGACAACATGTTACAGCTGACTAGCAGGACCAAAAAATTCATAATGAACCCGCTCCTCAGCCACCCCACATTGCTGCAGAGCATCTTTCACAGCTTTCATAAACGGAATTGGACCGCACATATATACATCGACATTCGTTTGCTTGATGACACGCTGTAACAACTGTGCATCAACCAATCCGGCCTTTTCAAAATGTGGATGACTGCGGTCTTCATTTGATGGCTGCTCATAACAAACATGATAACATACGTTCCCTTGTTTGACGAGTGCGCGCAACTCTTGATCAAACGCATGAACACGTCCATGAACAGCAGCACAAACGAACGTAATCGGGCGATTTGGCTGTTGTTTTGCGACTGCCTTTGCCATACTTAATAACGGTGTAATACCTACACCACCACTCACAAATACAACCGGTGTTTCTTTGCTCATATCAATCGTAAAATCACCAGCTGGCGCGCTTAATTCAAGCACATCCCCTTCTTTCACATGGTCATGCAAATAATTCGATACAATACCAGCAGGTTTTTGATTTGTTTCAACTTCCCGTTTCACACTGATGCGATAATATGGTTGCCCTGGCATATCCGACAAACTATATTGACGAATGTGCGTATATTTTTCGCTCGGAATTTGTACTTTCACACTCACATATTGACCGGGAAGAAAATCGCTTATTTCCCCTCCATCTTGCGGAACGAGATAAAATGATGTAATAACATCGCTTTCTTTCACTTTTTTCTGCACAACAAAAGGACGAAAATCAACCCATCCACCTTGTTTTTTCGCTGCCTCATCGTACATTTGTTGTTCTACTTGAATAAACACATCAGCAATGACTCCATAAGCTTCGCCCCACGCTTCAATCACTTCATCTGTCGCAGCGTCACCAAGCACATCTTTAATCGCAAGCAATAAATGTTTGCCGACAATCGGATAATGCTCCTTTTTGACACCTAAACTACGATGTTTATGACCAATTTGCTTCACAACAGGTAAAATGTCTTCTAAACGATCAATGTGCTTCGCTGCGGCGTATACCGATGCTGCTAACGCCTTTTGTTGTCTCCCTTGTTTTTGATGAGCATGATTAAAAATGTTCAATAACTCCGGATGATTAGCAAACATCAGTTCATAAAAGCGACGTGTAATTTGCTCCCCATATTGTTCTAATACAGGTACAGTAGATTGAATGATTTGTATCGTACGTTCGTTTAATAAAGATTTTGTTGCACTCATTACACATATCCCCCAAAACATGTATTTAATATACATGTTTATTGAACCATACATCGAACAAAAAAGCAATATATAAAATACATGTTTTTTATTACTAGTTCATTACATGACGGAAAAACTGAAGAATGTGCTACTATATAGGTAAAATAAAAATGAAAAGGTCAACAACCCAATGACTAAAGTCATGGGCTTGTAAGCCCCATGTTGACCAGACCAAGGCTTGAAACAGAGCCTACGTTATAGATGTCATG
>NZ_FOJQ01000109.1 GCF_900111795.1 Anoxybacillus pushchinoensis | reverse complement strand
AACCAGAACAAACGATCGATCGTTTGTGTGTTCAGTTGTAAATCTTTAATTCAACTTATATATTTTCTTGACATAATACCAATGTACAGCAAGACCCGTTTGTTAGACAAACACGCAGGAGGGATTTTCATGAAGAGAGCACTCATTAACATCGACTACACCGTCGATTTTATCGCCGATCATGGCGCGCTCACATGCGGGAAGCCGGGGCAGGCGATTGAAGAAGAACTTGTACGGGTGACGAAACAGTTTATCGATCGTGGAGATTTTGTTATCTTCGCCATTGACAAACATGTGGCGGGAGATCACTACCATCCGGAAACGAAGCTGTTTCCGCCGCATAACATTGAAGGGACGGAGGGCCGAAAGCTGTACGGGGAGCTCGAAGAGGTGTATCAAGCAAATAAGCATAAAGACAACGTCTACTGGATGGACAAAACGCGCTACAGCGCGTTCGCCGGGACCGATTTGGAGCTGAAATTGCGCGAGAGAGGCATCACGGAAGTGCATTTGGTCGGCTGCTGCACCGATATTTGCGTCCTCCATACGGCGGTCGATGCATATAATAAAGGCTTTCGCATCGTCGTCCACCGGCGGGCGGTCGCGAGCTTCGACGCGGCGGGACACGAATGGGCGCTCCGCCATTTTCGCCATACGCTAGGCGCAGAAATAGTGGAATAATGGAGAAAACATGATAGAATAGACGATGAACGTTCTTTTTCTCCATTCGGCGGCGCAGTAAGGCTCACTCCACTGTCACCGCCCGAAGTATGTCGAAAAGCTCTGCGGAGAGAAATCTCTGCGGGGCTTTTCTTTTGTCTTCCCTTTCTTTGATTAAAAAGAAAAAAGGCAAAGCGACAATGGCTTTCCTCTGAAATGGATGTGGATGATATCTAGTCATCTGAGACTTTAATCAAAACTTCTTCTCTTTTCCGTTTTATTCGTTTCCAAAGATATGGTCCAGCGAAGAATAAACGCTTTGTAACTATTCAGCCACATGATCAAGTGGGCTGAATTTAATCACTCTCTCCCTTTAAAAATTAAATTTTCAACCTAAAAAACGGTTCATCCTCCCACTTTTTTACCCCATTTGTCATAAAAATTTTCCGCAAAATTCAATTTTCCACTTTTGCATTTCCCTTATTTCCCGATTTTAATCAAATTGTCCCTTATATTTTACGAAAGGATGATTTGTATGCAATACCTCGATTTAAAAATGGATTTTATGTTTAAACAACTGTTCGGCCACCCAAGTAGAAAGTCAATCACGATGGCGTTTTTAAATGCGTTGTTACATCGGACTGGAGATGATCGCATCATCGACGTACAGTTTGAAAACACCGAACTAACGAAAGAAACAGAAGACGGTAAGACTGGACGGTTAGAT
>NZ_FOJQ01000018.1 GCF_900111795.1 Anoxybacillus pushchinoensis | reverse complement strand
CTCCTTTCTTTTGTATATGATAGAATAAGAATGTGGAGAAAACCGTTGAATCAAGGCACTCCAATCCCCGTTACTCGATGTAGGGAGTTGGTTGCAGGAAACGTTGCAACCGTAAAACATCGAGCGTACATCCGTCTGTTGTGCGTGGAAGTCAAGTACTGCCTACAGACATGCCGAGCCACTCGGTAGCGATATAGGCATGACCTATGTCGTTGGGTAGTCGTCAACCTGCCCCTGATGCAACCCCAAGTCAAGGAAGGAGGACGAAGTCCGTTCGCACTTCTGGGGAGTTGCAAGCCCCCGCTTCAAGCGTTAGCTAAGTGGGGGTAGTTGACTTCCGGCCCTCTCCTTTTTCAAGCACATATTTTATTGTTGCCACCGAACCAACGCCATACAGCGCATATTGAAGCCCTTTGACTAACACATCAAAAGAAAAAGCGCTGCTTTCGAATATGGAGAAAGCAACGCCTAGAAACACTGCAACAATTGGAATAAAACGATTAGGAATGTTTGTTGCTTCACGAATGGCATACAATAATACTGCTAGCGCCACATATGCCGTGAATTCAATCGAAAGAATCGCTTCCATTATTGAACGCCTCCCTGAATGATAAAAGTGAGTAACGCTCCCACAATACCGCCGATAATCAAACGCAAAATCCATGTTGTGTTGCTTTTGATCGCTGAAATATCTTCACGCATGTCTTTAATGTTGCTCTCCGCCACCGCAAGACGAGTTTTCACATCAACCATATCCGAGCGGAGCATATCCACATCCATTTCAAGTTTCGCGATGCGCTGTGCAAAAAAGTCGGGGTTAAAACCATCACCTGCCACGGGCTCCGACACACCCATGCATCCATGCTCCTATATAAAGGGGTGAATATTAAATACGTTTCCCGGCGGCTGGGGCATAAAGATATTGTGACCACCTTACAAACGTATTCGCACATTTTAGACGAGATGGAACAAAAAGAATCTCGGCAGGTTGATCTCGCGATGGAGGAGCTCTACCATGCAAAATAGCCGTGCAAAATTCGTGCAAAATTTTTTCGAATTCTATCGTTTTCAATCGGATTTTCGAAAAATAAAAAACGACCGCAAACGCAGTCGTATCAAGGGTTTGGTGATTTTTAATCTGAACCATCGAGATAAAAAAAACGCCCTCGGCAGGATTCGAACCCACGCTAAGAGAACCGGAATCTCTCGTGCTATCCACTACACTACGAGGGCGCAATGATAAATGCACTTACCATTATAGTGAACACATAAAAAAATTGCAAGAGAAATGACGTTTAAAATTTTAGGAAGAGGAAACGATGGAAGAAGGGATGTAGAAGAAAAAAAGCGAATACATATAAGCAGAAGGTGTTTTATTTGACCTTTATTGACCTTTTTTGTATGATAGAAGTACATAAAAAACGATTTATTGGAGGAGGAAAAGTATGAATTTAATTCCTACAGTCATTGAACAAACGAGTCGCGGAGAACGCGCATATGACATTTACTCTCGCTTATTAAAAGACCGCATCATCATTTTAGGAAGCGCGATTGATGACCACGTCGCAAACTCAATCGTTTCTCAACTTTTATTTTTAGCAGCAGAAGATCCTGAAAAAGATATTTCTCTTTACATTAACAGTCCGGGTGGATCCATTACAGCCGGCATGGCAATTTACGACACGATGCAATTTATTAAACCAGACGTATCAACGATTTGTATCGGTATGGCTGCTTCTATGGGCGCATTTTTACTCGCAGCGGGCGCCAAAGGAAAACGGTTTGCGTTACCAAATAGCGAAATTATGATTCATCAGCCGCTTGGTGGCGTACAAGGTCAAGCGACAGAAATTGAAATTGCTGCAAAGCGTATTTTATTCTTGCGTGACAAGTTAAATCGCATCTTGTCCGAAAACACAGGACAACCGATCGAAGTCATTGAGCGTGATACGGATCGCGACAACTTTATGACGGCAGAAAAGGCGAAAGAATACGGTTTAATCGACCGCGTATTAACACGCGTAGATGAGAAATAAAAACAAGGCGGTGCAACCGCCTTGTTTTTATTCTTGTTCAACGTATTTCACGAGCTTGTTTAGCGCTTCCTGCTCATCTGGACCGTCAGCATAAATCGTGATTACTGCCCCTGTATGGATCGCTAAGCTCATTAATCCCATAATGCTTTTCGCATTCACTTTTTTGCCGTCCTTCTCAATATAAACATCGGCTGAAAAACGGTTCGCTTCTTGAACAAACAACGCTGCTGGACGCGCTTGTAATCCTGTTTTTAACCGTACTTCTACTTGTTTTTCCACCATCACACATTCCTCCCATAGTTACAAAGATTTATGAAAATCAATCGGCTGGCCCGCACGGAGTCGTTCAGCAATTTCGTCTAGTTTTCGCAGACGATGGTTAATTCCTGACTTGCTAATTTTCCCTCCGGAAACCATTTCACCGAGTTCTTTCAATGTTACATCTTGATACTCAATGCGCAATTTCGCAATTTCACGAAGTTTTTCTGGCAGTTGATCGAGCCCAATCGTCTCGTCGATATACCGAATGTTTTCGACTTGGCGCAACGCTGCTCCAATGGTTTTATTTAAATTAGCTGTTTCGCAATTAACGAGCCGATTGACCGAATTGCGCATATCGCGCACGATGCGTACATCTTCAAAGCGCAACAACGCTTGATGTGCCCCGATAATGCTTAAAAACTCCGCAATTTTTTCCGCTTCTTTTAAATACGTAATAAACCCTTTTTTTCTTTCTAACGTGCGTGCATGTAAATGGAACGTCGTGTTCATCAGTTCACAAAGCGATTCGTTATGTTCGCGATACAGCGAAAAAACTTCTAAATGATACGACGACGTTTCCGGGTTATTGACAGACCCTCCAGCTAAAAAGGCACCGCGCAAGTACGAGCGCTTGCAACATTTTTTTTGCACAAGCTCTTGTGAAATGGAATGAACGAACGAAAACCCTTCTTCCATAATTTTTAAATCAGATAATAGTTCATTCGTCCCTTCAACGACGCGTACAATATATACATTGTTTTTCTTTAGGCGCATTTTTTTACGTACAAGTAATTCGACAGCTACATCATATCCTTTTTTCAATAACGTATAAATTCGCCGAGCAATTGCTGCGTTTTCCGTTTGAATATTTAACAGTAAACGCCGATTGGAAAATGAAATAGAGCCATTCATTCGAATTAAAGCGGATAATTCTGCTTTTAAACAACACGTTTTCACTTCTATATTCGTCAACTCTTTTTTCGTTTCCGATGCAAATGACAACCACTTCACCTCCTATCAATGTATGTCGTGCGAAGGAGGTGCAAGAAGCGAAACGAGCAACGCCGCTACTTTTTTCGTATCGTGACGCACCGTTCCATCTCGCTCATCAATGATCGCATCACAAATAACCTGCAAACCGAGCGCCTCTAATTCAGCTGTATCACAAACGACCGGAGCCGCAAGTTCTTTCGCATAGCGCTCTTTCGTTTCTGGTAAAATCGGCGCGTCGTTTACAATGACAGCATCTAAAAAGGCACATGCCATATGATCATATAGCGCTTTCACATGATCGCTCGCCGTATAGTTTAACGTTTCTCCTGCTTGAGTCATGACGTTGCATATATATACTTTTTTCGCTTTTGATCGGCATACCTCTTCGCCAATTTTAGGAACGAGTAAGTTCGGTAAAATGCTTGTATACAAGCTCCCAGGTCCGATGACAATTAAATCGGCTGTTTGTAATTCTGTAATCGTCTCATTGAGCGGTTCAATATGTTCTGGGGTTAGAAAGACGCGCTTAATTTTTTTTCCGAAATACGGGATTTTTGACTCACCTGATACAATTGTCCCATCTTCCATTTCCGCATGCAACACAACGCTTTCATTGGCTGCCGGCAACACTTTTCCACGCACATTCAACACTTTTCCCATTTCGCGAACCGCATGCACAAAATCGCCAGTAATTGACGTCATCGCTGCTAAAATTAAATTCCCAAGCGAATGACCTGACAACCCATTTCCGTTTTCGAACCGATGTTGAAACAATTCAATAATGAGCGGCTCGACGTCAGAAAGAGCAGCAAGCACGTTTCGAATATCTCCAGGCGGGGGCATATCAAGTTCGTCACGCAATCTTCCTGAGCTCCCACCATCATCTGCGACAGTTACGATGGCGGTTAAATCAACATCATATTGTTTCAGCCCGCGCAGCAAAACAGGAAGCCCCGTTCCCCCACCGATGACAACTATTTTTTTCATCGGTGCGTATCCTTTCTTTTTGCAATATCTCGATGAAACACGTGCGTTGTATATTCATGCGCAAAGTGGCGTGCAATATACTCAGCTAACGTAACCGAACGGTGTTGCCCGCCCGTGCATCCGACCGCAATGACAACTTGACTTTTTCCTTCCCGTTTATAGTGCGGGAGCATAAACGAAAGCAAATCTGTTACTTTTTCAATAAATTTTTGCGTTTCCGTCCACTTTAATACGTAAGACGATACTTCTTCATCTAATCCTGTTTTCGGACGCATATGTTCAATGTAATGCGGATTTGGTAAGAAGCGGACATCAAAAACGAGATCTGCATCAATCGGTAAACCGTATTTAAATCCGAACGAGACGACATTGACAGAAAATGTTGTCGTCGCCGGTGTCGCAAATGTTTGCACAATTTTTTCGCGCAGCTCGCGCGGCTTTAGGCTAGACGTATCAATAATCATTTGAGCACGCCCTTTTAACTCTTCAAGCAATTGGCGCTCTAGCCGAATGCCTTCAAGCGGCAATCCGCTCGGTGCAAGCGGATGAGAACGGCGCGTTTCTTTATAGCGGCTCACGAGCGTAGCATCGCTTGCATCTAAAAACAAAATTTGCGGTGCCACCCATGACGTTTCTGCTAAATCATCAAGCGCGGCAAAAAGACGGTCGAAAAAGTCGCGGCTGCGCAAATCCATAACAAGTGCAATTTTATTCATTTTATTGCCCGATTCCCGAATTAATTCGAGAAACTTTGGCAACAATGTCGGCGGTAAGTTATCGACACAAAAATAGCCTAAGTCCTCAAAGCTTTGGATCGCGACCGTCTTCCCCGCCCCCGACATTCCTGTAATAATCACCATTTGAACGTGTGCTGAGCCTTTGCTCATCGCCCTCTCCCCTTTCTTTAACTCGGATCAAGCCGGTAAGACAACAACTCAAATTCCTCTGTATACGTGAATGTGCCGTACATAATGCCCGTGCCTTTCACGACATAGTCAATAATATGGTAATCGCCTGGCGCCATCGGCAACGTCGATATATGTTCAATTGGATGCCAAGCGAGCTCTCCTTCCTCACATTGTAATACGTTTTCCCCTTCAAAATGTTCCGCAAAAAACGTAAACATCATCCATTCCGAAACGACTTCTTCCCCTCGTTTCATTACAAACGTGAATACCCCTTTTAATTGTGGATTTTTAATGTATAAACCTGTTTCCTCGCGGTATTCACGAATACACGCTTCTCGTATAGATTCTCCTTGCTCCATTTTCCCGCCCGGCGCGACCCACCAACCACGCCGCGGTTTTTTTAACAAGAGAATGCGTCCGTCTTTCACTAATACACAGTTCGTTACTCGTTGCAACGTCCGTTCACCTCAAATAACAATAATAAAGATGTTTTTTTCATTATACTATTTCTTACAAACGGTCACAAAGTATAAATTTTGAAACGTTTTCACGTCCATCACAAAAAGAAAGCACGGGACGAGAGCCCGTGCCAACAAGTATATATAAAAAGGGGGTCAATTACTTACTTTTATCATACTCTTTTATTGTTTCAAGCGTGTTACAGTTCAATTAAAGCCACATTACGTTTTCATTACTGAATGTTAAGCTTTTCCTTTAATTCTTCTACGTAATGTTGTGCACTTTGCGCCGCAATGCTTCCGTCGCCTGTTGCTGTAACAATTTGACGGAGCGACTTTTCACGAACATCCCCTGCCGCGAAAATGCCAGGCACTTTCGTTTCCATCCGTTCATTCGTTTCGATATAGCCGTTCTCGTTTGTAATGCCTAACGAAGCAAACGGTTTTGTTAAAGGCACCATACCGATGTAAATAAACACGCCATCACACGGAAACTCGCGCTCTTCTCCTGTTTGCGTATGAACGAGCGTTACGCTACCCACGCGACCGTCTTTTTCGTGAATTTGTTTCACCGTATGATTCCAAATAAAATCAATTTTTTCATTCGCAAATGCGCGCTGCTGTAAAATTTTTTGTGCGCGCAGCTGATCGCGACGGTGGACAATCGTCACTTTACTTGCAAAGCGCGTCAAATATACACCTTCTTCAACAGCCGAATCTCCACCGCCAACGACGACAAGCTCTTTTCCTTTAAAAAAGGCTCCGTCACATACGGCACAGTATGAAACGCCACGTCCCCCTAATTCTTTTTCGCCAGGCACACCAAGTTTTTTGTACTCTGCCCCCGTCGCAATGATGATCGCACGAGCTTTATATTGTTGGTTGCTCGTCACAACCGTTTTATATTGTTCGCCGTCAATGACTTCTTTTACATCACCGTATGCGTATTCAGCACCAAACTTTTTCGCATGCTCGAACATTTTTGACGCCAATTCCGGTCCAAGAATATGATCATATCCCGGATAATTTTCCACCTCTTCTGTATTGGCCATTTGCCCACCGGGAACGCCACGCTCTAACATGAGCGTTGACAAGTTCGCACGCGATGTATATACCGCCGCCGTCATTCCTGCAGGCCCAGCACCGATAATAATTACGTCATACACTTTTTCTTGTGACACGTCTTCTTCACCCTTTCCGCATAAACAAATCTTCATTTTATCTTTTCCATATGTCTATCGTAATACAACAAAACAAAAGGGTCTATTAACTTGCTCATCCGTGCCACTTCTGTTTCATAACTTTCACATACTTTCCGATCGTTGCTACTGACACCCCATAACGTTCTGCAAGCATTCGTTGTGTCACACGCTCACCACGACGTTTACGAAACATATATTCAAACGCCGCTGCCCATCCTTCGTGATTAGAAAACGAATCGATTTCTTTTATTGCCTCGATAAAAAAAGAAAACCAAGCAATATATAACGGCTCATATTCAAATCCGTTATGTTGAATGAGCAACGTTACAATACGATGCGCATCTATCACACATGATGACGTTTGCCGTCCATCGTATACATAATCGCTCCACTGCTGTAAAAGCGGATGAGACCATGACTGTTTCGGAAACGGGCAATCGTTTTTCATAAATGATTTGCTGATTAAATATAGCGCATACATCGAAGAAGCTACATCTTGTTTTTCGAACAACGCTTGAATATGTTCAATCGTCTGCTCACGATAACGCCACGGTTCACTCCCTTGTTTATCAGGATGAAGCGAAACTAACTTTTTCCACATCGTCTCCGCTAACGAACAATACCCCATATGATACGCTGCATACGCATACCAATAATAAAATGGAGCATCGCCTTCAAAACCGCGGCGTTGTAGCTGACGCAACCATTGAAAAGCTAAGTCGTAGCGCCCAACAATCGCGAACGTAACGCCGAGCTTATATCGATGCTCAAATGAAATAGGATGCACATTTTGCAGCAACTGAGTGAGTGAGAAAAGCCGTCCATGCTCTTGTAAATAATAAGAAAACACTGCATCGTTACAAAGCGCATGCAAATTGCCTGGATTTTGTTTCAAAATATATTCAATCATTTGTCTCGCTTTTCCGATATTCCCTTGATAAAAATAGGCAAGCGCTAAATTGTTGTACGCAGCCCAATTTTCTGGATGTTGCTCAATCATTTCTTCAAATAAAGCGATCGCTTCTTGAAACTCCCCTTTTTCAAGCAATGTGTGCGCCTGTTCTTGTTTCATTAATATATCATCATAATTGAGCCATTCTTCATCTTCTTGCTCAATCGTTAAAATATCTAATAAATCAAGCGTATACTCCGCAAATTCCCCATCAGGCTCACATTCCATATAGCGCTCAGCATATTTCATCGCCTCGCCGAACAATCCTAAATGGGCATAGTTGTTGGCTAAAAAATAAAAACACTCCGTTAACTGATCGTCACGCTCAACGATGCGCAATAACCATTCGTTCGATTGCGCATATTCCCCCAATTCTGACAATATAATCGCCAATTGACACGCGAACGCGCTCTGCTCTGGTTCAAGTTGCACCGCACGTTGCAAATACGCTTTCGCTTTATGCAAATCACGTCGGCGATAATATGTTAAACCTTTATTAAAAAAGTACGTACCGTCTTGAATAAACGGAATCACTTTCCCGACACGTTTTTGCAAATGTTTTTCCATCGAACCCTCCATGTTGATTTCATTCACCGAAAGACAGTATACCACATTTTCGCTTCAGAACAACATGGATGGGAAAAAAAGCATTAACGATGGCGCTCAGCTAATACGGAAAGAACATCATCGAGCGACACGCGCTGCTCGCGCAACAAAACGAGCAAATGATACAATAAATCTGCCGCTTCCCATCGCAGTTCTTCTTTTGAACGGTTTTTAGCTGCGATAATGACTTCAGCCGCTTCTTCCCCAACCTTTTTAGCGATTTTGTCGATTCCTTTGTCAAATAAATATGTCGTATACGATCCTTCAGGACGTTTCGCTTCCCGTTCTGCAATAACCGACTCTAGCACATTTAAAATTGCAAAGCGATCACGCTTGACCGCAGGCTTTTCATCGCTTAAGCGGCGGTGAAAACAAGAGTATTCCCCCGTATGGCACGCTGGCCCGTGCGGTTCAACGAGAACAAGAAGGGCATCGGCGTCACAGTCGTAGCGAATATCAACAACTGTTTGTACATTTCCAGACGTTTCACCTTTATGCCAAAGCTGCTGGCGAGAGCGGCTATAAAACCATGTTTCCTTCGTTTCCAACGTTTTTTGCAACGATTGCTCGTTCATATACGCTAACGTTAATACTTCTTTACTATGTGCATCTTGTACGATCGCCGGTACAAGCCCTTGCTCATTAAAACGAATGTGTTCGATGTTCATCGCACATTTACCCCCTGTTCACGTACGTACTGTTTCACTTGTTGCACGGACGTTTCTTGATAATGAAAAATCGAAGCAGCTAACGCAGCGTCTGCTCGGCCAATTTGAAACACGTCGACAAAATGTTGGGCGCACCCTGCCCCTCCAGATGCAATGACAGGAACCGATACCGCCTCGCTTACTCGCTTAGTAAGCTCTATGTCAAACCCGTCTTTTCCCCCATCGCGATCCATACTTGTCAACAAAATTTCCCCCGCGCCGCGCCTCACAACTTCTTTCGCCCATGCGACAACTTCCCATTCTGTTGGACGCCGTCCACCGTGCGTATACACGCGCCAAGAACGAAGCTCCAGGTCGTATTTAGCATCGATCGCCACAACGATACATTGCGTACCAAAAAATTGTGCCCCTTCGTTAATGAGGTCTGGACGGAGGACGGCAGATGTGTTGATCGATACTTTGTCTGCTCCCGAACGTAAAATCGCTTTCATATCTTCCACCGTTTGAATGCCGCCCCCTACTGTAAAAGGGATGGCAAGCTGTGCCGCCACGCGTTTGACGACATCGACCATCGTTTTTCGTCCTTCATGAGAGGCGGAAATGTCTAAAAATACAAGCTCGTCCGCTCCTTGTTCATCGTATGCGCGCGCAAGCTCTACCGGATCACCTGCATCGCGCAACGAAACGAATTGCACCCCTTTAACTACACGGCCGTCTTTTACATCTAAACAAGGAATAATGCGCTTCGTAATCATTCCTCCACCGCCTTTAACGCCTCAGCAACTGTAAACTGCTCTGTATATAGCGCCTTGCCAACAATCGCACCCGCGATCCCTTCTCGTTCCCATCGTTTTAAAGCGCGCAAATCATCGAGCGATCGTATACCACCAGAAGCGATGACATGCTTGTTCGTCGCTTGAGCGAGCCGGACGACCGCTTCAACATTCGGCCCCGACAACATTCCGTCCGTGGCGATATCAGTAAAAATAAACGTCTCCGCCCCTGCTTCTGCAAGTTGTTTGCCAAGTTCAACCGCTTCGATTGTTGACGTATGCGTCCATCCTTCCGTTGCCACAAATCCGTTTTTCGCATCAATCCCGATGACAATTTGTTCACCGTACGTGCGAAGCATCGCTTTCACAAACGAAGGATTCGAGATGGCGGCACTCCCTAAAATGACGCGCGCCACTCCTTTTTCTAAGTAGTACGCCACATCTTCTTCCGTGCGAATGCCTCCACCAACTTGAACGCTCACCCCAAGCGTCTTTGCTACTTCAACGACGAACGTATCATTCATTCGTCTACCTTCCTTCGCCCCATCTAAATCGACCATATGAATCCATGTCGCACCTTGTGAAACGAACGAACGAGCCATTTCAACTGGGGAATGACCGTATACCGTTTCTCGATTGTAATCTCCTTGTATAAGGCGAACGCACTTCCCACCGCGCATATCGATAGCCGGATAAATAGTAAACATTAGCTTTTCTTCCTTTCTACGATTCTCGCATAGTTTTGCAATAGACGCATGCCGAGTTCGCCGCTTTTTTCCGGATGAAATTGCATGCCGAATACGTTGCCCCGTCCAACAATCGCAGGAACAGTTACATCATATTGTGCGCTAGCTAGTACAACTGTTGGATCGCTCGTTTGCACGTAATAGGAATGAACAAAATATACGTGCCCTCGCTCAACATCATCAAAAAGCGAAGATGGTTGATGAAAAACGAGCTCATTCCATCCCATATGTGGTACTTTATATCGTTCTCCCTCTTTCGTCACACCGCTAAAACGAACGACGCGACCTGGAAGCAACTTTAAGCCAGACGTCAAACCGTTTTCTTCACTTTCTTCAAACAATAGTTGCATCCCTAAACAAATGCCAAGAAGCGGTTTTCCTTCTGCCACTTGTTCACGGATAAACGAATGTAGCTTCGTTTCGATTAAAATGTGCATCGCATCTTTAAACGAACCGACCCCCGGTAAAATGAAACCATCAGCTTGACGCAACGCTTGTTGCTCATGTTCAACGATATACGGTACATTGAGCCGTTCTAACGCTTTACTAACGCTATACAAATTTCCCATGCCGTAATCAATGATGCCGATCATTTATAACATTCCTTTCGTTGACGGTACAGATTTCACACGCGGATCGATTATCGTTGCCTCATCGAGCGCACGAGCGAGCGCTTTAAATACCGCTTCAATCATATGATGCGTATTCCGTCCGTAATGAACGATGACATGCACATTCATTCGTGCTTCTAACGCAAGTTTCCATAAAAATTCATGCACTAACTCTACGTCAAACGACCCGACTTTTTGACTTGGAAATTCACCACGAAACTCAAGATGCGGGCGATTGCTCACATCAATGACGACTTGCGCTAACGCATCATCCATCGGGACGAAGGCGTTTCCATATCGCTTTATCCCTTTTTTATCACCGAGCGCTTCTCGAATCGCTTGCCCTAAACAAATGCCGATATCTTCCGTCGTATGATGATCGTCAATGTGGGTATCTCCTTTCGCACGAACAGACAAATTAAAATGTCCATGCTTTGTAAATAAGTCAAGCATATGAGTTAAAAACGGCACCCCTGTTTCCAACTCTGCTTTTCCTTCCCCATCAACCGCAAACGTAAGCTCAATTTGCGTTTCATTTGTCACTCGTTTCACCGTTGCTGTCCGCATCATTTTTCACCCCTTTTTAGCCGTTCCTCTACTGCTCTTGCGTGCGCCTCTAGCCCTTCCAGTCGCGCAAATGTAGCGATTTTTTCCGCATGTTGTCGCCATGCCTGTTCGCTATAAAAGACGACGCTTGATTTTTTCATAAACGCCTCAACTGTTAGCCCAGATGAAAAACGGGCAGTTCCATTTGTCGGCAACACGTGATTTGTGCCTGCAAAATAATCTCCAACCGGTTCGGAACTGTACGATCCTAGAAAAATCGCACCGGCATGTCGAATGGCGCTTAACATTTCAAACGGTTCCGCTGTCATAATTTCTAAATGTTCTGGCGCTAATTCGTTCACGACATCAATGGCTTGTTTCATCGTATCCGTTACATAAATGACGCCATATTCATCAAGCGCTTTTTGTGCGATCGTTTTTCTAGGAAGAGTAGCAAGTTGTTTGTCGACTTCTTCCTCTACTTTTAAAGCAAGCGATAAAGACGGTGTAACAAATATGCTGACCGCTCGCTCATCATGTTCCGCCTGCGATAATAAATCAGCGGCAATTTCGTTTGGCTTCGCTGTTTCATCGGCGAGCACAACAATTTCGCTTGGTCCTGCAATCATATCAATGTCGACTTGACCGAACACTTCCCTTTTGGCAAGCGCAACATAAATGTTGCCAGGACCAAATATTTTATCGACTGGCTCAATCGTTTCTGTACCGTATGCTAAAGCGGCGATCGCTTGCGCCCCACCAACTTTATATATTTCTTGCACACCGAGTTCACACGCTGCTACGAGCACGACAGCTGGCAACGTTCCGCGCTCGTTCGGCGGAGAAACGATGACAATACGTTTCACTCCAGCTACTTGCGCCGGGATGACATTCATCAACACCGATGACGGATAAGCGGCTGTGCCGCCGGGAACATATAAACCGACCGCATCAAGCGGTGTCACTTTTTGTCCGAGAATCGTTCCGTCTTCACGTGTCATAAACCATGACGTTGCGCGTTGCCGCTCATGATATTCGCGAATGTTTTGTGCCGCTTCGCGAATAATATGCACGATGTGTTCGTCGACTAGCCAATATGCTTCTTCAATTTCTTCTTGCGTAACAGCAAGCGTATCGAGACATATGCCATCAAACATTTCCGTATATTTTTTTAACGCCGCGTCTCCGTTATTGCGCACATCCTCAATCACGCGCTTCACCGCTTGTCTTTGCTCTTCTGTACCGCTTTCAATCGTCCGTCGAAGCGAAACCGTCCCTGTTACACGTTCAATTCTCATTGTTTCTCCCCTCTCTCAATCGCATCGGTTAACCGATCAACCATTTGTTCAATTGCACGATCTTGCATGCGATAACTCACTGGATTAACAATAAAGCGCGATGTGACATGAACAATGCGTTCTAATTCCACAAGTCCATTTTCTTTTAGCGTTCGCCCTGTCGAAACAATATCAACGATGCGCTCAGCTAAGCCGATGAGCGGGGCTAGCTCAACAGATCCATTTAATTTAATAATCTCTACTTGTTCGCCTTGCTCACGAAAATATGTGGAGGCGATGTGAGGATATTTTGTTGCGACTCTTGGAGCGACCGGGTGGACGCGCGTATTCGGCAATCCCGCCACCGCCAAATAACAAGGACTAATGCGCAAATCTAATATTTCATACACATCGCGTTCTTCTTCAAGAAGCACATCTTTGCCCGCAATGCCAACATCAGCAACGCCATGTTCAACATATGTAACGACGTCCATCGGCTTCGCTAAAATGAAGCGAAGCTGTTCATTTGGCACATCAATCATGAGCTTGCGTGAATGCTCTAAGTCATCAGGGATGTCATAACCCGCTTGTTTTAATAAGAAAAGCGCCTCTGAAAAAATGCGCCCTTTAGGCATCGCAACGGTCAACATGATCGTTCATCCTTTCCGTGTTTCCCTAATACGTACACAACATCGTCAAAAGCGGCAGTAAATTGATCCATATCCCGAACACCTGCCACTTGTTGCAAAACAACTTTTTCTCCTCTTTGTCTCATTTCTTTCGCTTTTGCATACGCCTCTGCAAAACGTTCTTGGCTAAACATAATACACGTCGTTTTTCCTTGTTGTTGTTTTTCACCGAGCGCCTCCATTAGCCGATCTAATCGGACGCTAAACCCTGTCGCAGGGGACGGACGATGAAATTTAGCGAGCAATTCATCGTATCGACCGCCGTTGCCGAGTAAAAACCCGACGTTTTCTGCATACACCTCAAAAAGCACACCCGTGTAATAGCTCATATGGCTCACTAAGCTCATATCGAGTTTCACCATATCGGCAACGCCATATTGTTTCACATGCTCGCATAACTGCTTTAGCTCATCGAGGGCGCGATGTTCTTCTTCTGTCATCGCGAATGCTTTTGCTTCTGCCACGGCTTCCTCACCGCCGCGCAACGTTAAAAGACGTAAAAGACGGTCGCGGTCAATCGAAGAAAGCGGCAACGATTTCACGTGTTCACGATAACCGACATAGTTTTTTTCGTACAAAAAACGGCGCAACGTTTCCACCCGTTGTTCATGGCGTAAAATATCGAAAAACAATGCATCGACGTAACCAATGTGGCCGATCGTTACTGTAAAATGGCGTAATCCTGCGCGCTGTAAAGCAAAAATCATTAAGCTGATCACTTCCGCATCAGCATACGTCGTGCCGTCGCCGATATATTCGACACCTACTTGCTCAAACTCTGCGGGGCGTCCTCCTTCTCGATGCTGAGCGCGAAAAACATTTGCCGCATACGCTAAACGAAGCGGACAACCTTCCTCATATAGCTTCGAGGCTGCTAAACGAGCAATCGGGGCCGTCATATCGGGACGTAAAACGAGCGTATGCCCTTCACGATCAAGCAATTTAAATAGTTGCTGATCTAAAATGGCGGAGGCAGAACCGACCGTTTCATCGTATTCTAACGTAGGGGTTTCAATAAACGAATATCCCCACGTTTCGATTTCTTCCATCATCGCTTCACGCAACCTACGTTTAATTTGATATACGTCCGGTAACGTATCACGCATGCCAAGCGGCTTCTCAAACATAAATACTCTCATCGTTTGTCCCGTCCTTCTTTTTGCTTTAGTTCGCTAATATATTAGCAAATTAAAGATTGTTATTTGTAGTTTACTCCCCGTTTTTCATTTCGTCAACTACAAACTCATTCGATTTTTTTCGATGTGATTCCTTTATAAAAAAACGTCTTAGCGTTCGCTAAGACGAATAATTTGCATCGGATTGCCGCCGACAAATGCGCCAGCTGGCACATCGCGGTGCACAAGCGTACCTGCAGCAACAACAGCACCATCACCGATCGTGACCCCCGGCAAAATGGTTGTATTCGCCCCGATCATCACATCATCGCCAATGATCACATCTCCAAGCCGATACTCATTTACTAAATATTCATGCGCTAAAATGGTCGTATTGTAACCAATGATCGTGTTGTTGCCAATGCGAATTTTTTCCGGAAACAAAATATCAGGCATGACCATAAACGCAAGCGCCGTATGTTCGCCGATGTCCATGCGTAAAAACGTGCGATACAGCCAATTTTTCAAAGGAAAAAACGGCGTATAGCGTCCGATCAAAATAACGATGACGTTTTTTAACACCTTCCAGAACGAAACGGTTCGATATACTTGCCATAACGAGTTCGTTCCTTTTACATCATAGCGTGTCGTCCGTCTCAACGCGATGCCACCCCTAAAATGCTCAATAAATCGCTCATTTTTTCGAGCATCATATCTGGCTCATATGTCGCCAAATGTTCGCGGCCTTTAATCGTCCAAGCAACTCCTGCTGTTTTTGTTCCCGCATGTTTCCCTGCTAAAATATCGTGGTGATTATCCCCCACCATTAACGTTTCCTCTGGCTTTGCCCGTAAACAAGCAAGCGCTTTTTCGATCGGTTCAGGATGCGGCTTCGCATGCTCAACATCATCGAGCGTAACGATACATTCGAAAAACGAATCTAGCTTCGTTAACTTTAAGCCCATATTGACTGTATGACGAATTTTCGTCGTCACAATGCCGAGCTTGAATCCGTGTTCATGTAGCGTTCGTACCGTATCATATACCGTTTCATATTCTTTCACTAACGCATCGTGATGGGCATGATTAAACGCTCGATACGTCTCAATCATTTCATCGGCACGCTCTGGATCAATCGCCTCAAACGTATCGCGGAGCGGCGGTCCGATAAAAGCGAGCACATCTTCACGCGTATATTGATTCGGATAGTAACGGTTGAGCGTATGTAAAAATGATTCAATAATTAAATCGTTCGTATTAATGAGCGTTCCGTCTAAGTCAAATAAAATCGTGTTAATATTCATACGTCGCTTCCTTTCTTTTTCGTTGTTCCATTCGATTCCAAATAAAACTTAACGTAGCTGTAAGCAAAATTGCCGTTGTTAGCCGAATGACTAAAAGCGGCCATACTGGAATGCCAAGCGGCACAAATAACAACGTATCTTCTACAACCGCATGACAAGCAACTAAAAATAAAAATGTTAACGTTAAATCTTTTTTCGACACACCGTCTTCCTTTACCGCTTGAATCATGACTCCTGCACCATAAGCGAGACCGAACAACAAGCCGGCCGCCATCGTAAGCGACGCGTTTTCGCGAATGCCAAGCATTCGTGTAAATGGAGACAACCATGTAGAAAACGTATCTAGCCACTTTAATTCTTTTAACACTTGAATAGCGATCATAAGCGGAATAATAATGAGCGCTAACTGCCCAATACCATATATCGCCTTTTCGACCCCTGTCCAAATGATTTCTCCCCACGTATGCGGCGTTGTCGAAGATTGCGGCATAAAGCCGTACTTCGCCATTTGTTCTCCGCCATCCCATAACACATGAATAAGCCAAGCGGACGTAAACGCTAAACCGACGCGCACAGCAACCGTCCACCATACACGAACGCCTACTTGGGCGGCAACAGCCGACTCAACGAGCATATTGTGCGAGAACGACAGCATAACAGCTAAAATAAATGCTTCTTTCACCGTCAAATCCATCGTTAACATCGCACCAATGCCCGCATACAAATTCAAAAAATTACCAAGCACAAGCACGAGAGCGGCATCGCCCGGCAAACCGATCCAACGCATCATCGGCGTTAACACATTTGTCACCCATGGCAAAGCAGGGGAATATTGTAAAAGTGTCACTATGATCGTAATCGGAAAAATGACTTTTCCGAGCGTCCATGTCGTTTTTAATCCAACAAACAAACCCCTTTGCAGCAAAACCACTCACCCTTTCGACTTAGTCGTTATACCGCTCACTTGCCAAACCCTTCATGCGCCGCACGATGATCAAGCCAACAGCAACCAAAAGAAGCAAAAGCGAAATAAACTGCGCCATACGAATCGTTTCCGTCAACATTAAACTATCTGTGCGCAATCCTTCGATGAAAAAGCGTCCGATCGAATACCAAATCACATACGTTAAAAACAGCTCACCACGTCGTATATTTCGTCTTCGTAATGCAAGCAAAACGAGGAAACCAAGTACATTCCATATTGATTCATATAAAAATGTCGGATGATAGTACTGCCCTTGTATGTACATTTGGTTAATGATCCAATCTGGCAAATATAAACTTTCTAAAAATTCGCGCGATACAGGTCCACCGTGCGCTTCTTGGTTCATAAAATTCCCCCAACGTCCAATCGCCTGCCCTAAAATAATGCTTGGTGCTGCAATATCGGCTAGTTTCCAAAACGACAGCCCTCGTTTTTTAGCGAACACAACACCTGTTGCGATCGCACCAATTAAACCGCCATGAATGGCCAAGCCACCGTTCCAAATTTGCGGAATTTCACCTATATGTTTGGAATAGTAGTCCCATTGAAAAATAACGTAATACGCACGTGCACCTAAAATGGCAATCGGCACAGCAATTAACACAAGATCAACAAATGTTTCTTTTTGAATACCGAGCCGCTCGCTTTCTTTTGTTGCCAACCAAAGTCCAAGCAATACACCAGTCGCAATAATGACACCGTACCAATAAATTGTAATAGGACCGAGCTGAAAAAAGACTCGATCAAGTGGTTGGATATATAAAAACATGTTTCTCCATCCTCTCATTCATAATCGTGTTCCGCATCGCCAATTGCATCCGCTAACCGCGCAGAAAATTCTTCTGCTGCGTTGACCCCCATGCGCTTCAAACGGAAGTTCATCGCCGCCACCTCGATAATGACCGCTAAATTTCGCCCTGGACGAACTGGAACCGTCAACTTCGTCACTTCCGTATCAATAATTTTTACTTTTTCCTCTTCAAGCCCGAGACGATCGTATTGTTTATTCGGATCCCATAGTTCTAAGTCGATCACGAGCGAAATGCGTTTATGCGGGCGAACTGCACCTGCACCGAACAACGTCATAACATTAATAATTCCAAGTCCCCGAATTTCAAGCAAATGTTCAATGAGCTCGGGGGCGCTACCGATGAGCAAGTTTTCATCTTCTTGTCGAATTTCGACACAATCATCGGCGACGAGACGATGTCCGCGCTTTACAAGTTCAAGTGCCGTTTCACTTTTTCCGACCCCGCTTTTTCCTGTAATCAATACGCCGACGCCGTACACATCAACAAGCACCCCGTGCACAGCTGTCGTCGGCGCGAGCTTGCTTTCTAAATAGTTTGTCAGTCGGCTAGCTAGCCGCGTCGTTTTCATCGGCGAGCGCATAACAGGTACTTCTTTTTTCTCAGAAGCTTCAATTAACTCTTTTGGCACATCTAATCCACGCGAAACAATGATCGCTGGGGTAATATCCGTACATAGTTTTTCCATGCGCAATCGCTTTTCAACAGGAGTTAATCGTTCAAAAAAAGATAGTTCCGTCATCCCGAGCAATTGCACACGTTCAGCTGGGTAATATGCAAAATAACCGGCCATTTCAATGCCCGGACGGGATAAATCGCTCGTTGTAATCGGGCGATGAATCCCCTCTGCTCCGCTTACGAGCTCAAACTGAAACTCATCAATTAAGTCTTTTGTTCTCACTTTTGGCATGCAAACCCCTCCTTTTCCCTTTTTCCATTGTAACACTTTCACTTGAACTACCGCTAGGCTAAAGCCATAGCGGATTCCTACGAACACCGAAAGTTTTTTCGGTTATTTAGTAGGCGATCCCCACAGTTTCTGCGGTTAGGGCTTACATCCCCTAGCCTAAAATAGGGGTTTTACGCCCAATCATATAAAATATAAAAACGTTCCGCGTACGAAGCAGAACGTCTTACTTTTCTTTTTTAAGCGAATCAATGACAACATGAAAGAGAGAAATAGCGAGCGACGCAAATAGCGCCGTACTAAAACTACCAATTTGAAATGAGCTTCCCATCAACCATGCCGTCAGCGCTAACGTCATCGCGTTAACAACAAATAAAAATAAACCGAATGTCAACACAGTAACCGGGAGCGTCAGCAAAATAAGAAGCGGTTTCACGAACGTATTTAATAGAGACAAAAGGAAGCTCGCTACAAACGCAGCTCCAATTCCGGATAAATAAATCGACTCAAAATATCCTGCAAGCGCCAACAATAAAACAGCGTTAACAGCTATATGTGCTAGCCATCTCATAGGACATTCTCCTCATTCGGGATAATAAACACAGCAAGCGCATATAACACGGCAAATGGCATGACGCCGGTAATAAGCAATAATGCAACGAACAACAATCGAACAACGGTTGCATCTATATTCATATAAGCCGCTAATCCGCTTAACACGCCCGCAACCATTCGATCACGACGAAGCCTGACAAGCTTTTTCATTCATACATCCCTCCCGATTCTTGCAATACTTGAATTCCTTTAATAATATTCCAAATGATCACAACGACATGCACGACGCCTCCGATCACCACCCCGATAAACGATAATCGGAAATAAAAACGGAGCAAAAAATACGCTAAAATAACATAACGACGCAAGTAATTTATTTCCTTCTATTTACAACTACTCCTTTTTTTCCTTTACTCATACATACGTTTCATCACAAGGAAAGTTTCTTGCAAAAACCGAGCGCGTTATACGCTCGGTATACGCTGGCGCATGCGTTCACGATCGCGCTCTAAAATTGGTTGTAAATATCGTCCGGTATATGATTGCTCGATTTGAGCGACTTCCTCTGGCGTCCCCGCGGCAACGATTTGTCCGCCGCCATCGCCGCCTTCTGGACCAAGATCAATAATATAGTCGGCTGTTTTAATGACATCTAAATTATGCTCGATAACAAGCACTGTATCCCCTTGTCCCACAAGCCGTTGTAGCACGTGTAATAAACGGGCAATATCATCAACATGCAAGCCTGTTGTCGGCTCATCTAAAATGTATAACGTTCTTCCTGTCGAACGACGATGCAATTCGGACGCTAATTTCACCCGCTGCGCTTCACCCCCGGAAAGCGTTGTAGCCGGTTGGCCGAGCTGCATATAACCGAGGCCGACATCGTATAACGTTTGCAATTTCCGTTTAATTTTCGGGATATTTTCAAAAAACGCGAGCGCTTCTTCTACTGTCATATCAAGCACTTCGGCGATATTTTTATCTTTATATTTTACCTCTAGCGTTTCGCGATTGTATCGCTTGCCGTGGCATACTTCACACGGTACATAGACATCAGGTAAAAAATGCATTTCGATCTTTATAATCCCGTCGCCACGACACGCTTCACAACGACCGCCTTTTACATTGAAACTAAACCGCCCTTTTTGATACCCGCGCATTTTTGCTTCGTTCGTCGTTGCAAATAAATCGCGAATGTCATCAAACACGCCCGTATATGTCGCAGGGTTTGAGCGCGGCGTGCGACCGATTGGTGATTGATCGATATCGATTACTTTATCTAAATAATGAATACCGTAAATGTCTGTATGTTCTCCTGGTTTCACTTTCGCATGATGCAACTTTTGCGCTAACGCTTTATGCAAAATTTCATTAATGAGCGTACTTTTTCCCGAACCCGATACGCCCGTCACCGCCACGAACAATCCGAGCGGAATGCGGACATCGACGTTTTTTAAGTTGTTTTCTCGTGCACCAATGACTTCCAGCCAACGACCGTCTGGCTTTCTTCGTTCGAGCGGAAGGGGGATAAATTTTTTTCCTGATAAATATTGACCGGTTAACGACTGCGGGGCGTTCATCACTTGTTCAGGCGTGCCTGCAGCGACGACTTGTCCGCCGTGCGCCCCTGCTCCCGGCCCGATGTCAATTAAATAATCTGCCGCAAGCATCGTATCTTCATCGTGTTCCACAACGATAAGCGTATTCCCTAAATCACGCATGCTTTGTAACGTCGCAATAAGCCGGTCGTTATCGCGCTGATGCAATCCGATCGACGGCTCATCTAACACGTATAACACCCCTGTTAGCCGCGAGCCGATTTGCGTTGCGAGCCGGATGCGCTGCGCCTCTCCACCTGAAAGCGTCCCTGCCGCTCGGTTTAACGTTAAATAATCGAGCCCGACATTTTTTAAAAAGCCGAGACGCTCAACAATTTCACGCAAAATTAAATGAGCGATTTTTTGTTCTTTTTCCGTCAATTGAAGCGTTTCAAAAAACGTGAGCGCTTCATTGACCGACATCGCCGTCACTTCTCCAATATGCTTGCCGGCTATAAAAACAGCCAAACTTTCTTTTTTCAAACGGTTGCCATCACACGCCGGACACGGTTGTTCGGTCATATATTTTTCCATTTGTTCGCGCACATAATCCGATGTCGTTTCGCGATAACGGCGTTCGACGTTGCGCACGACACCTTCAAACTCCACATACGTTTCGCGCACATGGCCGAAGTCGTTTTCATAGCGAAAATATATTTTCTCACCGTTCGATCCATACAATAAAAGATCGAGCTGTTGTTTTGGCAACTGTTTCACAGGCACGTCCATATCAATGCCGTAATGACGACATACCGTTTCTAACAGCTGCGGATAATATTGCGAGCTTTGTGGCTCCCACGGCGCGAGCGTGTGTTCACGAAGCGTTAACTCTTGATTTGGAATAACTAAGTCAACATCGACTTCAAGCTTCGACCCGAGCCCGTCACACGATGGACATGCCCCGTACGGACTATTAAACGAGAAGATGCGCGGCTCTAATTCACCGATAGAAAAACCACAATGCGGGCAAGCATGATGTTCACTAAACAATAGCTCTTCTTGTCCGACGACATCGACGAGCACTTTTCCTTCCGCGAGCTTTAACGCCGTCTCGAGCGAGTCGGCAAGACGCGACTGAATGCCCTCTTTCATCATGATGCGGTCAACAACGACTTCAATTGAATGCTTTTTATTTTTTTCAAGGGAGATGTCTTCAGATACATCGCGCAATTCCCCGTCGATGCGCGCGCGTACATATCCTTGCTTTTTTATTTCTTCTAACGTTTTGACGTGCGTCCCTTTCCTTCCCGAAACGATCGGAGCTAATATTTGCATTTTCGTCCGCTCCGGATACTGCATTAATCGATCAACCATTTGCTCAATCGTTTGCGATGTAATTTCAATGCCATGCGTCGGACAAATCGGACGTCCGATACGCGCAAACAATAAGCGCAAATAATCGTAAATTTCCGTTACCGTTCCGACCGTTGAACGCGGGTTGCGGCTCGTCGTTTTTTGATCAATCGAAATGGCGGGTGACAGCCCTTCAATCGAATCGACATCAGGCTTATCCATTTGCCCTAAAAATTGCCGAGCGTATGCCGATAACGATTCGACATATCGCCGTTGCCCTTCCGCGTAAATGGTGTCAAACGCAAGCGATGATTTTCCCGAGCCCGATAAGCCGGTAAGCACAACGAGCTTATTGCGCGGAATGACGACATCAATATTTTTTAAATTGTGTGCACGCGCTCCCTTGACGATAATGTGATCCATACGCTACACCTCAGCTTTCAGTTCTAAAATGAGATCGCGCAATTGTGCTGCACGTTCGAAATGAAGAGCTTTCGCCGCCTCTTTCATTTCTTGTTCAAGTTGGGCAATGAGCGCAAGACGCTCTTCTTTTGATAAATGACGAACATCTTTCGTTTCGTACGTTTCCTTTTCTTCCGCAGCAAACGTAGCGCGAATAACATCTGGAACGTCTTTTTGAATCGTTTTCGGCACGATACCATGCTCGCGATTATATGCTTCTTGAATGGCGCGGCGCCGCTTCGTTTCATTGATCGCAATTTCCATTGATTTCGTGATCGTATCAGCATACATAATGACATGCCCGTTCGCATTGCGCGCTGCCCGTCCAATCGTTTGGATGAGTGAGCGCTCAGAACGTAAAAATCCTTCTTTATCGGCATCTAAAATAGCAACGAGCGATACTTCTGGAATATCAAGCCCCTCACGCAATAAGTTAATGCCGACAAGCACATCGTATTTGCCTAATCGTAAATCGCGAATAATTTCAATTCGCTCTAACGTTTTAATTTCGGAATGCAAGTAAGCAACTTGAATGCCAATATCTTTTAAATAATCGGTTAAGTCTTCCGCCATCTTTTTCGTCAATGTCGTCACAAGCGTCCGTTCTTTGCGAGCGATGCGCTTTTGAATTTCATCAACTAAGTCGTCTATTTGCCCTGCGATCGGTCGCACATCAATCGTCGGATCTAACAACCCTGTCGGACGAATAATTTGCTCGACAACTTGCGGACAATGTTCAAGTTCATACGGCCCGGGCGTCGCTGATACGTAAATGATTTGATTCACCTTTTGCTCAAATTCTGCAAACGTGAGCGGGCGGTTATCGAGCGCCGACGGCAAGCGAAAACCGTGTTCGACAAGCACTTCTTTTCGCGCTTTATCCCCGTTATACATGCCGCGAATTTGCGGCAGCGTCACATGCGATTCGTCAATCACAATTAAAAAGTCGTCAGGAAAATAATCTAACAACGTATAAGGGGTCGAACCAGGCGGACGCAACGTCAAATGACGCGAATAGTTTTCGATGCCCGAACAAAAACCCATCTCTTTCATCATTTCAATGTCGTAGCGCGTCCGCTGTTCGAGTCGTTGCGCTTCCAACAATTTTCCTTGTTCACGCAGCTCGCGAAGCCGCTCTTCTAATTCTTTTTCAATGTTTTCGATCGCTATATTCATTTTTTCTTCGCGCGTAACGAAGTGCGATGCCGGGAAAATCGCCACATGCTCCCGTTCCGCCATCACATGCCCCGTCAACGCGTCGACTTCGCGAATGCGTTCAATTTCATCGCCAAAAAACTCAATGCGAATGCAATGCTCATCGCGTGAAGCTGGAAAAATTTCAACAACATCTCCGCGCACACGAAACGTTCCGCGCCGAAAATCAATATCGTTTCGCTCGTATTGAATATCAACAAGCCGCCGCAATAAATAATCGCGCTCGATTTCCATGCCGACGCGAAGGGAGACGACTAGTTCGCGATATTCTTCCGGAGAACCTAAACCGTAAATGCACGACACGCTTGCAATAATAATGACATCGCGCCGTTCAAATAACGCAGACGTTGCGGAATGGCGCAATTTATCAATCTCATCGTTAATGCTCGCATCTTTTTCAATGTACGTATCCGTTTGCGGCACGTACGCTTCTGGCTGATAATAATCATAATAGCTCACAAAATATTCGACCGCGTTATGCGGGAAAAACTGTTTAAACTCGCTATACAACTGTCCTGCTAACGTTTTATTATGCGCAATGACTAACGTCGGTTTATTCACTTGTTGAATGACATTTGAAATCGTAAACGTTTTTCCTGTTCCTGTTGCTCCGAGCAACGTTTGATGTTTTTTTCCTTGTTGAATGCCTGCAACGAGTTCGGCAATCGCTTTCGGCTGATCGCCGCGCGGCTCATAAGCAGATACTAATTGAAATGTGTCCACAATCGTCCCTCCACTTCATTTCTATTTTCATTGTACCATATTCACGAATCGAAAAGCGAAAAATACGAACAAATATTCTATGAAAAAACCTGCCCATATGGACAGGTTTACGACTGTTTTTGCTTTTCTACCATGCGTTTAGCATATAAAAATCCGACGATGAGCGACGCTATATCAGCAACAATTTCATACAATTGATCCGTATATCCTTTCACATACGATGCTACGAGCAACGCGACAGTAAGCAACGTTCCGACATAATGGTTATACGTCACCCGCGTAAATAAAATAACTAGCAACGCCGGTACAATTAACGCTAACAAAAACCACATACTATCCCTCATCTCTTACGAATAACAGTCCAAGTTCGTGATGTTCGCCTTCAAATAAAGCCGATTGCGCAAAGCGAACTTCTCCGCTCTCGTTTAATACTTCTAGCTTACAAAATGCACGATTATGTTGCAATGCTGCGTAAAATTCATCTTCCGTCACGACCGGTATACCGTTTACCTTCACAATTACTTCTCCGACCGAAAGCGCCATTTTATGTGCTGGCGTATCCGGCAACACGCCTAAAATGACAAGCCCATTCGCTCGTTTTGTAAAATACGGAGGCCGCTTTTGTTCATACAATTTCGCTGATAAAGCAATCCATTCCCTCCATAAAATAGCGACAACTGCAACAACGATCGCTAGCGGCTCCCACCAGTAGCTAGCAATCGCTAGCAAACTAACAACCGTAGCGAGCCAACCGATGCGCTTTGCGATCCATTTCGCCATATGAGTAGGCATGTTTGTTTGCACGCGGTGGGAAAAGCCAAGTAAAAACGGCACGAGAACAAATGAATACGCATCACCGCCTGAAATCATCGGCCACCACGCTGCAAACGGCGTCACTCCCTCTCCTGGCACAGGAATAATAAAAGGTACGAGCCAAAGACGTTGCATCATTTGTTCACCGATGACAAGTCCCCGCTTGCTCGTTACAAGCCGCGGCGAGCTAAGCTCTGCTCCTTCGCGGTAAACGAGCCACATTTCGATAAACAAAAGCAACCCGATTAAAAGCGCGACGGCAGTCACATTTGTTTCCGTCATATGCGGGAAAAAACGATCAAAAAATGGCTTCGCCCACTCCATTTGCGCAAAAAAACTAACAGTAAATATGACGATGCTCCCGATATATGCAGCCGATAAAAGCCGGAGCTGCATCATAAAGCTGCATACGATTGTCACAATCGTCCAAAAAACGAGCGTATCGTTCGGAATGACAAGTCCAACGCCAACAGTGACAATTGAAAAAACAATGGCAAACCAACTGCGTGAGCGAACGATCGCACGCAGCTCACGAGAAGAACGATAGACGCGCGTATGAAAATCGCGCCGCTCGCGTTGCACGCGACGCCATCCAATAAAAAATGCAAATATGATTACATAATATAACAACGGTTGCAGCCAAAACGTTCCGAATGCTTTCAACCATTCTAGTCCCCATAATTCCATTTCCATCATCTCCGTTTTTTCCGATCATCTATTTTGTATTGTAACAAATTTCAAGCATTTATGGTTGACGAAAATTCACTTTCTTTGCCGAATAAGCACTAGTTTTGTCAAGGTAAAAGGAATTTGAAACGAAGTGTCTAACTGTTTTCTCATATAAGATGAGGAGGAGCGTGGAACGATGGAGCTAAAAACGAGCACAGTAGCTAAACGGCTCGGCGTATCAACAAAAACGGTGCAACGGTGGGTAAAAAAGTATAACATTCCATGCAAAAAAAACGAGGCAGGACATTATATGTTTACAAACGAAGCGGTCGAACAACTAGAAAAATATAAGTTTCTCGGCATAGAGGAAGAAGAGAAGGAACATGTCGATTGGGAAGAGGTAGAACAACGTCTCAATGAACTCGAACGAAAAGTGGAACAAAAAGCAGATGACGTCGTCTCGTTTCAACTATTGCAACATCGGCGAGAAATGGAAGAAATGCTTCAACATATTCAACAGCTTGAGCGGCGCATCGCCGAACTGGAACAGCAACAAAAAGCGGAACTTCCCGTTGAAAAGCCGACAAAACAAAAGCGCCGTGGGATTATTAGTCTGTTCATTTGAACTACCGCTAGGCTAAAGCCATAGCGGAGGCTTGCGAACACCGAAAGTTTTTTCGGTTATTTAGTAGGCGATCCCCACAGTTAAAACGCGCCCCCTGCCTCAGAAGAGACAGGGGGCGATGTTTATTTTGCAATCATTTGCAACGCTTGTTTCAATTGCTCGTCGTATCGCTCGTCGCGAACAGCTTCCATCACTTTTGTTTGCAACACATTGGCCGTTTGCTTATCAATTTTTCCTGTGACCGGCAAGCTATTGGCTTGTTGGAATGCTTGCACAGCTTGTTCAGTTTGTTTGCTGAAATAGCCGTCTTCACGCCCCGGATTAAAGCCGAGCCCGCTTAACATTTGTTGTGCACTTTTAATTTGTTCATTGTTCATGTCGTACGCAAGCGGCTTGTCAATTTGCAACGGATGAGCGTAGAAAAAGTCTGGCTGCTTCACTTTCACATCTGGTTCAATGCCCTTCTGATGAATCCAATTTCCGTTTGGTGTGAGCCATTTATATAACGTTAATTTAATATGGCTGCCGTCATCCATCGGCAACGCTTGTTGAACCGTTCCTTTTCCAAACGTTTTTTCACCGACAAGCGGATAGCCACCCGCTTCTTTTAACGCTGCGGCTAAAATTTCTGATGCCGAGGCGCTCCCGTTGTCAATAAGCACAACAATTGGATAATCTTTTTTCTTCGTTATATTGGAGAAGAAGCGTTGTTTATCGCCATCACGTTCTTCAATTTGCACGTACGGTTTATCTTTCGGAACAAGATCTTTTAAAATCTCCTCCACGCTTTGTAAGTACCCTCCCGGATTGCCGCGCACGTCGATAATGAGACCTGCGATTCCTTTTTTCTCAAACTCGGATAACTTCTTTTTAAAATCTTCTGCTGTTTTTTCCGCAAACGACGTAATTTCAATATAGCCGATTCGTTTGCCGTTCACTTCCTTTATGGACGCATATACCGTTTCGATCGGAATTTCGTCACGAACGACATCAATTGTCAATACACCGTTTACACCAGGGCGAATAATTTCCAAGCGAGCAACCGTCCCTTTTTTGCCGCGAATTTTTAAGACGGCTTCATACAAATCAAGCCCCTCTAAACTTTCCCCATTCACTTTAATAATTTGGTCATTCGGACGGAGCCCAGCTTTTTCCGCAGGCGATCCTTTAAATGGAGCGACAATCGTTACTTTGCCGTCAACCATGCTCACTTCCGCTCCGATTCCTTCAAAAGAAGAATCAAGCGACTCGTTAAATCGCTCTACCGTTTCTTTATCCATATAAACAGAGTACGGATCTTTTAACGTCGCAATCATTCCTTGAATGGCGCCATCAATAAGCTGTTGGTCGTCAATGTTTTGAACGTATTTTTGTTTAATCATGCTGTATGCTTGTTCGATTTTTTTCAGTTCCTCATTCGACGACTTCTCCGTTGCCCTTGGTATATCGATTGTAATCGTTGACGTAGGAGAAGAGAGTGACTGCATTCCGACATACGTCACACCTGAGCCGAACAGCATTGATAAAGCCATAAGTGCTGCGATTGTTTTTTTGTTCATGTTTTGCCTCCTCACCCTTCGATACATGAAAGGCATCACACCGTGTGCGATGCCCATTTGTTTTCATTATATGAATAGCTTGTACCGTTCATAACTATTTGAAGATGTATTTATTTTACACCGAACGTACAACTTTCTCAACCAATACGTAAAAAGCACAGCTCATTCGCTGTGCTTGTCGTTAAAACGGAATATATTTTAATGGGTCGACTGCGTTAGACTTTGATGCATTCCAAGGTCCGCGATGCAACTCAAAATGTAAGTGTGGACCAAATGAGCGACCTGTATTGCCCATATAGCCGATCATTTGTCCTTTGCTTACGTTTTGTCCTTCACCAACAAGGCGGGACTCAAGATGGGCATATACTGTCGTGTACACTTGTCCATCAATATAATGCATGATAAAAATGACGTTTCCGTAACTCGGGGAATAGTATGAGCGGTAAACATAACCGTCAGCTGCCGCAACAACAGGCACACTAGCCCCTCGTTTTCCAATGTCAATTCCATAGTGAAATTCACCCCACCGCGGTCCAAATGTTGATGTAATTGGACCGTTCGCTGGGCGCATAAACGCACCGTTCGACACAGGAGGCAAACTGCCACCGCTCTCTGATGACGATCCGCGGCTTGATAATGCTCGTTTCCGCGCTTCTTCCTGTTCTTTTTGACGACGAATCATTTCTTGTAATTGGTTTTTCATAGCTGCTTCTTGCTTCTCAAGCAGCTCTTTTTCTTCCTCTAAAGCTAGTTGCTTTTCCTCTTCGTGCTTTTGCTGCTCTTTCAACTGCGCCATTAGTTTTTCTTTTGCTGCAATTTGTTCACTTAACGTTTGTTTTAACTTTTGTAGCTCATTTAGCTGCTCTTGCAGGCGAACTAAGTTATCGTTTAGTTCTTCCTCTTTCGCTTCCTTTAGCGCTTTATCTGCTTCTTGCTCTCTAATAATTTGACGGTCTGCCTCAAAAATGGTCGCAACAGCGCTCATTCGATCAATAAAATCGCTAAAACTTTTCGCCCCAAGCAACACGTCTAAATAGCTAACAACTCCTCCGCTTTCTTGCAGCGAACGCGCCCGCTCTTTCAACAACTCATTGCGTTGCTCAATGCGGGCTGTTACTTCCTCGATTTCTTTGCGAAGCGCGATAATTTGCCGTTTCGTTTCTTCGATGTTTTGTTGTTTCGCACGAATGTTAGCACTCGTCTCTTCGACAGCTAAATCGAGCTTTTTAATTTCCGCATCGACCCTTTGCTGTTCCGTTTTTAGCCGTTCAATTTCTTGTTGCGACTGTTCAATTTTATTTTCAATCGTTGACTGCTTTTGTTGTACATTTTTTATTTCTTCTTTTTTCTGTTGAATATCGCGCTTCGTCACCGCATGCGCAGGCGCAGCTACGCTTGAAACAAGCAACATCACAGCGACAACAATCATTCCCCAACTTTTTCGCACCGTAAACCCCTCTCTCTTTCTATACTTTCAAAAATCGTCTGACAGACATCAAGCTTCCCCACATGCCAATGCATGCCCCTAATAAAACGAGCACAGTCGCCACTTGCCATGCAAACGGATAAAATGGGAGAAGTTGAAAAAATGTATCTTTTAATCTTGGGTACAATAAATCAAATGTGTACGAATAGGCGGACAGGACGATGGCAATTGGCACAATCGAACCTAATACACCGAGCCATAGCCCTTCAAGGAAAAACGGCCAGCGAATAAATCCGTTAGTCGCCCCTACTAATCTCATAATCTCAATTTCACGACGACGGGCAAAAATTGTAATTTTAATCGTATTTGAGATGAGAAACATCGCCGTAAATAATAATCCGACAATGAGCGCCAATCCGACGTTGCGAATCGTCGTCGTTGCCGCAAATAGCTTTTCAATTTGTCCTTTTCCGTATTTGACTTTGCTGACAGAAGGCAAAGTTTCAATTTGTTTTGCGATTTTTTCTGTATCAAGTGGATTTTCCGCTTTCACAATAAATACATCGCTTAACGGATTGTCTTGCTCAAACAAACGAAACGACTGTCCATCTTCCCCAAAGCTGTCAATTAATTTTTGAAGCTCCTCATCTTTTGATGAGTACGTCACTTTTTCTACACCGGCAAAAGCTTCGAGTTTCGCCCGCAGCGCATCTTTATCCGCATCTGTCGCGCTCAAATCGACATGCACGCGAATTTCAACATCGCGCTCAATTTGCTTCGTTATATGTTGAATATTGAGCATAATGACGAGAAACACGCCGACAAGCAACAGCGTTACAGTGACAGCACTAATGGACGCAAACGTCATCCAACCGTTTCGTCCGAGACTTTTAAAACTTTCACGAAAATGGCGGCGAAGGGTGTTAAGCCTCATAACCGTATTCCCCCTTCACTTCATCGCGCACAATTTTGCCGCGCTCAATCGCAATGACACGCCTGCGAATCGTGTTGACGATTTCGCGGTTATGCGTCGCCATCACAATGGTCGTCCCACGATCGTTAATTCGCTCGAAGATGTCCATAATTTCCCAAGATGTATCTGGATCTAAATTTCCCGTCGGTTCATCAGCAATAACAATTGCTGGGTTGTTGACGATTGAACGAGCGATCGACACCCGCTGTTGCTCTCCTCCAGACAATTCATCAGGATAAAAGCGCGCTTTATGTTTGAGCCGTACTAAATCGAGCACTTCCATCACACGCTTACGAATGTTTTTCGGCGATTCCTCAATAACTTCCAAAGCAAACGCTACATTTTCATATACCGTTAACTTCGGAAGCAATTTAAAATCTTGGAATACGATGCCGATGTTTCGGCGAAGCAAAGGGACTTTGCTATTTTTTATATTCGCTAAGTTCACGCCATTAATCATAATTTTGCCGCTTGTCGGCTTCTCTTCGCGATACATCATTTTAATAAACGTCGATTTCCCAGCACCGCTTGGACCGACGACATATACAAATTCACCTTGCTTAATGCGAACGGAAATGCCGTTTAATGCGATCACTCCGTTCGGATACGTTTTATATACATCTTGCATTTCAATCATAAGCAACCACCTAAGTATTCGATGTTTTTCTACATATTCCTGCAAAATTCTTACCTCGTCCATTATATCATCATTTGTCGCAAAAAGGGGGCGAATTTTATTTACAGTTATATTTCAAGACTGTTACAAATAAAAAGAGGATGCACAAAATCGCATCCTCTTACTTTTTCGCAGCTAACCATTCCGCTACTTTATCAGCATCTTCACCGCGAAGTAAGCCGCCTGGCATGCCTCCACGACCGTTGACGATAATATCCTTAATTTCATCTTGAGAAAATTTACCGCCAGTCTTATCTAATGCCGGGCCAACGCCACCTTCTAAGTTTTGGCCGTGACAGCTTGCACATGATTTTTTATACAAAGATTCAGCAGCTGAAACCGCCTCTCCACCAGTCGCTGGCTTTTCTGTTGCAGTATTTCCGCCACCACAGGCCGCTAACACAATCGCCGTACTAGCGAACAAACCGAATAGCTTCTTCTTCATATATGCGTCCCCCTTGTAAACATTTTCATACATTTCTATTATATCGCATCATTTTTATGTTAGACACGTTTAAATCCTTCTCCAAGCACTTCCGCTGCGTCCATAACGACGACAAACGCAGACGGATCAATGGCTTTCACCAATTGTTTCAATTTTGTGAACTCACTTTGTGCTACGACACACATAAGAACAGGCCGCTCTTTTTCTGTATATCCGCCGTATGCATGTAGTTTTGTCACACCGCGGTCAATTTTATGCAAAATCGCTTCACGCACTTCTTCTTCTTTGTTTGTGACGATCATCGCCATTTTCGAGTTACCAAATCCAACTTGAACGAAATCAATCGTCTTACTTGTGACAAATAATGCGATTAACGCATATAACGCCCGTTCTAAATCAAATACGAACGCCGCCGTTAACACAATTAAGCCATCAATTAAAATGACGCATGTCCCTAACGATAAACCCATATATTTGTGAATAATTTGAGCAGCTAAATCCGTTCCTCCCGTTGATGCCCGGCCACGAAATACAATCCCTAATCCTATGCCGACACCAATTCCGCCAAATAACGCCCCAAGTAGAGCGTCGTTTGTTGCCGGTGCGACATCACGCGTCAAATATACGACAAACGGCAAAAAAGCAGTGCCAACTAACGTTTTAATGCCGAACTGTTTTCCAAGCAACAACACGCCTGCGATAAATAGCGGAATGTTAAGAGACCATTGCACGTATGCTGGCTGCCAGCCAAGCGTCGCATGTAAAATAGTACTAATGCCGCTCACACCGCCTGACGCAACACGGTTCGGGAGTAAAAATAAATTAAACGCAACGGCCACAACGGCCGAGCCAACAAGAATGTATACGTATTCGAGCACTTTTTCAACGAATGGATTTGTTATGTTGCTTCTTTTTCGCATGCTTCTCACCTTCCCTCGTGAGTATAGCATGCCCGATATAGGAAGTAAATGACATCGAATTAACGCAATAATGATTTAATATAATGAAGTTAATATAGGTCTCCACGATTTCCAATCGCCTCGATGTAAATTATTTGCTCGTGGTGATCAATGCGGAAAAGAATGCGGTATGTGCCAACACGTAAACGGTACAAACCTTGTTGTCCCCTCATTTTTTAATGTCTCCTTGAGGAGGACTGTAAAGCAATCCTTTTAACGCTATAGCTATCCGTTCTTGTACTTCTTTCTCTTGCTTACAAGAAGTTTTACTGCTTCCTTACGGTAAATCAACTTGTAAGCCAAATTCATGTTTTGCATCACCACCAGTCACATATCCTTCATCTCCTTGTAACTGGCGTTTTTCTTCTCCTGTTAACAACACTTCTTCTTCACTTACTTCTTCCATTTCATCCCACCATTTATGATCTTTTTTTACTCTTTGCAGTAAATGCGATAAAAATTCGTAGGCTGATTTTTGATCGGATTCGCTTAACTGTTCAATCATCTCATGAAGCACTTTTTGTCTACTGCCATGTTATTCCCTCCTTTCGTTATGTCCAGATTATCACGCTCTTTTTTTTAGGCGTCAATAATATACAACAAAAGGTGCCCATGCCGGACACCTTACCCTTGTTTTAATTTAGAGCGTAAATACGCATCGATAAACACATCAATTTCTCCGTCCATCACCGCTTGAACGTTTCCGACTTCCGTATTTGTTCGATGATCTTTCACAAGCGAGTATGGATGGAAGACGTATGAGCGAATTTGGCTTCCCCAGCCGATTTCTTTTTGTTCCCCGCGAATCTCCGCAAGTTCCGCTTGTTGTTCTTCTAATTTCTTTTGATACAATTTCGCTTTTAACATATTCATCGCTTTTTCGCGGTTTTTAATTTGTGAACGTTCCGATTGACACGTCACAACAATGCCAGTTGGAATATGTGTAATGCGTACAGCTGAATCCGTCGTATTGACGTGCTGACCGCCGGCACCGCTTGAGCGATACGTATCCACTTTGATTTCATCTGGACGAACGTCAATTTCAATGTTGTCATCAAATTCAGGGACGACTTCGCACGAAACGAACGACGTATGGCGGCGGCCGGAAGCGTCAAACGGCGAAATGCGTACGAGGCGATGAACACCTTTTTCCGCTTTTAAATATCCGTATGCATTATGCCCTTTAATTAACAACGTGACGCTTTTAATACCTGCTTCCTCACCTGGCAAATAATCGAGCGTTTCCACTTTGTATCCTTTTTTCTCCGCCCAGCGCGTATACATGCGCAACAACATCGATGCCCAGTCTTGTGACTCCGTTCCTCCTGCGCCGGGATGAAGTTCTAAAATAGCATTATTTTTATCGTACGGTTCATTTAATAGTAACTGCAGTTCAAATTCACTAAAGTCTTTCGATAATTTTTTCGCCTCAGCCACGAGCTCTTTTTGTAATTCTTCATCTGGCTCTTCTTTCACAAGCTCGTATGTCACCTCTAAATTTTCAAATCGCTCTTCAAGCGAGCGAAATTCACCAACTAAATCTTTCAACGCATTGGCTTCACTAATGACCACTTGGGCTGCTTTTTGATCGTCCCAGAAATCAGGGGCAGCCATTTGCGCTTCTAGTTGCTCAATGCGCGCCTCTTTCGTTTCGAGGTCAAAGAGACCCCCTAATGTCCGCTAATCGCTTAGCCATTTTTTCAAGCTCTTGCTTAATTTCTACTAAATCAATCATGTCTTTCACCTCAATCATTATTGTACGCAAACGACGATTATCGTCCACAACAATGTTTATATTTTTTTCCGCTTCCGCATGGGCACGGATCATTTCGGCCGACTTCCACCGCTTTTTTCACCGGCTTGCGTTTTACTTCTTCGCCTTCTTTCGGGTGGACAGCCTCCCCTTTAGCAACTTCTTGTCGCTCTAGGTTGCTTTCGATTTCAGCTTTCATAATATAGCGCGCAACTTCTTCTTCAATAGAAGCAATCATCGCTTCAAACATCGCATATCCTTCCATTTGATATTCGCGCAACGGATCAATTTGACCGTACGCACGTAAATGGATGCCTTGACGCAACTGTTCCATCGCATCGATATGTTCCATCCATTTCATATCGACCGCACGCAACACGATGACGCGTTCAAACTCACGCATTTGCTCCGCTGGAATGCGGCTTTCTTTTTCATCGTAACGTGCACGTACTTTATTCCAAATGAATTCAATCATTTCTTCTGGATCTTTGCCGCGCAAGTCGTTGACAGTCACATCTCCTTCTGGAAGGAGGTTCGCTTGCACATAATCAACGATCGCTTGCACGTTCCATTCTTCTGGCATTTCTTCATCTGGTGTATGCATGCGTACAACGCGCTCAATGACCGATTGAATCATTTTTTCAACAATGTCGCGCAAGTTTTCTGAGTCAAGCACTTGGAAACGTTGGCGATAAATAATTTCGCGTTGTTCGCGCAATACATCATCGTACTGCAATAGTTGTTTACGTGCATCAAAGTTGTTCCCCTCGACGCGTTTTTGCGCCGATTCGACCGCTCTAGATACAATTTTGCTTTGAATTGGCTGTGAATCGTCCATCCCTAAGCGATCCATCATCGCCATCATATTTTCTGAACCGAAGCGGCGCATCAGCTCATCTTCAAGCGACAAATAAAATTGCGATACACCAGGGTCGCCTTGACGACCGGAGCGTCCGCGCAGCTGGTTATCGATGCGGCGGCTTTCATGGCGTTCCGTACCGATGACAGCTAAACCGCCAAGTTCCCGTACGCCTTCACCAAGTTTAATGTCCGTTCCTCGTCCTGCCATATTTGTCGCAATCGTTACGGCTCCTTTTTGGCCGGCTTGTGCAATAATTTCCGCTTCTTTCGCATGGTTTTTCGCGTTTAAAACGTTATGGCGAATGCCGCGCTTCGTTAACATGCTTGACAACAATTCAGACGTTTCAATCGACACCGTACCGACGAGGACAGGTTGCCCTTTCGCATGACGTTCTGCGATATCCTCAACAACCGCACGAAACTTTCCTTCCATCGTGCGATAAATTAAATCTGGACGGTCATCGCGAATGACTGGTTTATTTGTCGGAATAACGATGACTTGCATATTGTAAATGTTACGAAACTCTTCTTCTTCTGTTTTTGCTGTTCCCGTCATCCCCGCCAGCTTTTCGTACATGCGGAAATAGTTTTGGAACGTAATCGTCGCAAGCGTCATCGATTCGTTTTGAATCTCAAGCCCTTCTTTCGCTTCGATCGCTTGATGAAGTCCATCGCTATAGCGGCGTCCGCGCATTAAACGACCGGTAAACGGATCGACGATAACGATTTTTCCATCTTCGACAACGTAATCGACGTCGCGCTGCATCACAACATGGGCGCGCAACGCTTGGTTAATATGATGGTTTAACGTCACATGTTTTAGATCGAATAAGTTATCGATCCCAAACGCCCGCTCTGCTTTGTTCATTCCTTCTTCCGTCAGCTGGACGCTTTTCGTTTTTTCATCGTACGTATAGTCGACGTCTCGTTTTAACGTGCGCGCAAATGCGTTCGCTTGAATGTACAATTTTGTTGATTTTTGAGCCGTACCTGAAATAATGAGCGGTGTACGGGCTTCGTCAATTAAAATGGAGTCAACTTCGTCAATGATCGCATAGTGAAGCGGACGTTGAACCATATGTTCTTTATATAGCACCATGTTATCGCGCAAATAGTCGAACCCAAACTCGTTGTTCGTTCCGTATGTAATATCGGCATGGTAAGCCGCTTGTTTTTCTTCACGCGACATATTGCTTAAATTGAGGCCGACAGATAAACCTAAAAACTGATATAACTTTCCCATTTCAGTCGCATCACGGCTCGCTAAATATTCGTTGACCGTTACGACATGAACGCCTTTTCCAGTTAGCGCGTTTAAATATACCGGCATCGTCGCCGTTAACGTTTTTCCTTCCCCTGTTTTCATTTCAGCAATGTTGCCTTCATGAAGGGCGATGCCCCCCATCAATTGCACTTTATACGGATACATGCCGAGTACGCGTTTTGCAGCTTCACGAACGACCGCAAACGCTTCGACAAGCAAATCATCAACCGTCTCTCCTTTTTCAAGTCGAGCTTTAAATTCGTCTGTTTTTTGGCGCAATTGTTCATCAGAAAGCTGCGCCATTTGTGGACCGAGCGCATCAATTTCATTTGCGATTTTTTCTAATCGCGCAATTTGCCGTTTATTTGGATCAAACACTTTTTTCAACATTCCAAGCATATGAAAACGCTCCTTAATTATAGAATCACTAATCTACATGATATCATTTACAGGAAAAGGTGACAACTCATACGGAAGAAAAGAAAAAGCCAGCGTAGGGGACGCTGGGGAGATGTTATCGTTGAGGTGATTGAAGTTGTTCGATCGTTGCTTCGACATGGTGAAGTCGTTTGTTGAGAGCATAAATTTCATAGCCTTTTTCATCAATTTTTTTATAAATATGTCGCAGTAATGTTTGTACATCGTTAGCTAGTTGAATTTCTAAACGATGCACTGTTTCTTTTACGTCGCTTAGTTGCATCTCGACATGTTCCAGACGTTTTTTGACATCACACATTTCTTCTTCGAGACGACTAATGCGCGTGTTTACCTCTTTCATCTCTTGTTCAAGTGCGGTTAAACGAGCTTCCATGTTAGCAAATCGCGCTTCCATTTGTGCGAACCGTTCATCAATTTGCGCGAACCGTTCGTCAATCTGGGCAAATCGCGCTTCCATTTGTGCGAATCGTCTATCTATCTGTGCGAATCGTTCGTCAATTCGAGCAAATTGGTCACGCACTTCTTGTTGAAACTGTAGAAAGTTACTTTCGATATTCGTCAACTTTCCTAAAATTTCACGTAAAATCGCTTCCATCCTTTTTTCACCTCCTTTCACATTATACCACCCCCTGTCTTCATTCGACAGAGAGTGATAGGATTAGTTCGCTTCAATTAAGCCGTATTTGCCGTCTTTCCGTTTGTACACAACGTTTGTACGGTTCGTTTCTGCGTTAATAAAGACGTAAAAGTTATGGCCAAGCATATTCATTTGTAAGATCGCTTCTTCGCTATCCATCGGCTTTAAGCTAAAACGTTTCGTACGCACAATTTCAAATTCTTCTTCCTCATGCTCTTCTGTTGCCACGGGAGGTGTTATTGTGAGAGTCACACCATTTGCTTCTTTTTCGCGCATTTTTCGATTTACTTTTGTTTTATGTTTACGAATTTGGCGTTCAAGTTTATCAACGACCAAATCGATTGCCGCATACATATCGTTATGGCGCTCTTCGGCACGCAATACAATTTGTGGCATTGGGATCGTTACTTCAATTTTCGCCTGTTTATCGTTATATACTTTTAAATTAACGTGAACCGTTACTCCTTCCATTGATTCAAAATAGCGTTCTAATTTCCCGATTTTTTTCTCGACATACTCTCGAATCGCTTGTGTAACCTCGATGTTTTCTCCGCGAATGTTGTACTTCATACGCTGTTCCTCCTTTTATGAAAGGTTGTTTACTTATTTCTACAATTCCCTACAAAACTCCTTCTCAATCGTCACATTTTTTGTGAAAAAATGATGAACAAAACAATGGATAATTATGCTATAATTTATAGATGATGAAAAGCGTTCCTATTTTTTCACTGAGGTGTTATCGCATGCGAAAAGTGCACATGTTTGAAGCAAAAAGCGGCGATGTGCTCGCTGTCGACATTTATGGACCAAACGGAGCTGTTTTGCTTGCGAAAGGGGTAAAACTCACCGACTCATACATTCGTGGACTGCGCGAAAACGGCATTCGCCACATGAAGCAGCTGAATATTTATGCGCAACAGGCAACACGTTGTTTGATTATGAACTCATTAAAACGTTTTTAAAGTATGTTGCTATTTATCCGGTCGGCACAAACATCGTATTAAACACAGGATATCGCGGTGTCGTCTCAAAAATTTTCCCTGAATATCCGCTTCGTCCGGTCATTCGCATTTTACAAAATCCAAACGGTGAAATGCTGAAATCACCGTTTGAAATTGACTTACGAAAAGAAGTAAACATTACAATTACAGAGGCGTTTTAAACGATAGAAGGTGCGATTCGCTCGCACCTTTTTATTATTGCTCCACATACGGACGAAGATGTTGCATCACACTTACTTTCCACGCTTCAAATGCTGGTGCTACATGCTTCTCGACAATTTGTTGCTTCGCATTTGGATCATGTAGCTTTCCGTCTAATTTCCACGCCTCATCGGCTACCGCAGAAAAACGAGCAATTTCCTCTAACACCGCGCGATCATCCGCAAAAAAACGTGCGAGCGAACTCCGATTCGTCTCATCAATTTGACCGAACGCCATAAAAATATCCGCAAGCACAACATCTCCTTGCGTTCGCTCATAGTTCGTAAAACTTTCACATACATACGCAAATCCTTCTTCAATCGTCTCTAAAAGCGCCACGTACTGTTGGATAACTGCTAATTGTTCATGCGATAATTTCACCATTTTCATACCTACCTTTTCTTATCATAAAACATGCCATCAATAGACAGTGGTTCATATGGATGGTTATAATGTTTGACAACCGTTTTCGTTTTTTTCGTTTGCTTTAAGTCGAACTGAATTTGCTGCTTCAATTGCTGTAACTTTTCATCAATCTCGGCATTCAATGCTAATATTTCTTGCCCCATCTTCCGCTCTTCCGCTGTCAAAGAAGAAGGGAGCTTCGCAAGCAACCGCTCCCTCTCCTCAAGCAACTGCTCAATCCGCGCGATCACCTCATCGCGTTTCTCCTTCGATACAGGCTCTCGCAACACATTCGCAAGCTGCCTCGTCGCTTCCAACAGCGTAAAAACAACGCTCATCACGCTTGTCCACCTTGCGCATATTGACGTTGACGATTGATTTGAATGACTTGCTTCCACGTATCGCGAAATTCTTTCACGTACCCTTCTACTTCCTCTAAAATCGTGATGTCGCTTTTAATGTTTGCTTCTACAAGTCGACGATACATATAGTCGTACATCGTCATCATCGACTTCGCGACCTCATATTCCATATTGAGCGTCACCATCAGCTCTTGAATAATTTTTTGCGCTTTCAACAAGTTCGTATTGCGCGCTTCAATATTTTTCTCTTCAATCGCCTTTTTCGCTTGTGCAATAAATTTCAAACAACCGTTGTAAAGCATAAGCGTTAACTCTCCCGGCGACGCTGTTTGCACCGCGTTTGTTTGATAGGACTGATATGGGTTCATCTGTTCAACCTCCTAAATGATTATACCCAGCCGCCAAAAGCGTTCATAAGATACATGCTTTGCCAGTTTGCCCGTTGCACCGCTTTTTCCATCGCGGAAAACTGCTTCCAGTAACGGTCTTCTACTCGTTTTAATCGATCTTCCGCCGCACTAATGCGCGTATCAAGATCGCGAATGCTTTTTCCAATGACATATTGATTCGCAACTTTGAACGTATTTCCTGCTTTATCCTCAATGCTTTTGATCGTCTTTTTTATTTCATCGCGCAGTTGCAAAACGATGCCTTTGTTCGCTCCTTCGCCATTGTTGCTAAAGAGACGATACACCGCTTCTGGATTTTCTTCAATTTTTTGTTTTAACTTGGCTTCGTCAATAATGAGCTTTCCGCCTTCTAAATAGTTTGCTGTCGTCGTGATGCCGATTTGGGCAAGCTGTTGAAACCCTTCTGACGCGGCTTCGACTTTTCGATACAACGCTTGGCGCATGTTAGAAAGGGCGTTTGACAAAATCGAGTCGCCGCGCAAAATGCCGCTTCTCGCTTTCTCTTCCCACTTCTCCGCCTGCTTTTCCGTCAACTGCTCACGCTGCTCATCCGTCAACGGCTGATAATCACGATAACGAGTTTCTTTTAACTTTTTATTGATCTCATCAATCGTTTCATTATATTTATCAACGAACGATTTAATCGAGTTAAAAATCGCATCCGTATTTGTTGTTGATGAAATCGTTACCGTCCCGGTATGCGTGTTTTTCAACGTATACGTCATACCGTTAATCGTAAACGTGTTCGACGGACGCTCTGTCGTAAGACCGTTAATTGTAAATTTGGCGTTTTGTCCTGTTCCTGGATCTTGTTGTAAAAACGTTTTTGTGATTTTATTTGATGGATCACTTGAATCAACCTGTATATCTAGGTTAAATCCTAATTTAGTGAAAAGTTCTGCACCGCTTGTAACTTCAATAGAAGATCCGCTACCCGTTTGATTTTTAGTAATAACCATTTTCTGTGTAAAATCATCGTAAAACGCACGAACGCCTAACGTCGCGTTGCTGTTTAATTTATTAATAAGCGTATTTAACGTATCTGTATTCGGATCGATTGAAATGCTGACGGTTTCTGGCGTCGTACTTCCCGGTTTTGTCACTTGAAACTCTAAGGAGTTCGGTACGTTACTTTCACCAAACTGACTGGCAAGTGAAGCATTTACGTCTACTGCTCCACCCCCTGTTTTTTCAATTGCTCCCGATGTCCATCTTGCTGCGGTTGCAAGTTGCGTAATGTTGCTAATCTCAACTGTTTGATTTGACGCGCTCGGCGTGCTTGTAGCAGTGACGATATTTTCGTTTGAGCTCGTCACTTTTTTCTGTAAAAACGTACTTTGGCGCATAACGACATCAAAAATCATGCGGTCTAAATCATTCAACAACCGGTTCATATCGCGATATGCATCGCGCTGCCATTCAAGCAATTGCTTTTTTTGTTTTAATTTATCAATTGGCGCACGCTCGACTTTCATTAAATCCCGCACAATTTGATCGATATCCATTCCGCTTGCCAATCCACCAATTCGCATCATGCTCATAACTTACCACCTCCTAAATTTTTCGGTCAACGATTAACCCGACAAACTTCATCATCGCCGCGTACATATCTAGCAATTTTTTCGGCGGAATTTCGCGCACAACTTCCTTCGTTCGATCATCGATTAGTTGAATATAATACTCTTTTAAATCTTCATGTACCGCAAATTTTAGCGACGTATGGCTCGGCTGTAAAAATTCATTCATTCCTTTGACGATTTCTTCAAGTTTTTCTTTTGAAATTTCTTTTGAAGTACGCTCTTCTTCTTGTTTTGCGTTCATTTGCTGTACAGTGGTTTGCTCTTGTTTTTGCTGCTCTGCTGGACGCTCTGTCGTTTTTTCATACATATATGTGGAAGAAAGAGAAGAAGAAATACGTTCAATCATCACCGTTCGCCCCTTTGACATATACGTTTCTACTGTTTATATCGGTTAGAAAAGAAAAATATGAAGTCATTTCGTACATAAACAAACGAGAGTGAAACAGCGAAATAAAAAATTAATCCTATTAATCGACATAAAAAGAGGCACTAGCCAAGCTAATGCCTTGTTGTTGAGCATGCAGTTAATTAACAATATTACAGGTAATTAAAGTTTATACTGTCACCAAAAGCCCCATTTTCAAATTTGAATGAAACGTAATACAAGCATTTTTGTTAATTAAGCATCCCTACTTCTTTCAAATGTTGCCAAGCTTTTGTAATATGCTTCTCTTTAAATATCTTCCGTTTCCGTTCGTTCCAATTGTGAATTTCTTCAACGATTGACTGAATATCATCTTTTATATCTGGATTTTCCTTAACAACCCAATGTACAGTTGAAAGCAATTCTAGCCCATATGGAGTTTCAAACCCTTGAATAATATCCCTTACTCTTTTTAAGTGCTTATAGGCTTCGGAATCGTCCATCAAATACTGCTCCGCTTTTTGGACTGCATCTGGTATTAAGTAAATTTCTGTATCTCTGCTGCGATCGCCAAAACCACGAATAAAATGGCCATCTAAGCGCAATAATACATGATTTAAATTGTCTGCATATGGACCATATTTGCTTTTTTCAAATCTTAGTTTAAGGGGTTCCCCTACTGCTTGGAGAAAATACGCTAGCTTTTGCACTTCAAGCAAAGATAGCCGATAACCTGGAATGGAGTAATCATTCATTAGCATAAGAAATAATGCTCTAGATCTTGTCATTTTCGGTTTTTCCGTACGTATCTTTATTTGATCGGGTTTAGGGCTTCCTGCAGGCTCGTATAAATGTACTTCCACCTCTTTTAAATGCTTAAAAGCCGCTTCAATTTTAGGACGTACTTCAGCCCATTTTAATCCGCCATTTCCACACCCAAGCGGTGGAATCGCAATTGATTTTATATTAAGTTCCTTAACCACCTTTACTAAATCCACTAACCCTAATTCTATATCTTCCATCCGGGATTTATTTTTCCAATGGCGCTTTGTGGGAAAATTAATAATATATTTTGGGTTCAATAATGATTTAGTGGAAACGACATGCATTTTGCCTGGCTGCACTTCCTTGCGGCGGCAAGCCTTTTCATACTCCGAAAACATTTCTGGATAAGCTTGCTTAAATTGCAGTGCAATTCCTTTCCCCATCACTCCGACACAATTGACCGTATTCACCAAAGCTTCTGCTTCATCTTCCAAGAGATTGCCTTGTTTTAGGATGATCATTTCGCCACCTCCTTCAGTAGTACCAATGCGGCCTGACAGCTATTGGTTTATGGCAATGACATTGGTACATAATCTCTTCAACTTTTTGCTATCTTACATTACACAAAATTCTTGACGGTACCATCTAATTCGATACCAATTTGTGCGAGTGCATCCGTATCAAAAATGGTCGTAGCGCACCCTGTGTCCAATAACACATCCGTTAAAAGAACAGCTTTTTCACCACGCTTTATTTCAACGGAAACAATAGGCAATCCATTTTCTATTCTTATATTCATACTCTCCCCCGAATTCCTATAAAATATTGTTCTTCTACCTCTATTTCTTCTTTACTTGTATGAAAAATATATAATTCTTTCTCCGGAAAAGTTTTGTGCTGTTGCTTATAACCATTCCATGCATCGGACGCACTATGATACTGATCGATCACTTCCATTTCCTCAATGATCCGTTTGCCATTTTGCGAATAAGCCGAAATAGCCTCCACCAAAACAAATTGATTCGGACATTGCTTACGTAACTCTGACCATTTCATTTGTTTCCCTCCATCTCTTTTTATTCCATTTTATCACTAATCGCCTTTACATATATAAAGCAACAGATGACAGGCAGTATGAGTAAACTTAACGTCAATGCCCAGTTAAAAACAAACTACTCTAAAAACTCCCTGCCTTTTTTCTTTCCCGATTAGGGTTCTGTTCGATATTGAACAAAAATTTTAAACAGTATCCACAAGTAATCAGTAAATTTTCGTACCCCTCCTACCATCTTAAGTACATAACAGGGGAATAAGTTAATGATTGCCACAGAAATTTTTCATATATCGGTTGTTTCACCATCATTTCTAACGCATCTACCCGTTAGCCGCCAAATAAGATATAATAAGAATACAAATATTGTATAAAGGAGAGATTGTAAATGGGAATGGAGAATTTAGAGGAATTTTTAACAAAGAAAAAGGAACAAACCGAAAAAAATAAAATTGACTGGGAACAGAAAAAACAGCAATGGCTAATGGAAATTACAACATTTTATAAGCAAATTCAATCGTTCCTTACACCACTTCAGGAAAAGGGACTGTTATCTTTTGAATGGGAAGAAGTTAAGAAATATGAAGAATACCTTGGCGAATATACGACAAGGAAATTATATGTAAACTTTCCTGATCAACAAGTAGTAATAGAGCCAATTGGAAAAAATATTATAGGCGCCATGGGAAGAATAGACATGATTGGTAAAAATGGAAATATTATGTTTTTATTAGTGGATAAAGAAGCAGAATCACCAAAAATTATGGTTCATTTTGGCGATGGACTGTCAAAAGGTTTAGAAAAAATTCGTGAAACGAAAAATCCCGAATATGCTTGGAAAATTGCGACTCCTCCCCCAAACATAAAATTTATTGACTTGAACAAAGATTCCTTTTCTGATGCCTTGTTAGGAGTTATTGCCGAGTGAAGAGACGCATCACATTTTCGGGGGAGAATAAAAGCCTTGAAGATATTGTGAATTTTTATAATCTATGTAAAAGCGCACTTTTAAAATACAAAGAAAATATCAAAAAAGGGCTAGAAATACCCGAAGAATTCATCGGTTTTACACCGGAGAAATTGGATCAATATTTTAAAGATAAAATTAAGGAGCTGGAAAATCTAACGTGTTTAGACTTATTGGCCGCTGTGGAAGCAAAACTGAGAATAGACTATCTAACAAGAGTATATAATCGTAAAAAAGATAACCTTAGCAGAATATTCCGATGTATTTACAAAGACAAAGCAGAACGCGCTTCTCTCGATGAAGATATTCTCGAAAGCTGGAAAGAGCAATATCCACAGGCGAAAAAATATATTAGCGATTATAAAGGCGCACTGCAATTGCGCCATTGGTTGGCTCATGGGCGGTATTGGACACCAAAGCTGGGGAAGAAATATGACCTGTTAACAGTATACACGATATGTAAAAACTTAGTCGATTATTTGCAAATATAAAGAGAGACAGCAACTATTCAGCCTCCAACTAGAGAAAGTTAGAAAGATGCGTTTAAAACACGTGTGTTGATTAACCAATAATATCCATAAAAACATAGACCCTGAATCCGTGATGAATTGAAATCGACTTTGATTTTGTTGTAATTTTTATGGATTGATAATCCATAAAACCCTTTTTATGCTTATGACCTATGTCATCTCTATTTCCGAAAATGGAACAAATCTCTTTTTTAGGTATACGAACCAAAAAATAGACAAAAAAGCCCAGGGAGTGACGTTGGACATCAGCGCTCGAACATTCGTTCGTTATCTTGCCTCTCTCCATTTCTGATAGACGTTCAGTAGGGGCTCGCTATAGCCACTCCTTCGCGTCAGTTTCATCCAGATCTGTCGTGATCGGCGGACGAGTCGCCCTGCCATCGTGATCACCGTCTGAATGATCGTCTTGATGCGGCGGCGTTTCACTTTATGATGTAATGGATGTCTCGGATCGCTTAATAGATCTTGTCCAATCAGACGAAGAAGGTTGTACACGAATGCTCCCATGACTAACACGAGCGCATTCGTTTTCATCTTCCCAGATGGAAGTCGCTCTAAATCTAAGTCGCTTTTCAGTTCGCTATGAAACTGTTCGCATGTCGCATGATCATGATACAATGCGAGCACATCA